>NZ_CP045480.1:672500-1008750 GCF_009429145.1 Amycolatopsis sp. YIM 10 | reverse complement strand
CGACGTGTACTCCCCGGAGTCACCGCTCGGCCGCGCCCTGCTCGGCGCGAAGGAGGGCGAGGCTCGCGAGTACGAGCTGCCCAACGGCAACACCCAGAAGGTGACGCTGGTCAAGGCGGTCCCCTACACCGGCTGATCCGCCGCCGTCTCCCGACCTGAAGAATGCACGCCCGGCCGTGAGCTTTGCCCATGGCCGGGCGCGCATGTTTCCGGTTAGCTTCGAAGCAAAGCTTTGGGAGGCAGTTTTGAGCGACTTACCTATTTGCGGGACCTGCGGGACCCAGTACGCGACGCCACAGACCGAATGCCAGATCTGCGAAGACGAACGCCAGTACGTCCCGCAATCCGGCCAGACTTGGACCAGTCTCGCGAAGATGCGCGCCAGTGGTGATTATTCGGCACGCATCGAACACCCGGGCGAAGGCTTGATCGAAATCGGCACCGAACCGCGGTTCGGCATCGGCCAGCGCGCGCTGCTGGTCCAGGCCGCTTCGGGCAATCTCCTCTGGGACTGCGTCACCTACCTCGACGACGAGATCGTCGCCGCGGTCGAGGCGGCCGGCGGCATCACCGGCATCGCCATCAGCCACCCGCACTACTACACCACCATGGTGGAGTGGGCGAAGGCCTTCAACGTGCCCATCTACCTGCACGAGAAGGACAAGGACTGGATCGGCCGCCCCGACGACTCCATCGAGCTGTGGAGCGGGGATTCGAAGCAGCTCGGCGACGACCTGACGCTGATCAATCTCGGCGTGCACTTCGCCGGCTCCACCGTGCTGCACTGGCGCGACGGCGCCGCGGGCAAGGGCGCGCTGCTCACCGGCGACATCGTGCAGGTCATCCCGGACCGCAAGTTCGTCGGCTTCATGTACAGCTACCCGAACCTGATCCCGGAGCGGCCGAGCATCGTCAAGCACGCCGCCGAGATCCTCGAGCCGTACCGGTTCGAGAAGCTGCACGGCGCCTGGTGGAACTCCTCCATCAACGCCGACGCGCACGGCATCGTGCAGCGCTCCGCGAAGCGCTACCTCGAGCACGCTCGCGACTGATTCCCCGTTTGCGATCACCAGGTCGCGTGTCAGCCCGCACCACATCGGGTTCTCAGGCGTCTTCTCGCGAGGACAGCTTCACCGTGGTGAATCGGTTATTCATGAGGTGGAGCTCCCGGAGCGAGAAGACGGCTGAGGTTCCGCCACCCGAACCGCCACGCAAAACACGTCAAACACTCCTAGGCCTGCCGCGCGGTGCGCTCCAGCAAGGGGCGCACCCGCGGCGGCACGGGGGTGGACAGTGCGATCGAAGTCGAAGTCCGCAGCACGTCCGGCACGCCGACCACCTCGTCGATCACCCGCTGCAGGTCGTCGTTGTCGCGCGCGACCATGCGCACGAACAGATCGCCCTGCCCGGTGGTGGCGTGCACCTCGCACACCTCGTCGATCGCGGCCAGCGCCGCCGCCACCTCGGTGCGGCGGCCCTGCGCGATCTCCAGCCAGGCGAACGCGGTCAGCCCGTAACCCATCGCGGCGAGATCCAGTTCCGGAGGGAAGCCGCCGAGCACGCCCTTCGCGGCCAGCCGGTCCAGCCTGGCCTGCACGGTTCCGCGCGCCACCCCCAGCCGCCGCGCGCATTCGAGCACGCCCAGCCGCGGCGCGTCGGTGAGCAGCAGGAGCAGGCGCGCGTCAAGATCGTCGATGGCTTCTTCGGACATGGCGAATCTCCTGCACAGGTTGTCCACTCTGACCGGCGCGTTCCCGGATTCCTTGAGCATACTGCCCAGTGAATTCTGCGACTGTTGCTCATCTTGCCCGGCCGGTTGATGCTCAAGTCATGACGCACACACTCGACCCACAGGGCGCACTCGACGACGTCAGCTATGACCAGCTGCGTCAGCTCGTCGGCCTCGTCGACCACGACGCGTCGGCCGACCCGTTCCCGGTGAAGGCCATGGACGCCGTGGTCTTCATCTCCGGCAACGCCACGCAGACCGCGTGGTTCTACCAGGTGGCCTTCGGCATGCGACTGGTCGCCTACTCGGGTCCCGAGACCGGGCATCCCGAGCGCAAGTCGTTCGTGCTGAAGTCCGGTTCGGCGCGGTTCGTCATCAACGGCGGGGTCAAGCCGGACTCGCCGCTGCTCGACCACCACCGCCGTCACGGCGACGGTGTCACCGACCTCGCGCTCGAGGTCGCCGATGTGGACAAGTGCGTCGAGCACGCCCGCGCGCAGGGCGCGACCGTGCTCGAAGAGCCCTACGAGATCTCCGACGAGCACGGCACCGTGCGCATCGCGTCGATCGCGACCTACGGCGAGACCCGCCACTCGCTGATCGACCGCTCCCGCTACACCGGGCCCTACCTGCCCGGTTACGTGGCGAAGGAGAGCACCGTGAAGCGGCCGGAAGGCGCGCCGAAGCGGCTGTTCCAGGCGGTCGACCACTGCGTCGGCAACGTCGAGCTGGGCAAGATGGACTACTGGGTGGACTGGTACCACCGCGTGATGGGCTTCGTGAACATGGCGGAGTTCGTCGGCGACGACATCGCCACCGAGTACTCGGCGCTGATGAGCAAGGTGGTGTCGAACGGCAACCACCGGGTCAAGTTCCCGCTCAACGAGCCCGCCGTGGCGAAGAAGAAGTCGCAGATCGACGAGTACCTGGAGTTCTACGGCGGCGCCGGGTGCCAGCACATCGCGCTGGCCACCAACGACATCGTCGGCACCGTGGTCGCCATGCGCGCGGCGGGCGTGGAGTTCCTGGACACGCCGGACTCCTACTACGACGACCCGGAGCTGCGGGCGCGGATCGGCAAGGTGCGCGTGCCGATCGAAACCCTGAAGGAGCACCGGATCCTGGTCGACCGGGACGAGGACGGCTACCTGCTGCAGATCTTCACCAAGCCGATCGGCGACCGGCCGACGGTGTTCTACGAGCTGATCGAGCGCCACGGCTCGCTGGGCTTCGGAAAGGGCAACTTCAAGGCCCTGTTCGAGGCGATCGAGCGCGAGCAGGAGCGCCGCGGCAACCTCTGAGGTGAGCTGACGCGAAGGGGCACCGCCGGTTCTCGGCGGTGCCCCTTTCCCTTACATCACCCGGAAACCGGCGCGTTGCAGGTCCGCGGCGACCGCGGTGCAGTGTTCCGGCCCGCGGGTCTCCAGGTTCAGCGACACGTCGACCTCGCCCAGGCGAAGGGCGCCCGAGATGCGCGAGTGCTCCACGTCCACCACGTTCGCGCCCAGCTCGCTCACCTTGGACAGCACGCTGGCCAGCGAACCCGGCCGATCCGGCACGCGCAGCCGCAGCTTCAGGTACCGCCCGCCCGCGGTCATGCCGTGCTGGATGATCTGCAGCAACAGCAACGGGTCGACGTTCCCGCCGGACAGCACCGCCACGATCGGCGGTTCGAACGCGCCGGGGTGCTGCAACAACGCCGCCACCGCCGCCGCGCCCGCTGGTTCGACGACGAGCTTGCGCCGTTCCAGGCACAGCAGTACCGCCCGCGACAGCGCCTCCTCGGTCACCGTCACCACGTCGTCCACCATCTGGGCCACGTGCGCGTAGCTGACCGGCCCCGGCGCGCCGACCGCGATCCCGTCGGCCATGGTGCTCAACTCGGTCAGCCGCACCGGCTCACCGGCGGCCAGCGAAGGCGGGTACGCGGCCGCGTTCTCGGCCTGCACCCCGATCACCTTCACCTCCGGCCGGACCGCCTTGACCGCGGCCGCCACCCCGCCGACCAGTCCACCGCCACCGGTGGCGACGAGGATGGTGGCCACTCCCGGCACCTGTTCGAGCACTTCGAGCCCGACCGTGCCCTGCCCGGCGATGACGTCCGGGTGGTCGAACGGGTGGATGAACACCGCGCCGGTCTGCTCCGCGAAGGCCATCGCCTCGGCCAGGGTTTCCTCCAGCACCTCGCCGTGCAGGTGCACGTCGGCGCCGTAACCCCTGGTCGCGGCCAGTTTCGGCAGCGGAACGCGTTCGGGCATGAACACGGTGGACTTCGCGCCGAGCAGGGCGGCGGCCAGTGCCACGCCCTGGGCGTGGTTGCCCGCGCTCGCCGCGACCACACCGCGCGCGCGTTCCTCCTCGCTCAGCCCGTGGATCCGGGTGTACGCGCCGCGGATCTTGAACGATCCGGTGCGCTGGAGGTTCTCGCATTTGAGGTGGACGGGACCGCCGTGGAGCCGGCGCAGGTCCCGCGCGTGCTCCATCGGGGTCTTGCGGACCACGCCGGCCAACAGGGTCCGGGCCGCCTGGATCCGGTCGAGATCAACCAGTTGCATGCCTGGGGATCATGCCAGCTTCCGTGCTTCGGCAGAGGACCTCGAGCGGACCAGGTACCCTTAACTCGTCACCGGTTTTCCACAGGGAGTGAAAGCATGTCACGGGTGTCCACCGCGGGCCGGTCGGTCGGCGTGCTGCCCCTGATCGCCGGCGTCGCCTCGGCCATCGCGCTCACCGGCGCGGCCTTCTACACCGTGGACGCCGCGAGCTGCGGGGAATCCGGCCAGTACATCCGCCACGACGACCACCTCGAACTGGTCGGTGGCTGCGTGGACGGCAGCTCGCTGCCCCACTCTCCGGAGAAAGCGGGCAACGAGGCCGTCCCGCAGAACTACCGCCCCTAGGGACTTCCCTAGCCCAGCGCCTTCAGCAGGTCGTCGAGCAGATCACGGCTGTCTTCGATGCCGACGGACAGGCGCAGCAGTTCGGCGGGGACCTGCAGCGTCGAGCCCGCCACGCTGGCGTGGGTCATCCGACCGGGGTGCTCGATCAGCGACTCGATGCCACCGAGTGACTCGGCGAGGATGAACAGTTCGGTCCGCGCGGCCGTGTCCAGCGCGGCCTGCTCGCCGTCGGCGTGGGTGAACGAGATCATGCCGCCGAACCGGCGCATCTGCTTGGCCGCGATCTCGTGCCCGGGGTGCTCGGGCAGCCCCGGGTAGTAAACCTTGGCCACCTTCGGGTGCGCGAGAAGCGCGTTCGCGATCAGCTCGGCGTTGTCGCAGTGCCGTTCCATCCGCACCGCGAGCGTCTTCAGCCCGCGAAGCGTCAGGAAGGCGTCGAACGGGCCGGGCACCGCGCCGGACGTGTTCCGCATGAAAAAGAGCTGCTCCCGCAGCTCGTCCTCGTTGGTGATGACCGCGCCGCCGACCACATCCGAGTGGCCACCCAGGTACTTCGTCGTCGAGTGCAGCACCACGTCGGCACCGAGGGAGAGCGGGTTCTGCAGGTACGGGGTGGCGAAGGTGTTGTCCACCACCAGCCGCGCACCCGCCGAGTGCGCCAGGCCGGACAGCGCGGCGATGTCGGCGATGCCGAGCAGCGGGTTGGTCGGCGACTCGCACCAGATCAGCTTGGTCTCGGGGCGGATCGCGGCACGCACCTCGTCCAGGTTCGACAGGTGGGCCACCGAGTACTCCACGCCCCAGTGCGCCAGCACCTTGTCGATCAGCCGGAACGTGCCGCCGTAGGCGTCGTCCCCGAGCACCAGGTGGTCGCCGGGGCGGAGCAGGGTGCGCAGCACGGCGTCGGTGGCGGCCATGCCGGACGCGAAGGCGAGGCCGTGACGGCCGCCTTCCAGCGAGGCCAGCGCCTGCTCGAGCGCGGTGCGCGTGGGGTTGGCGGTACGCGAGTACTCGTAGTCGCCCTCGCGGGTACCGCCCACGCCGTCCTGGGCGTAGGTCGAGGTCTGGTAGATCGGCACGATCACCGCGCCGGTTCGCGGATCGGGTTCCTGACCCGCGTGGATCGCGCGCGTTTCGAACCCGAACCTGAAGACGTCGTCAACCATGATCTCAGGGTACGACCATCCGGCGGTTGTCCCGCCAGGTGGGAGGGCGTCAACGAGGGTGGACGCGGCAGCACCCGGCGTGGATACTGCCGCGCCCCGGTCTCACCAGCCCTGCGGGGACTGCGGGTAACCCGGCGCGCCCATCGGCTGCTGCGGCGCCTTGCCCTGGGCCAGGTAGCGGGCGGTCGGCGGCACGGCGGCGAGCACCAGCGTGGCGATCGCGGGCAGCGACACGATGATCACCAGGCCCGCGCTGGTACCGACCAGCGCGCCGCTGCCACCGAACTCGGCGGCGATCATCGAGGTGTTCACGATGGACAGCACGGCGGACACCAGCACCAGCGCGCAGCCGGCGATCACCAGCCACCGGCCGGCCGGCTTCTTCATGAACATCAGGATGCCGCCGACGAGCAGCAGCAGCGCCTCGATCCCGACCAGGCCGATGCCGATGAAGCTCATCGCCGGAAGGCTGCTGCTGTACTCGCTGAGCACGATGATGCTGGCGACGGTGGAGAACATGGCCCACAGCGCGCCGAGCACGGCGAGCACCCCGGCGGTGATCGCGGTACCACCGCTGGGCTTCGGCGCCGGCATCGCGCCGCCGGGATAGGCGGGCGGCGCCTGCGGGTACGGCTGCGCCGGGTAACCGCCGGAGTTCGGGCCCGGCGCGGGGAAGCCCCCGGAGCCGGGGCCCTGCCCCGGATAGCCGCCCGGGTTCTGCGCGGGGTAGCCCCCGGAGTTGGGGTTCTGCGGGTACTGCGGTTGGTTCGGCTGCGTCACTTGGTACTCCCCATTCACCGGCCGGGTGGCTCCATCGGTCGGTCAGCGTAGCTGGCCCGGATGGCGGAATCAGAAGAATCGCCGCCCTCGTTGACCCAGCGGTCAGTGGCGGGCATCAGTACCAGGCTCAACGTGACCACCGCGGGCACGATGGTGAGGATCAGCACTACGCCCGCCATCGCGAAACTGGCCCCGGCGGCGCTGTCGGTCAGCCCGGCCAGCCCGCCGAGGATCACCAGCAGGTAGCTCAGCAGGGCCGCGCACACCCCGGCGATGACCATCAGCCTGCCGTAGGGACGGCGTCGCAGCAGCTTGGTCCCGCCCGGCAGCAGCAGCGCGGACACCGCCAGGTTGAACCCGATGCCGACCACCACCTGGAACCAGCCCGCCTCGGTGGTGACCAGCGAGGCGGCCGCCGCGACCAGGCCGAACAGGTGCCAGAGCCCGCCGAGCAGCGCCAGTACCCCGGCGGCGACCGCGGTCCTCATTCACCAGCCCTGTTGCGGCGGGTATCCCTGCGGGGGCCCGTAGATCGGCTGTGCCTGCGGTTTGTAACCCAGGTACCGGAACGTGGTCGGCAGCACGGCGAGGATCAGCGTGAGCGGCGCCAGCACCATGATCATGAACCGCAGAACGGCCTCGCTCTGGCCGAAGTCGAACACCGCCTCGAAGTAACGGCCGTAGTTGCTGTTCCAGAGCGCCGAGAACACCGGCTCGAGAAAGACCGCCACCACCCCCAGCAGCCCGCCGATGAGCAGCAGGATCGCGCCGGCGGTGGCGCGGAAGAAGGTGATCAGCGAGCCGATCAGGGCAAAAACCGCGCAGCCGGTGAGCAGGCCGTAGAAGGTCAGCACGCCGCCGGGCAGGTCGTCGATGCCGATGGCCGCCGGGAGGTCGATGAACAGCTCGGCGACGGTGAGGTAGCCGGTGGTTCCGGCGAGGACCAGCCCGAGCACCGCCGCGATGATCGCGGTGGCCCCGTTCGGGCGGCGCTGCGCCGGCGCGGGATAGCCGTGCTGCCCGGGGTGACCAGGGCCCGGCTGTTGCTGGTAGCCGTAGGGATTCGTCACGGGGTTCTCCCAGGTGCGTCGCAAGTCTCAGGCAGTCACCCTAGCGGGCCGGACGCGAAAAAAGGGTGCCCTCGGCCGAACGGCCGAGGGCACCCCTCGAGACTGCGTTACCCAGTCGGTTACCTGGTCACCACTGCTGCGGGGGCTGCTGCTGCCCCGGCGGCGGCGGGAAACCACCGGGCGGCGGGGGCTGCTGCCCCGGCTGCCCGAACGCGGGCGGCTGACCCTGCTGCGGGAACCCGCCGCTGGGCGGACCCTGCGGCTGGCCGAAGCCACCGCTCGGCGGGCCCTGGGGCGGCTGGCCGAAGCCACCGCTGGGCGGGCCCTGCGGCTGCTGGCCGAACCCACCACTCGGCGGACCCTGGGGCGGGAAGCCACCGGGACCGCCGGGCGGCTGGCCGAAACCACCGCCAGGAGGCGGGCCGAAGCCGCCACCGGGAGGCGGGCCGAACCCGCCGGGGCCACCGGGACCACCCGGGCCGCCGAAGCCGCCACCCTGCTGGCCGCCGAACGCCGACCCGCTGTCGATGCCGATCCACGGCTGGGTCTGCGGGAAGAAGCCGAGCACACCGGCACCGGCGGTGAGCAGACCGACGAACAGGTTGAAGATCAGCCCACCGGCGAAGGCGTACATCGCCGCCACCACGATGGTGAACAGGATCAGCAGACCACCGGCACCGAGCAACACGTACTGCGCGATCTTCTTGCGCATGAAGACCAGTGCGCCACCGGCGATCGCGCCACCGAGGCCGAGCAGCAGGACCACCCACAGGACGATCACCAGGCCGTCGGCGTACTCGGCCGCGCTGATCATGCTGATCAGGTTGACGATCAGCGACAGACCGGCCAGACCGGCGATCGCGCCGGCGATGATCATCGAGATCATCTTGTTGTTGTCACTGCCCCCACCGGGGGGCGGGCCGTAACCGGGCTGGCCGAAGCCGCCGGGCTGCTGGCCGGGCGGCGGGCCGAAACCACCGGGACCGCCGGGAGGCGGGCCGAAACCACCAGGTCCGCCGGGGCCGCCCTGCGGCGGCTGGCCGAAGCCACCCGGGCCACCGGGCTGCTGCTGGCCCTGCGAGGGGTCGAACCCACCGGGTCCGCCGAACCCACCGCCGGGCTGGCCGAAGGCGGCGTTCGGGTTGTCCGCCGCGCTGGGCGGCGGGGCGTACGGGATCGCGGGCGGCGGCTGCGAGCCGGGGGGCACCAGCTGGGTGGAGTCCGCGCCGGGCTCACCGCCACCCTGCACCGGGTTCACCACCTGGGTGGCACCGGCGTCGCCGGGCTTGGCCGGCTGGACAACCTGCGTCGGCTCGGGGGTGTCGCCGAACTGGCCACCGCCGGCCGGTGGCTGGCCGGGCTGCACGACCTGGGTCGGCTCGGCCTGGCCGAACGGGTTTTCCTGTTGCGGGTTGGGACCACTCGGCGGGCCTTGAGACGGCTGCCCGCCGCCCCAAGGCTGGTCCGGTGGCTGCGGAGCACTCATGTGGGTCTTGAACCCCCTTGACGAGGACCTGGGCTATTCAACTCAACTCGGGCACACGCTATCTGATGGCGGGGTGGAGTGCGCGTAACGCCCCAGCCCCGCCACACGATGGAATTCTTCTACCTACCGGCGAGGAAGGCGAGCAGGTCCTGCCTGGTCACGACCCCGGCCGGCTTGCCGTCGACGAGCACCAGCGCGCCGTCGGCGGCGGTCAGCGCGGTCATCGCCGAGCCGACCGGCTCGCCCGCGCCCATCGTGGGCAGCGGCGGGGACATGTGCGTCTCCAGCCGGTCCGCCAGGCCCGCCTTGCCGGTGAACAACGCGTCGAGCAGGTCGCGCTCGTTGACCGCGCCGACCACCTCGGCCGCCATCACCGGCGGTTCCGCGCTGACCACCGGCATCTGGCTGACGCCGAACTCCCGCAGGATGGCCACCGCCTCGCCGACCGTCTCGTTGGGGTGGCTGTGCACCAGGTCGGGCAGCGAACCGTCCTTGCGCCGCAGCACGTCGCCGACGGTGGCACCGGTCGAGTCCGGGGGCAGGAAGCCGTACGAGGCCATCCACGAGTCGTTGAACACCTTGGTCAGGTAGCCGCGGCCGCTGTCGGGCAGCAGCACCACGATCACGTCGTCCTCGGTGCCGCGCTCGGCCAGCTCCAGCGCCGCGGCCACGGCCATTCCGCACGAGCCGCCGACCAGCAGGCCCTCTTCACGGGCCAGACGGCGGGTGACGTGGAACGAGTCGGCGTCGGAGACCGGGATGATCTCGTCCGCGACCGACCGGTCGTAGGTTTCCGGCCAGAAGTCCTCGCCGACGCCCTCGACCAGGTACGGCCGCCCCGAGCCGCCCGAGTAGACCGAGCCCTCCGGGTCCGCGCCGACGATCTTGACCTTGCCGTCGCTGACCTCCTTGAGGTAGCGGCCGGTGCCGGAGATGGTGCCGCCGGTGCCGACACCGGCGACGAAGTGGGTGATCCGGCCGTCGGTCTGCCGCCACAGCTCCGGGCCGGTCGAGTGGTAGTGGCTGGCCGGGTTCTCCGGGTTCGCGTACTGGTTCGGCTTCCAGGCGTTCTCGATCTCGGTGACCAGGCGGTCCGAGACGTTGTAGTAGGACTCGGGGTGCTCCGGCGCGACGGCGGTCGGGCAGACCACCACCTCGGCGCCGTAGGCCTTGAGCACGTTGCGCTTGTCCTCGCTGACCTTGTCCGGGCAGACGAACACGCACTTGTAGCCCTTGCGCTGGGCGACCATGGCCAGCCCGACGCCGGTGTTGCCCGAGGTCGGCTCGACGATCGTGCCGCCGGGCTTCAGCTCACCGGAGCGCTCGGCCGCCTCCACCATGCGCAGCGCGATGCGGTCCTTGACGCTCCCACCGGGGTTGACGTACTCGACCTTGGCCAGCACCAGCGGCTTGACCCCCTCGGCCAGCGCGTTCAGCTTCACCAGTGGCGTGTTGCCCACCAGATCGACGATGTGTTCGGCGTACTCCACACCCGGCTCCCTGTTCAGCGGAAAGACGCGCCCGGTCGGGGCGCGCCTCCAGCCTAACCGCCGTCCGGGGCTTGCCCCGCGGCGCCGAGCGTGGAGGATGGGAGGTGAGCGCCCGCTTAGTAGAAACCTCGAAGGAGCCCCACGATGCCCGAAGCCGTGATCGTGTCCACCGCGCGTTCCCCGATCGGGCGTGCGAACAAGGGCTCACTGGTGAGCCTGCGCCCGGACGACCTGGCCGTGCAGATGGTGCGCGCCGCGCTGGACAAGGTGCCGCAGCTCGACCCCACGCAGATCGACGACCTGATGCTCGGCTGCGGCCTGCCCGGCGGCGAGTCCGGGTTCAACATGGGCCGCGCGGTGGCCGTCGAGCTGGGTTACGACCACCTGCCCGGCTGCACCGTCACCCGCTACTGCTCGTCCAGCCTGCAGACCACCCGGATGGCACTGCACGCCATCAAGGCCGGGGAAGGCGACGTGTTCATCTCCGCCGGCGTGGAGACCGTCTCGCGGTTCTCCAAGGGCAGCTCCGACTCCTGGCCGGACACGCACAACCCGATCTTCGCCGAGGCCGAGGCCCGCACCAAGGCGACCGCCGAGCAGGGCGCCGACAGCTGGACCGACCCGCGCGAGAACGGGCAGCTGCCCGACGTCTACATCGCCATGGGCCAGACCGCGGAGAACCTGGCGCGGCTGAAGAACGTCTCCCGCGAGGAGATGGACGAGTTCGGCGTCCGGTCGCAGAACCTGGCCGAGAAGGCGATCGCCGACGGCTTCTGGGCCAAGGACATCACCCCGGTGACCCTGCCCGACGGCACGGTCGTCGCGAAGGACGACGGGCCGCGCGCCGGGGTCACGCTGGAGGGCGTGTCCGGGCTCAAGCCGGTGTTCCGCCCGGACGGCCGGATCACCGCGGGCAACTGCTGCCCGCTCAACGACGGCGCCGCGGCACTGGTGATCATGTCCGACACCAAGGCCAAGGAACTGGGCATCACCCCGCTCGCGCGCGTGGTGTCCACCGGGGTTTCCGGTCTGTCGCCCGAGATCATGGGCTACGGACCGGTCGAGGCGTCCAAGCAGGCGCTGTCGCGGGCCGGACTGTCCATCGGGGACATCGACCTGGTCGAGATCAACGAGGCGTTCGCCGCCCAGGTCATCCCGTCCTACAAGGACCTCGGCATCGACATCGAGAAGCTGAACGTCAACGGTGGCGCGATCGCGGTCGGGCACCCGTTCGGCATGACCGGGGCCCGGATCAGCTCGACCCTGATCAACTCCCTGCAGCACCACGACAAGCAGTTCGGCCTGGAAACCATGTGCGTCGGCGGCGGGCAGGGCATGGCCATGGTGCTGGAGCGCCTTTCCTGATCCCTTGACGGGTGCGCGGGCCCGCCCGCGCACCCGGCTCCGGTCAGCAGATGCTGTCGGACGGCTTCGGGTTGCCGAGGCCGAACAGCGGGCGCAGCTTGAGCCCGATCCAGGTGCCGCCGAGCGCGAACAGGCCCCAGAGCCAGCCGTGCAGGCTGCCCACCGAGATGCCGCCGAGATAGGCGCCGATGTTGCAGCCGCCGGCGAGCCGCGCGCCGATGCCCATCAGGATGCCGCCGAGCACCGCGGCCAGCGCGGTGCGCCACGGGATCTGGCTGTGGATCTTCCACGCCCCCGCCGCGGCCGCGGCGATCGCGGCGCCGATCATGATGCCCACGTTGGTCAGCGTGGTCTTGTCCGTCCAAACAGGACTCGCAAGTGCCTTGGCGTTGCCGGTGCTCTGCCAGAACTCCCACGCCTCCGGGTGCAGGCCGAACAGCTGCAGCACCTTCGCGCCCCACAGGGCGAAGGCGAAGGTGACGCCCCAGATCCCGCCGGACACCAGGAAAACCGCACCGGCGAGCACGCCGAGCACCACCGCGCCGACCAGGATCGGCCACGAACCACGCAGGATCCTGGCGAAGCCGCGCGCGGTCGGCACCACGTCCACCGGCGGCGGGTTCCGACGCGCCTGCACCAGCTTCGTCACGTAGACGATGGCGACCAGCACGGCGATGGTGATCAGCCACGAGCCGAACCAGCCCACGTGGTCGGCCAGCAGCACGCCCGGCAGCGACGGCCAGCCGTCGAAGAGCGGGAACGCCCAGGTGTAGAGCACCGAACCGGCGATGAACCCACCGAGCGTCAGCACGATCGCCGACTGGCCGGAGCCGACCGCGAAGAGCGTGCCGGAGGCGCAGGCGCCGCCCAGCTGCATGCCGATCGCGAACAGCACCGCCCCGGCGAACAAGGCGAGCCCGATCGGGCCGCCGGTGGCCTTCGGCACCGAGCCGAACAGCCCGGAGCCGGTGGACACGATCAACGCGATCAGCGTGGCCGCGGTGCCCAGCAGCAGGGTGTGCGCCCGCAGGCCCTGGCCGTTGCCGACGGCGATCAGCTGGCGCCAGGCCGAGGTGAAGCCGAAGCGGGAGTGGAACAACGCCAGCCCGAGGCCGAGGCCCAGCGCCAGCAGCACCCCGTTCTTGGCGCCGTAGGAAGCCCAGACGTACCAGGTCAGCGCGACCGCGAGCAGCCCGGCGACGGCCAGCGGGACCACGCGCACCGGTTCCTCCGGACGGGGTCGCGGCGCCTCGCAGGAGGTCGGGAAAGCGGGGAGGAACTTGGACTCGGTCGCGGCCACCATGACTCCAGGCGATCTTCGGAGCGGAACGCCCCGAAGGTAGGTGGCGAGCCCGCCACCTGGCATCCCGTCCCACAGAGTGCGACGGGCACGCACAAAAAGGGCGGCACCCGGGACTGCCCGGGTGCCGCCCTTTCCGAAGAGAAAACCGCTAGTCGCTCTGCAAGTACGAGAGCAGGCGCAGGATCTCCAGGTACAGCCAGACCAGCGTGGTCATCAGGCCGAACGCGGCGAACCAGGCCCACTTCGACGGCATGCCCTCGCGGATCATCCGGTCGGCCTGGTCGAAGTCCAGCAGGAAGCTGAACGCCGCGATGCCGATCACCACGAGGCTGAAGATGATCGCGATCGGGCCGCCGTCACGCAGCGGGTTGAAGCCGAAGAAGCTGGTCACCAGGTTGACCAGCATCAGGATCGCGGCGCCGACCACGGCGCCGATGATCCACTTGGTCAGCTTGGGGGTGACCTTCACCGCGCCGGTCTTGTAGACGATCAGCATGGTGATGAACACACCGGCGGTACCGATGATGGCCTGCAGCGCGATGCCCGGGTAGAGCATCTCGAACAGTCCGGAGATGGCACCGAGGAACACACCCTCGGCGGCCGAGTAGGCCAGCGTCAGCGGCCCGCTCGGCTTCTGCTTGAAGATGATGACCAGCGAGATCACCAGACCGACGAGCATGCCGCCGATCATCGCGCCGAGGATCGGGCCCATCGCGTTGACCGCGGCCTGGGACTGCGCCCAGATCGCGGTGATGATCCCGGTGATGAGCGCGACGCCGAGGCTCATCCCGGTCTTGATGACGACGTCGTCGACGGTCATGGGCCGGTCGGCGGAGCCGGCCGGAGCCTGCGGCGGGCCGTAACCGGGCACGCCACCCTGCGGCTGGCCGAAGCCCATGTTCGGCCCGTACTGGGTTCCGCCGCCGCCCACGGGCAGCCGCCGGAACGCGGGGTTGCTGCTGGAACGCACCTGATCCTCCTGGATCTACTGGCACCTTGCATCGGGTATAACGACCGCGCGTGCCGGCCGGTTCCCGTCGGGTAAAGACAACTTTACTCATACCGGACAGCGCCGGTGCACCACACACACTAGGGACCTTTGATCACGGTTGTACCCGCATGTACCCGCACCGCGGTGGCACAATGCACGTCCGGCCGAATTCTGGAGGAAAAATGGCGACCTTCCTGGTGACCGGGGCGACCGGGCTGATCGGCCGCCATTTCACCCGGCTCCTGCTCACCCGCGAGGAGGTCGACTCGGTCACCCTGGTCGTGCGCGAGGTGTCCCGGGCGAGGCTGTCCGCGCTCGTCGACGGCTGGCCGCACCCCGAGCGGGTGAAACTGGTCACCGGTGACCTCACCGAGCCACTGCTCGGCCTGGACGAAGCCGCCCGCGACGAGCTGCGCGGGCGGGTCGACCACGTGATGCACCTGGCCGCGCTCTACGACCTCACCGCCGACGACGAGGAGAGCGTCCGCGCCAACGTCGAAGGCACCGCGCAGGTGCTCGCGCTGGCCACCGACCTGCGCGCCGGCCGCCTGCACCACGTCTCGTCGGTGGCCGTGGCCGGCGACTACGACGGGGTGTTCACCGAGGAGATGTTCGACGCCGGGCAGCGCCTGCCCACCCCGTACCACCGCACCAAGTTCGAGGCCGAGCGCCTGGTCCGCGAGCAGCACCAGGTGCCGTACCGGATCTACCGGCCGGCCGCGGTGGTCGGCCACTCGCGCACCGGCGAGATGGACAAGATCGACGGCCCGTACTACGTCTTCCCCGCCATCGCGCGGCTCACCTCGCTGCCCAGCCTGCCGCTGGTCGGCCCGGACATCGGCGACACCAACCTGGTCCCGGTCGACTACGTGGCCGACGCGCTGGTCGAGCTGAGCCTCAAGCCCGGCCTGGACGGCCAGGTCTTCCACCTCGTCAACCCGGAACCGCAGCCGGTCACCGACGTCTACAACGCCTTCGCCCGTGCCGCGGGAGCGCCGACGATCACCACCGAACTCGACGAGCGCCTCTCGCGCGGGGTGCTCAAGATGATCCGGTTCAGCGAGAACATCCCCGGTGTGTCGATCGCGCGGGACGCGGTGCTCGAACGCCTCGGCATCCCGCCGGTGCTGCTGGACACGATGACCTTCCCGTCGGTGTTCTCCTCGGCGAGCACCCGCAAGGCGCTGGCCGGTTCCGGGGTGGAGGTGCCGCGGCTGGAGGACTACGCGCCCGCGCTGTGGCGCTACTGGCGTGAACACCTCGACCCGTTCCGCGCGCGCAAGCACGGCCCGCGCGGCGAGCTGGACGGCCGCCGCGTGGTGATCACCGGCGCGTCGTCGGGCATCGGCCGGGCGACCGCGCTGAAGGTCGCCGAGCAGGGCGGGGTGCCGCTGCTGGTGGCGCGGCGGCAGCACGAGCTGGAGGAGGTCCGCGACGAGATCATCACCGCGGGCGGGCACGCCTCGGTGTACCCGGCGGACCTGACCGACGAGGAGTCGGTGCGCAAGGCGGTCGACGCCATGCTCGCCGAGCACGGCCGGATCGACATGCTGGTCAACAACGCCGGCCGCTCGATCCGCCGCTCGATCAAGCTGTCCTACGACCGCATGCACGACTACGAGCGCGCGATGGCGATCAACTACTTCGGCGCGGTCCGGCTCATCCTCGCCGTGCTGCCGCACATGTCGGAGCGCAAGTTCGGGCACATCGTGAACGTGTCCTCGATCGGGGTGCAGGGCATCGCGCCGCGGTTCTCCGCCTACGCCGCGTCGAAGGCCGCGCTCGACTACTTCTCGCGCATCGCCGCCACCGAAACCCACGGCGACGGCATCACCTTCACCACCATCCACATGCCACTGGTGCGCACGCCGATGATCCGGCCGACCAAGATCTACGACGCGTTCCCGACAAAATCACCCGATCAGGCGGCGGACATGGTGCTCAAGGCGCTCAAGGAGCGGCCGAAGCACATCGGCACGCCGATCGGCCAGGCCATCGGGCTGGCCTACACGCTCACGCCCGGCCTCACCGATGCGGTGGCGTACCAGGGTTTCCGCATCTTCCCGGACTCCGCCGCGGCGGGCGGCGAGGGCGGGCTCAAGATCGGCCGTGGCGAACGTCACCTCTCCAGGGCGGCCACCGCACTGGCGAAATTGACCAAGGGATTCCATTGGTAGGGCAGGTCGAACGCGGGCGCGATCCCGGGCGCGGGTAACGTCGAGGCCATGGCTGGAAGTGCTGGACGGTCCTCCGAACGCGAACCCGGATTCCTCCCCCTCCGTCGTGAATACGGACAGGCGTGGCACGGGTTCGATCGCAGCCAGGTGCTGCAGTACCTGGATCACGTCGAGGCTCAGGTGCGCCGGATCATGGCCGATCGCGATTCGGCCATGGCGCAGGCCAGCACGCTGTCCAGGGAACTGGAGAACGCCCGGCGGGAGATCAGCAACCTGCACGCGCGGGTCGAGGAGCTGAAGAAGCCACCGGAGCGGCTCGAGGACCTCGACGAGCGGATGCAGCGCACGGTCAAGCTCGCCCAGATGCGCGCCGAGGAGATCACCCAGCGCGCGAAGGTGGCCGCCGAAAGCCACTGGACGGCGACCACCGAGGCCGCGGACAAGCTGCGCGAGCGCTACACGAAGCTGCTGGCCGAGGTGGACAAGCAGGCCGACGCCATCCAGCGCGAGCAGCGCGCCGCGCTGGACGCCACCCGCGCCGAGGTGCAGCGCCTGACCGTGGACGCCACCCGCCACCGCGAGCGGCTCGACATCGAGGCCGAGCGCAAGCGGCGCTCGCTGGAGATGGAGTTCGACGCCAAGCACGCCGCCGACCACGCGGCGCTGGAGAAGCACGTCGCCGACCAGCGCACGGCGAGCAAGCAGCAGGCCGAGCGACGGCTGTCCGAGGCGACCGCGGAGGCCAAGCGCCGGGTCGACGAGGCCACCGCCGAGGCGAAGCGCCTGATCGACGAGGCCACCCGCGACGCGGAGCGCCGGACGAACGACGCGACCACCAAGGTGAACAAGCTCTCCGAGCTGCAGCAGCAGGCGCTCGCCCGGCTGCGTGCCGCCGACGAGGTGCTCAGCCGCAACGCCGATGCCCTCGACCCGATCGAGGACGAGGCGGACGAGTCGATCACCGCTCCCGCCGACGCGGCCAAGGACACCCCTCCCGCTTCCGAGACCGCCGACAAGGCGAAGAAGGAAGAGGAGAAGCCGTCGTCGAACGGGAACGGCAACGGCGTCAAGCCGGAACCGGAGAAGGCAAGCGCGTCGTCGTGACGGCCGGGAAGTCGACGTAGCCGTCCAGCGCGGAGCCGTAGTGCTGGTGCTTGTCGACCTCCACCAGTGGCGCGCCGGTGGCGAACCGGGCCGGTAGGTCCGGATTGCCGATGAACAGCCTGCCGAAGGTGGCCACGTCCACCAGCCCGGCCTCGACCAGCCGTTCCGCGTCCTCCCTGGTGGACGGCGGGCCCAGGTGCAGGTTGCCGAGCAGCGGCCCGTGCCAGCGCGGCCGCACCACCGGGAACACCGCCTCGTCGGTGGCCACCACGTGCAGGTAGGCCAGGCCGAGCCGGTTGAACTCGTCCAGCAGGTCCCCGTACACGGTCGGCCAGTCCGCCTCGACCAGGTCGTTCTCCGGATTGCCCGGGGAGATCCGGTAGCCGACCCGGTCGGCGCCGATCGCGGCGACCACGGCCTCGGTGACCTCCAGCGGGAACCGGATGCGCTCGCCGTAGCGGTCGGTGCGGAGATTGGTGTTGTCGGCGAGGAACTCGTGCAGCAGGTAGCCGTTCGCACCGTGGAGTTCGACGCCGTCGAAACCGGCGTCGATCGCGTTGCGCGCGGCGGTGACGAACTCCTCGACGATCCGCGCCAGGTCCTCGGTGGTCAGCGCCCGCGGTGTGGTCGTCTCGGTCCAGCCGTCCTTGACGTAGACCCGGCCCTCGGCCCGCACCGCCGAGGGCGCCACGGTCTGCTCACCGATCAGGGACGGGTGGCTCACCCGCCCGGCGTGCCACAGCTGGGCGAAGACTCGCCCGCCCGCCGCGTGCACCGCGGTGGTCACCTCACGCCAGCGATCGACCTGCTCGGCGGTCGCGATCCCGGGCACGCCGGGGGTGCTCTTGCCGGTCAGGGACGGCCAGATCCCCTCGGTCACGATCAGCCCGGCGGAGGCGCGCTGGGCGTAGTACAGGCTGGTCAGCGGGTGCGGGACGCCGGTGGTGTCGTCGGCGCGGCCGCGGGTCATCGGGGCCATCGCGACGCGGTTCGGCAGGGCGAGCGCGCCGTTCCGGTAGGGGCGCAACAAAGGGCTTTCGGTCTGCATGCGGCGAAGCTAAACCCTCACATTGGCGTGAGGGTCAAGCTAATCTCTCCCCATGAGGATCGGTGACCTGTCCCGGCGCACCGGGGTCAGTGTGCGGGCCCTGCGCTACTACGAGGAAGAGCAGCTGCTCAAGCCCGGCCGCGACGCCAACGGGTACCGCTGCTTCCAGGAGAGCGACGTCGCCAAGGTGGTGCAGATCCAGCTGTTCTACTCGGCGGGGCTGTGCAGCAGCAAGATCGCGCAGCTGCTGCCGTGCGTGGACGGCACGGCGGAGTACATCGTGCCCGGACCGGGGCTGGCGAAGGACCTCGAAGTGGCCAAGCAGCGGATCCGCGGGCAGATCTCCGAGCTGGAGACCTCGCTCGGCATCCTCGAACGTGTGCTGGCCGCGTCGAACGGCTCGGCCGACCGCTGCGTGCCGGTCACCAGGGGACCTCGCGGTGCGGTCGATCTGAACATTAGTTGAGCTACGCTGGCCGTATGGCCGTTGCCCAGGAACTGACCATCGGCGAGATGGTCGAGCGGTGCGGCGTGCCCGCGTCGGCGCTGCGCTTCTACGAACGCGAGGGGCTCATCCGGAGCAGGCGCACCAGCGGGAACCAGCGGCGCTACGGCAGGCACATGCTGCGGCGCGTGGCGTTCGTCCGCGCTTCGCAGAGCGTCGGCATCCCGCTGGCGGTGATCCGCGAGGTGCTCGACTTCCTGCCCGCGGATTCCCCGCCCACCAAGGAGTTCTGGGAGCGGGCGTCGGAGTGCTGGCGCAGGGAGCTGAACAGCCGCATCGAGAAGATGGAGCGGATGCGCGACCGGTTCACCGAGTGCATCGGCTGCGGCTGCCTGTCGTTCGAGCAGTGCCAGCTGATGAACCCGGAGGACAAGCTGGCCGCACTCGGCCCCGGCCCGCGACGGCTCTAGTCCTCGGGGAAAAGCTGTTCGAGGGTGACCGCGCGGTTCGTCCGGACGTGCTCCAGCGCGCAGGTCCTGGCCCGCTCCGGATCACCCGACGCGATCGCCTCGTACAGCTCGCGGTGCTCGGCGAACAGATCGGACCAGTGCTCGTTCTGACTGGTCAGCCAGTGCAGCCGGTCGGCGAGCGGCTGCATCACGGTGGAGAGCAGGCTGTTGCCCGCCAGCGTGATGATCTCCTCGTGGAACCGGCTGTTCAGCTCGGCGATGCGGGCGGACTTGTTCGCCGCGGTGGCCCGGCCCGCCTGCTCCAGCAGCCTTTTCAGCTCACGCAACCCGGCCTTGTCCGCGCGCTCGGCGGCCCGCGCGGCGGCCATCGACTCCAGCGCCTCGCGCACGTCGAACAACTCTTCGACGTCCACTTTGGACAGTTGGCGGACGACCACCCGGCGCGGCGACTGCACCACCACGAAGCCGTCCGCCTCCAGGCTGCGGATCGCCTCGCGCACCGGCACCCGCGACACCCCGAGGTCCTCGGCGAGGTCGCGCTCGACCAGCCGGTCCCCCGGCTTCAGCCTGCCGTTGAGGATGCGCTCGCGCAGCTCGTCGCGCACGCGCCGGCGCACCGCGGCCAGCGGCTGCCGCGCCGTGTCGGTGTCCACTCGCTCCCCCGCCCCGGTCAACACGGCCGTAACCAGCCGTTACCGGAGTTTATCGCGGAGCCCATTGACGCCCGGCTTGTCGTGCGTCACATTTGGGATACCAAAGTTTGGGATACCAAACGCCCATCCGGGAAGACCGGGAGGCACTGTGACCGCTGTCGGCACCCCCACGCCGGACCTCCGGCAGGACCCCCGCCTGTACAACGAGGACCTAGCCCCCGCCCGCGAGCGGAAGTGGAAGGTCTACGACATCTTCGCGCTGTGGATGTCGGACGTGCACAACCTCGGCAACTACACCTTCGCCGCCGGGTTGTTCGTGCTCGGCCTGTCGGCCTGGCAGGTGTTCACCGCGCTGCTGTTCGGTTTTGTGATCATCTACGTCGGCATGAACCTGATGGGCCGGATCGGGCAGCGCACCGGCGTGCCGTTCCCGGTGGTGGCCAGGATCAGCTTCGGCACCTTCGGCGCCAACCTGCCCGCGTTGATCCGCGCGGTGATCGCGATCTTCTGGTACGGCATCCAGACCTATCTGGCCTCGGTGGCGATCACCGTGCTGGTGCTGGCGATCGATCCGGCGATGGAGTCGTGGACGCGGGTGGGCTTTCTCGGCCTGCACGCGCTGGGCTGGGCCTGCTTCATCGCGCTGTGGCTGGCGCAGGCGCTGGTGCTGACCCGCGGCATGGAGTCGGTGCGCAAGTTCCAGGACTGGTGCGGGCCGGCCATCTGGGTGGTGATGATCGCGCTGGCGGGGTGGATCCTGTTCGCCGCCGACTGGAACATCTCGCTCACCGACAGCCCGGTCGATCTGTCCACAGGGGAGCAGTTCCGCCAGTGGTTCGGCGCGGTGGGGCTGATCCTGGCCATCTACGGCACGTTGATGCTGAACTTCTGCGACTTCTCGCGGTTCACCCCGGACCAGAAAACGGTGCGGCGCGGGAACTTCTGGGGACTACCGATCAACTCGACGGCGTTCGCCCTGCTCTCGGTGATCGTCACCGCGGGCAGCCTGGAGGTCTTCGGCGAGGCGATCACCGATCCGGCCGAGCTGCTGGCGCGGGTGGACAACACCGCGGTGCTGGTGATCGGCGCGCTGACCTTCGCGATCGCCACCATGGGCGTGAACATCGTGGCGAACTTCGTCTCGCCCGCGTACGACCTGGCGAACATGTGGCCGAAGCGGATCAGCTTCAAGGTGGGCGGCATGATCAGCGCGGTGGCCGCGCTGTGTGTGCTGCCGTGGAAGCTGTACTCGTCGCCGGCCGTGGTGAACTACTTCCTCGGCGGGCTCGGCGCCTTTCTCGGGCCGTTGTTCGGCATCATGATCGTCGACTATTACCTGATCAAGCGCGGCTCGGTGGACGTGGCGAAGCTGTTCGACGGTTCGCCGGAGTCCCCGTACCACTACCGCAAGGGGGTGAACCCGGTGGCGCTGTGGGTTTTTGTGCCGACGGCGGCGTTGAGCGCGGTGATCGCGCTGGTCCCGTTCTTCGCCCCGGCGGCGCCGTATTCGTGGTTCATCGGCACCGCGGCGGCGGCGCTGCTGTACCGGGTGCTGGCCTCGTCTTCGCGGGCGTGACATGCGCATCCTGGTGACGAACTGCAACACGACGGAAAGCATGACGAAGGAGATCGAAGCCGGGGCGCGCGCGGCCGCGAGCCCCGGCACCGAGATCGTGGCGATGACGCCGACGTGGGGTCCGGAGTCGGCGGAAGGCTGGCTGGACAGTTATCTGAGCGCCGCCGCGGTACTGGACCTGCTGCGCGGCATCGACGAGAGTTCGTTCGATGCCGTGGTACTGGCGGGTTTCGGTGAACACGGCCGCGAAGGCGCGCGGGAGCTGTTGAGCATCCCGGTCGTCGACATCACCGAAGCCGCTGCGCACCTGGCCTGCCTGCTGGGCAGGAGGTATGGCGTGGTGACCACTTTGGACAGAACGGCCGGGATGATCGAGGACAGCCTGCACACCGCGGGCGTGCTCCCGAACTGCGTCGGCGTGGCGGGCACCGGCCTCGGCGTCCTCGAACTGGGCGATTCGCAGCGCACCGCCTCGGCCCTGATCACCGCCGCCCGCCGCGTGCGCGACCGTGGCGCGGAGGTGGTGGTGCTCGGGTGCGCCGGGATGACCGGCATGGACCGCCGGATCAGCGCGGAACTCGGCGTCCCGGTGGTCGACGGCGTGGCCGCGGCCGTCCGCCTGGCCGAGACGTGCGCGGCTTTGTCCTTACGCACCAGCCGGATCGGCTCATACGCGCCGCCACTACCCAAGTCCCGCCGGTGGCACCCCTAGAACCAGGCCCCGAACATCGAGGTACGGGCGGCGCCGCTGAGCCGCTCACCCAGATCAACCGCCTGCCCGTCGGTGAGGAGGCAGATGTAATCCACCACCGCCCGCGCCCGCCGCGACGACTCGTTGCCGGAGTAGGTTTTCTCGAGCATCGCGTAGTCCTCGCGCAGGGTCACCGGGATCTTCGGACTGTCCGGTGCCTGGCGCAGGCATTCGCAGAGCTGGTCGAAGAGATCTCCGATGATCTTCTTCTGCCCCTCCTGCGCCATCGCCAGCGGCGGCCGGTCGATCACGTAGAAAAAGGTCAACTCCTTCAACGCCTCGACCAGGTATTGCGCACTCGTGTCGATCTTCACCCGCGGTGACCTACCGACGATCCGCGCGGCGGACACCAGCTCGGTCAGGTTCCGCGAGGTGACCTCGTTCAGCCATGCGCGATTCTTCCTGGTGTCCCAAAGTCGACCGCGCCCCCATCCGTTGAATACGTGCAGCACCTTCTCGAGCGCCTCTTCGAACCGCGCGGGTTTGAAGCCGCGCCCATCATCCAGTCGTTTGACCCCGTGCGCGACGAGTTCATCGGAGTCCCGCCACAAATCGTGGAGCGGAATCAGTCCGGCGCGGAAGTAGTCCTCGATGTCATGGGTCGCATACGTGATGTCGTCCGCCCAGTCCATGATGGTGGCGTTCGCACACCGCAGATGCCGCCGGTCACCTTGCCGGGCGAAGCGGAAGTCCTCGAGTTCGCTGCGGTAGACGCCCCACTTCTCCCCGCGGCCGCGGTCGTTCCAGTGCGGCTTCTTCACCGGTTCGTCCGCCTTGGTGCGCGGGTACTTCAGTATCGCGTCCAGGCTTTCCTTGGTCAGGTTCAGCCCTTCGTGCTTGGTCCGGCGAGTGGCCAACTTGGTCACGATCCGGAACGACTGGGCGTTTCCCTCGAAGCCTTCGATCCCCTCGAACCTTTTCAACCGCTTGTCCAGCACTCCTTCGGCGATGTGCCCGAACGGCGGATGCCCGATGTCGTGGGCGAGCCCGGCCGTTTCCGCCACGTCGGCGTCCACCCCGCACCGCGCCGCTTTCTCCTCCGATTCGTGCTTCAGCGATTGCGCGATCCGGCGGGCCAGCTGACCGACCTTCAAACTGTGCGTCAGCCGGTTGTGCAGCACCCGTTGCTCGCTCACCGCGGCCACCTGCGTCACCCCGGCGAGCCGGCGGAAGGCGGACGAATACAGCACCCGGTCGCGATCTCGTTCGAACTCACCACGGAAATCGTCCCGTGCGTGATCTTTGTGCCGCCGCTTGCCAACCGACATCTTTTCCCCTCCTCCACTCCCAGTGCCATAACGGTCGTTCTATCGGTGGACGTCGTTACTCCGGCCGCACCCTTTACAACTCACCACCCGTCGTGCTTCGCTCGTCTGGGAGCGCTCCCAATGAAGGGATGACCACATGCGGAAGCTCGCTGGGATCCTCACCATCTGCCTGGCGGCGGCCGCCGCGGTGAGCACCGGGCCGGTGAGCGCCGCGCCGGTGCGAGCCGCCGCGTGCGCGGCCACCGTGTGCGAGGACTTCGAGTCGATGACCACGCCCGGCGGGCGCTGGACGGTCGGCGCGCCGAACTGCACCGGCACCGGCACGGTCACCATCGATCCGACGATCGCCCACACCGGCACCAGGTCCGCGAAAGTCAACGGCGGCGGCAACTACTGCAACCACATCTTCCTCGGCACCACGCTCACCGACGTGACCACCGGCAGCGTGCTCTACGGCCGCTTCCACCTCCGCCACAGCACACCGCTCCCCCAGGCGCACGTCACCTTCATGGCCATGCGCGACACCGCCGACAACAACCGCGACCTGCGCGCCGGCGGTCAGAACCAAGTCCTGCAATGGAATCGCGAGTCCGACGACGCGACGCTGCCCGCGCAGAGCCCGGCGGGAGTGGCGCAGAGCGCACCACTCCCGGTGAACACCTGGTCCTGCTTCGAATTCCAGCTCGACCACGGCACCCTGCGCACCTGGCTGAACGGAACCGAGGTCCCCGGCCTGGTCGTCGACGGCACGCCGACCCCGGACATCGACCAGCAGTGGCTCAACCGCGCCTGGAACCCCTCGGTCACCGACCTGCGGCTCGGCTGGGAGGGCTACGGCAACGACGCCGACACGTTCTGGTACGACGACATCGCCCTCGGCACCAGCCGGATCGGCTGCTGACTCACCGCGTCGCCGCCAGCACGGGCACGGGCTCCGGCACGCGGTTGCGCATGCCGGGCGCGATCACCACCGCTGCCAGCACGGCCGCGACCAGCGGCACCACCAGCGCGGCGTGGAACGCGTCGAGCGGCGAGGCATCGTCGAGGAAGGCGACGTTCACCGCGGTGACCACCGAAAGTCCCAGCGCCGCACCGAACTGGAAGGCCGTGTTGAACAACCCGCTGGCCAGTCCCTGCTCCGCCGCCGCGACCTTCTCGGTGGCGGCGATGGTGAACGGGCCGTAGGTCAGCGAGAACGCGACCCCGAGCAGCAGCATCGTCGGGAACATCGCCGCATAGGTCCAGTCCATGCCGACCGGCAGGAACAACGCATATCCCACCGCCGCCAGCACGAGTCCGATGAAGATGGCCCGCACGTTGCCGAACCGCTGGACCAGCCAGGGCGTCGCCAGCGGCGCCAGCACCGCGTCGATCCCGATCGCCAGCATGGCCAAGCCCGTTTCGAGGGTGGACCAGCCGCGCAGTTCCTGCAGGTAGAGCGTGACCAGGAACTGGAAGCCGAAGAACGAACCGGCGAACAGCGCGGCCGAGAGGTTCGTCCGCAGCAGTGGTGCCGAACGGAAGATGCCGAGGCGGACCAGTGGCGCCGCCGAGCGCTTCTCGATCACCACGAACGCCGCCAGCAACGCGAAACCACCGGTGAACGCGGCGACCGTCCAGCCCCAGTCCTTTCCGGGGTGTTCCAGCCGGACGACACCGTAGACCAGCAGCAGCATCGAGCCGGTCACCGCGATCGCGCCCGCGAAATCGGTGCGCTGCCGCTCCAGCCGTTCGGTGTCCTTCTTGATCAGCGGGAACGCGGCGGCCAGCAGGATCGCCGCGATGATCACCGGCGCGAAGAACACCCATCGCCAGCCCAGCGCGGTGAGCAGGCCGCCGACGACCAGGCCGAGCGAGAAGCCGGCCGCCGCCGTCCCGGCGTAGACGAGCAGCGCGCGGTTGCGCTGCGGTCCCTCGGCGAAGCTGGTGGTGATGATGGACAGTCCGGCCGGCGTCATGAAGGCCGCGGCGACGCCGGTGACGAACCGCGCGAGCAGCAGCATCCAGCCCTCGGTGGCGAGCCCGCCGAGACCGGAGAAGAGCAGGAAGACCACCAGCCAGGCGATGAACATCCGGCGACGGCCGAACAGGTCCGCGGCCCGGCCGCCGAGCAGCATGAACCCGGCGTAACCGAGCACGTACGCGCTCACCACACCGCTCAGCATCGCGGTGGACAGGCCGAGATCGGCGCGGATGGACGGGAGCGCGACGTTCAGCATGGCGATGTCGATCCCCTCCAGGAAGATCGACCCGCACAGGACAAAGAGCACGCCCCAGGCGCGTCCGCTCAGCCGCGGTGGCGGCGAAATCTGCGGTGTGGACACGAATCGGCTCCTTCGACCGATCGGACAGCCTGGAGTCGGTTACTCCACAGCCTGCCAGTTCCTTCTTGTAACCATTGGCATCCTGCGGCAACATCGACAACCGTGGAAGAAGGCACTTTCAACTCACCGAGTTACTCCTGCCGCACCGAGGACGACTACGGCGTCATGCAGTGGCACGTGCGGGAGGACTGCGAGGTGCGGCAGATCCTCGACCGGATCGCCGACAAGTGGTCACTGCTGGTGATCTCACTGCTGGACCGGCAAACCCTGCGCTTCACCGAGCTGCGCCACGAGATCGACGGAATCTCGCAGCGCATGCTCACCACCACCCTGCGTCACCTGGAACGCGACGGCCTGGTGCGGCGGACCGTGCACCCGGTGGTGCCGCCGCGGGTGGACTACGCGCTCACCCCGCTCGGCGCGACCCTGCACACCACGATCCAGGCACTGGTCGACTGGACCGAGGAGCACCAGCCGGAAATCGCCGCCGCGCGGTCCGCCTACGACGCCGCGCAGGCGGAACGCGAAGCAGTCGAAGCCGAGCATTGAAAAAGGGCGCTGCTCGCGCGAGGGGTGCGAGCAACGCCCTTTGACAAAGGGAAAACAGCGAATCAGGCGCCGGTGCAGACAGCCACCGCGAACGGGCCGGAAGCGGTGTTCTCCGCGACCACGGCACCGTCGACGGTGATCTTGCAGGTGATGTCGCCACCGTTCTCGTCCGCCATCACGGTGAGCATGCCGCCCTTGATGATGCCCTTGTTCTCGGTCTGCTTGGTCCACGGCAGCGTGGAAACCGTCTCGCTCTGCGGGTTCAGCGCCTCACCATAGGTGACCTCCACATTGGACCCGGTACCGGTCACGTCGTAGGTCACCGCGGCGGTGCGGTTGTACTCGTCCTGCACCTCGTTGACCGCCGAGTTGAAGATGAAGATCCAGGCGATGCACACGCCGAGGCCGAGTACCGAGGCCACGATGCCCACAATGGACAGCACCTTGTTGGTGGCAACGCCCTTGTTGACCCGCACCACACCGAGGATCGAGAAGACCAGGCCGAGGATCACCAGCGGCCAGGCGATCACGCCGATGAACGGGATCGGCGAGAAGATCAGCCCCACCAGGCCGAGCACGAAACCGGTGATGCCGATGCCGTTGCGGGGCGGCTGCTGCTGCGGCTGCGGCGGTCCCTGGTAGGGCATGGCGGGCGGGTAGGGGGTCTGCTGGGTCACGGGGATGTTCCTTTCGAATGAACTGGCGAACAGAATGCAATCACCCGAACGGACTCCACCGCGTCGCCCAAGAGCCTAGCCGCGTTACGACAAAAGTCGTCACTTCCCCGCTTCGAGTAAGCCCTTTCGCTGATGAGCGGCCGCGCTTTCCCTGCGTACGCTGAGTTTCATGGCCCGGCGTGTACTTGGCGTGCTGATCACCGTGCTCGCGGTGACCGCGAGCGTGATCAGCAGCATCTTCGTTTTCGCGTCGACCGGTTACCTGCCCGATGCCGACACCTTCGTGCCGAATACCTGGTCGACGCTGAGCTTCCTGACCGCGATCGCGGCGGCCGTCATGCTGTGCTGGCGCCACCAGTGGCCGCTGGTGGTCACCGGGATCGCACTGGTGCCGTCACTTCTGCTCGGCGCGGACGCACTCGCCGCGCTGATCGCGCTCGCCGCGCTGGCCGCCAGCCGTCGCGACCTCTGGCTGTGGGCCGGTGCCGGTTCGGTGTACTCGGCGACCGCGCTGGCGCTGGCCAGGGACGCCAACCGGCACGAGGAAGTGTCGATCGCCGGCGCGATCGTGGGCACGCGGCACAGTCTCGGGCAGATCATCGGCGTTCTCGTGCTGGCCGCGTTCATGACCGCGATCGCGCTCACCGTGGGCATCGTGCGCGGAGTCCGCGGTGATCTCGCTCGCCGCGAGGCGCAGGAACAGGAACTGCGCGCGGAAATGACGCGCCGGGCCGAGCGCACGCGCATCGCGCGCGAAATGCACGACGTGCTGGGACACCGGCTTTCCCTGCTGTCACTGCAAGCCGGCGCGTTGGAGGTCAGCGCGGACGCCGAAAACTCCACCGAAGTGGCGCGCACGGTCCGCACCACCGCCCGTCAGTCCCTTGAGGACCTGCGGCAGGTGATCGGCGTGCTGCGTGACGGACAGGGGTTCGGCGAACGGGAGGCCGGGCCGCAGGCACCCGAACGTCCACAACCGACACTCGCCGACCTGCCGGAGCTGATCGCCGGTGCCCGGCAGTCCGGTCTGGCGGCGAGCGCCACGATCATGCTCGACCAAGCGGCGGCCGCGCCGGTGCAACTGGGCACCACGGTGTACCGGATCGTCCAGGAAGCACTGACCAACGTGCTGCGGCACGCACCGGGTGTGCCCGCCGACGTGACTGTCCGTGGTGAACCCGGTGTCGGTCTCTCGATCGAGGTGGTGAACCCACTGCCGTCGACCGCGCCCGAACCATCGCCAGGCTCGGGCACCGGACTGACCGGGGTGAGCGAACGGGTGTCGCTACTGGGCGGGAACGTCAGCGCCGGCCCGACCGACGAGCGCCTTTTCGCACTCCGGGCGTGGCTGCCGTGGGAGCAGCACTAACATGATCGGGTGACCCAGCGCCCCCTTCGTGTGCTGCTCGTGGATGACGACGCGATGGTCCGGACCGGGCTGTCCATGATTCTGGGCAGCACCGGGGACATCACCGTGGTCGGCGAGGCCGGGGACGGGGACGAGGCGGTGGCGAAGGTGACCGCGCACGCGCCGGACGTGGTGTTGATGGACATCCGGATGCGCCGCATGGACGGGCTGGCCGCGACCGCCGCGGTGACCGCGCTCGCCCGGCCGCCGAAGGTGCTCGTGCTGACCACCTTCGACCTGGACCAGTACGTGTTCGACGCGCTCGGCGCGGGGGCGAGCGGGTTCCTGCTGAAGGAGTGCTCGCCGCAGGAGATCATCGACGCGGTGCGCGTGGTCGGCGCCGGGGAGGCGATGCTTTCCCCGCGTGCCACCAAGAAACTGATCGGGCACTTCGTCTCGGCGCGGTCGAACCCGCGGCGTCACCGCGCGATGAGCGGGTTGAGCACGCTGACCGAGCGGGAACGCGAGATCGTCACCGCGGTCGCCCAGGGCAAGCCGAACTCGGCCATCGCCGCCGAACTGCACCTGAGCGAGGCGACGGTGAAAACCCACATCACCCGCATCTTCGCGAAGATCAACGCCGGGAACCGCGTGCAGATGACCATCTTCGCCTACGAAGCGGGCCTCGTGGTGCCCTAATCGATCTTGGGGAGTTCGAGGGTGGAGTGCCTGACCGGCCGCGCACGCCCCGGCAAGCCGATCACCATGACCGCCAGGCAGGCGACCCCGGCGGAGATGGCGGCCTCACCGCCCCAGCGGTAGGACCCGCTCGCGCCCTGGGTCACCAGCAGCACCCCGACGCCCAGGAACGCCACCCCGAGAACAGCGGCGGCAAAACAGCGAAAACCCACCATGGGGCGCATTCTTCCCACCGCGGCCGGCCGGGGTCAACCAGCCGTGAAGTGCCCCCGACGGGGTTCGAACCCGCACTGGGTCGATTTTAAGTCGACTGCCTCTGCCGATTGGGCTACGGGGGCAGGACCCAGCCTAGGCGCTGTCCGGCGAGTCTGGTCGATGGGCTTCGTGATCCAGGTGGTTCCTGGCGGTGCGGGCGGCTCGGCCTCGTACTGGGCGTACTCGGCCGATCCGCCCGTGTCGCCAGGGGCCGCCTGGGCGCGAAGACCGCGAGCGTGACTCGCCGGACAGCGCCTGGGGCGGCCGGGCCTGGCTCCCGCAGCTCAGGTCAGGACTTGGTGGCCCTGGTGAACTCGTCCTTCGGGTTGTTGATCTGCCCGAGCGACACGACCTCGCGTCGCAGCAGGCCGCCGAAGACCCAGTCGAAGAAGATCCGGATCTTCCGGTTCCACGTGGGCATCGCCTTGACGTGGTACGCGCGGTGGAACACCCACGCCGGGAAGCCCTTGATCTTCAGGTTCAGCGCGTCGGCCACGCCCTTGTGCAGGCCCAGACCGGCGACCGCGCCGAGGTTCTTGTGGTAGTAGTCCTTCGGCTGGCCACCACGCAGCACCTTGATGATGTTCTTCGCCATCAACCGCGCCTGCCGCACCGCGTGCTGGGCGTTCGGCGGGCAGGTGGCCGACGGGTCGTCCTCGGTGCGCGCGAGGTCCGGCACCGCGGCGTTGTCCCCCGCGGTCCACACGTCGGGATGCCCGACCACCTGCAGCGCCGCGGTCGCTTCGAGCCGGCCGCGCTTGTCCAGCGGCAGGTCGGAGTCGGCCAGCACCGGGTTGGCCTTCACACCGGCGGTCCAGATGATCGTGTCGCTGTCGAACTCGGTGCCGTCCGAGAGCACCACGTGCCCGTTCTCGAACGACTTCGCCGCGGTCGAGAGGTAGACCTCGATGCCGCGCTTCTCCAGCTGCTCCACTGTCCACACACCGAGCGTCTCGCGGACCTCGGGCAGGATCCGGCCCGCGGCCTCGACCAGCACCCACCGGATGTCCGACGGCTCGATGTTCTCGTAGTACCTGGTCGCGAAGCGGGTCATGTCCTCGAGCTCGGCGAGCGCTTCGATGCCCGCGAAGCCGCCACCGACCACGGTGAAGGTCAGCAGTCGCTTGCGCAGCTCGGGGTCGAGCGTGCTGGCCGCCTGGTCGAGCTTGGTCAGCACGTGGTTGCGGAGGTAGATCGCCTCGCCGATGGTCTTGAAGGCGATGCCCTCCTCGGCGAGGCCGGGAATGGGCAGGATGCGCGCCACCGCGCCCAGTGCGACCACCAGCACGTCGTAGGACAGCTGCTCGATGTGGCCGTCGGCCGCCTCGACGGTGACGGACTTGCGTTCGTGCTCGATCTTGGTGACGCGCGCGGTCAGCACGTGACACCGCTTGAGCACGCGCCGCAACGGGACCACCACGTGCCGCGGCTCGATCGCACCGGCCGCCGCCTCCGGGAGGAAGGGCTGGTACGTCATGTGCGGCTGGGGGTCCACAACGGTGACGGACGCTTCGTTGGCCCGCAGCATCTTCTGGAGCCCGAACGCCGTGTACAGACCGACATATCCGCCGCCGAGGACGAGGATCCGTGCCGGTTCCGACTTCGCTGCCATGCGTCCATGGTCGCACCCATCCGGGGCCCCCGCTCGTGTACCCCGCGCTGCTGTGACCAGCGTCGCCACCGAAGATTGAACGATTCAGCAGGTCGAGGCACGCGGTAATCGAGCGAACACGGAGCGTAGATCGAGTAAGACCAGAATAAACCCGTACCGGGTGTTTTCGGGCAGATCAATCACTCTCCGCGATCGGGTGAGCGAACTCACCCAGCTCCCAGACCACGTCGGTGCCCGCCATGCCGGGCCGCGGTTCCTCCCTGGGCGGGTGGTGCCGCGCGACCTCGGTGAAGCCCAGCCGGCGGGGCACGCCCGCGCTGGCTTCGTTGGCCGCGTCGTGCCAGATCTGGATCCGGTCGACGTCGGGCAACGCGAACGCGACCGGCAGCAGCGCCGCGACGGCCTCGGTCATCAGCCCGCGCCCGGCCCAGGACGGGTGCAGCCAGTAGCCGATCTCGATGCCGCCGGGGCCGATGCGCCGCTCCAGCCCGACCGCGCCGACGATCCGCCCCTCGGTGCGCAGGGCGTAGGGATAGGCCTTGCCCGCTTCCCACTGCTCGTCGGACAGGTGGAGGAAGTCGGCCGCGCGGTACTCGCCGTAGGCCCAGAACAGCCACGGCTTCAGGTACTCCTGCGCTTCCTCGACCACCCGCTGCAACTCGTCGGCATCCGCCGAAGACCACCGCGTCAACCGCACACGCCGCCCGACGACTTCCTCCGGCGGCCTCATGGGATGCCTGCCGTGTCGAACTCGGTCAGGAGGTCTTCGACCAACACGACCATCGACATCTTGATCTCGTCGAGGTCACCGAAGCCGGTTTCCGCCGCAGCGGCAAGACCTGGCAGCAGATCATCGGGCCCCACCGCGAGTTCGCGCAGATCGGCCAGCGCTCGCGTCACCACCGCACTCGAGATGGGGTGCGCCGCGAGTTCGCGTAAAGTCCGCGCCAACTCGGCCGTCTCCACCGCACGAAGCAGCCGGAGCACGTCGAGACCGTCTTTGGCCTTGAGCCGGTTCGGCTGATTCCGCCGTTCCGCGATCTTGACGATCTTCGACACCACCAACGCGGCCGAACCAGCCACCTTGATCGCAAAGGAACGGGTGTCGGTTTCGGCCAATCCGCCGATCACCTGGACGTCGTTGTCCACAACGGACGGCTCGAGGCCGTACGTCTTGCGCGCCGTCTCCCTGGCATCGTGGGGCGGCGGCAGGCGAGCGGACCGTTTGCCGCCCGGACCGCTGAGCGCTTCGGGGGCCATCAGGTCGACCGCGATCTGCCCGCGTCCCAGCCAGATCCCGGGTTGGCTCCCCGGGACAAAACCCGCCGCCCGCATCGCGTCGACGATCACGGGCTCGTCCACCAGCAACCCGGGCACTACCGCCAGATCCGCGTCGGTCGTGGTCGGCGCGGTGATGAAATCGGCGTCGCCGGACCGCAGGTAGACCGCCTGCGCTCCCACCAGCACCACCCCGTCGCGAAGCGGCCCCAGCCCGTCCAGCGCGTCGAGCAGCACGGACCGCGCCTCGACGTACTCCCGCGGAATCATCGTTCCCAACCTTGTTCTCTCGACTCGAGCGCCGTCATCAGCTGCTCGGCTTCTTCGCCGGACCTGCCCGGACCGGTCAGCAGGTCGGCCACCACCTGACCGGGAGCGGCGTAGCGGACCCCGTCGACGGTCCGGGACCTGGCCAGAACGACCACGTCGTAAGGCCGCATCACCAGCACGTTCATCCCGCGCTCGACCTTCCTCAGCCCCAGCCCGCCGATCAGGCCGATCGGGTCCTCCGCGTAGAGGCTCAGCGAAACGAGCGGCGACACCGGTGTCGTGCCCTTCGGCAGGTAAGCGCGCGTCGCCGCCGATCCCGTCACGACAACACGAGAACCGACCGACGGCAGTGCCTTCAGCGCGTGGTCGAGCCCTCGCGGGTCCAGCGTCGCGATGACTTCGTTCGACGCCGTGACCCTGTAGTCCTGGGTCCAGCGATCGACCAGCACTCGTTTTCGCACCGAAGTGACGGCGCCGTCTTCACCGCGCTCGACGGCGGTTTCCCGATCGAGCAGTTCGAGGACCCGCGCGCTCGTCCCGAGACCGACCTGGGCACGCTCGGCCAGCTCACGCACCCCGACGGGCAACGACGTCTCGCACAACTCGAGCACGACCTTCGCCGCGGCGGGGCCGCGGAGGGACTTGAGCAATCGGTCGGCCGGATCGCGGAACCCGCTGCGATCAGCGCCCGCGCGATCCAGGAAGACCGCGGGTTCGTCCAGCCTGAGCCGCAGGTTTCCGGTGGAGTCGAACCACCCCAAGCCGCGCTGTTCGAGCTGGGCCCTGGTGGTCGGAGACACGAACGGGGCGGCGACCATCGCTCCCCCGATCACCCGGCCTTCGCGTTCGGCCTTGTCCCGGTATGCGTCCAGCTGGGCCGCCACCGAAGCGACGTCCCTCGGCGAGACCGTGCTCCTGGATTCGATCACCAGCGCGGCGCTCCGGCCGTCGGGGGCGACGATGGTGAGCAGCGCGTCCGGAGGACCAAGGCTCGCGCCCTTGATCGCCAGCTCGAGATCTTCGGTGATCGACCAGGAGACAGGCAAGGCGGACCGCACCGCTTGTGCAGCTGCCGAGAGCAGCTCCACCTCGGTTGTTCCACTTTTTCCGCTGTTCCGTACCACGTGGAACAGCTTACTTTACGGAACGACTACGGGTCAGCTGCCGCCTCCGGCGCGTCGGCGGCCTCATGGGATGCCCGCCGCGGTCTTGGCCCTGGTCAGCACCTCGCGCACCATCGCCGGAGTGAGGCGGCCGGTGAAGGTGTTCTGCTGCGACACGTGGAAGCAACCGAACAGCTGCAGCTCCGTGGGCCCGTCGAGGACGACCCGCACGCCGTGGCCGAACTTCGGGCGGGGTCGCGGCACCTGCCACCCGGCCGCGGCCAGCACCGGCATCAGCGCCTGCCAGCCGAAACCGCCGAGCACCACGATCGCCCGCAGCGTGGGGCGCAGCAGTTCCAGCTCCCTGGCCAGCCACCGCCCGCAGGTGTCGCGCTCGGCCGGGGTCGGCTTGTTCGCGGGCGGCGCGCAGTGCACCGGCGACGTGATGCGCGTGCCGATCAGCTCCAGCCCGTCGCCGATGTGGTGTGCCTCCGGCTTCGTGGCCAGGCCGACGTCGTACATCGCCCGGTAGAGCACCTCACCGGAACGGTCGCCGGTGAACATGCGGCCCGTCCGGTTCGCGCCGTGCGCGGCCGGCGCCAGTCCGACGATGCCCAGCGACGCGTCGGCGGGCCCGAACCCGGGCACCGGGCGGCCCCAGTACGTCTCGTGGGCGAAGGCCGCGCGCTTGGTCTCGGCCACCTGCTCGCGCCAGGCCACCAACCGCGGGCACGCCCGGCAGTCGATCAGCTCGGCGTCCATCTCGGCCAGGGTCATCCCGCCATTGTGATCTAGATTCGGAGCATGCCGGAAACAGATAAAACCGATGAGGAAACCAAGCCGCCCGAGCCCAGCGACGACCTGGTCACCACCACGCACACGCTGACGGGCTCAGCCGGGACGAAACTGGCCTACACCGCCCAGACCGGGCGGATCGTGCTGAAGAAGGAGGTGCTCACCGACGGCAAGTTCGACGGGCACCTGGCCAAGGCCGAGGTCTTCCTCACCGCCTACACGCTCGACGACACCGATCCGGCGACGCGCCCGGTGACCTTCGCGTTCAACGGCGGGCCCGGTTCCTCGAGCGTCTGGCTGCACATGGGGGTGCTGGGGCCGCGCCGGGTGGTCTCCGGGGACGTCGACTCCCCCGCCCCGCCGCCGTACGGCCTGGTGGACAACCCCGAAACCCTGCTGGAGCACAGCGACCTGGTGTTCATCGACCCGGTCTCCACCGGGTACTCGCGCGCGGTGACCGGGGAGAAACCCAAGGACTACCTCGGTTTCACCCCCGACGTGGAGTCGGTCGGCGAGATCATCCGGCTGTGGACCTCGCGCAACGGGCGCTGGCTCTCGCCGAAGTTCCTGGCCGGCGAGTCCTACGGCACGCTGCGCGCCGCGGCGCTGGCCGCGCACCTGCAGGAACGCCACAGCATGTACCTGAACGGGCTGCTGCTCATCTCGTCCGTGCTGGACATGGGCTCGATCCGGTTCACCGAGGGCAACGAGCAGGCCTACACCAGCTTCCTGCCCACCTACGCGGCGATCGCGCACTACCACGGTTTCCACGGCGACCGCCCGCTCGACGAGGTGCTCGCCGAGGCCGAGGCGTTCGCCGCCCGCGACCTGCCGTGGGCACTGCAGCGCGGAGCCCGGCTGACCGCCGACGAGCGCGCGGCCGCGGTGCGCGAGCTGGCCCGGCTGACCGGGCTGAGCGAGTCCTATGTGGACCGGGTCAACCTCCGGATCGAGCACGTGCGCTTCTTCACCGAGCTGCTGCGCGAACGCGGGCTGACCGTCGGCCGGATGGACGGCCGGTTCACCACCTGGGAGCCGGACGGCGGCCGCGAGCAGATGAGCGACGACGCCTCGATCTCCCGGATCATCGGCGCCTACTCCGCCGCGTTCAACCACTACGTGCGCGCCGAACTGGGCTACGAAAGCGATCTGCCGTACGAGATCCTTTCGATGAACGTGTTCCAGCAGTGGTCCTACAGCGATTTCGAGGGCCGCGCGGTTTCCGCGGTGCGCTCACTGAGCGCGGCGATGCGGGCCAACCCGCATCTGAAGGTGCACGTCGCCTTCGGCCACTACGACGGCGCGACCCCGTACTACGGCTCGGAGAACGTGCTCGCGCACCTGGAGATCCCCGAGGAACTGCACGGCAACATCGACCGGGCCTACTACCCGGCCGGGCACATGATGTACGTGCACGAACCTTCACGCGTGCGGCAGGCGGCCGACCTGGCGGCATTCATCCGATCGGCCGTGCCGAACAACGATTAGTTCTTTTTCCAGCCCACGCCCGCGAGACCGCGGGACTTCTCGGGCTGGTCGGCGAACAGCTCGTCCCCGTCCGGCTGCCACTGCGGCAGCCAGACGAGGCCGGGGTCGGCGAGTTCGAGACCGGCGAAGAAGGCCTCGATGTCCGGCCTCGGCCGCGGGACGGCCGGGTTGTTGGTCTGCTTGCGGTAGGCCGCCGCGACCTTGTCCCCCGCGGCGATCGTCGCCAGGTCCTTCGGGTCCACGTGGATGTGCGAGATCGCGACCATGCTGCCCGTCGGCAGGCGGTCGAGGTAGTAACGCAGCGTCTCGTGCGGCTTGGTGTCGTCCGGCATGAAGTGCAGCAGTGCCACCAGCAGCAGCGCCACCGGCTGGGTCTCGTCGATCAGGCCGGTCTTCTGCACCCGGCGCCACAACTGCCGCCCGTCGAAGAAGTCGGCGTCGATGGCGCGGTGGCGCTCGGGGTCGGCGGTGCGTTCGAGCAGGATCTCCGCGTGCGCGCGGGCGATCGGCTCGTTGTCGATGTAGACGACCCGGCACTCGCCCGGCGCCGCCTCCTCGGCGACCTCGTGCACGTTGCCCTGGGTGGGCAGGCCGGAACCGATGTCGACGAACTGCCGGATGCCCGAGTCCACCGCGTACCGCACCGCGCGGCCGAGGAAGGCCCGGTTGGACCTGGCGAAGCGCTTGATGTCGGGCAGCGCCTTCATCTGCTCGTCGGCGAAGGCGCGGTCGGCCGCGTAGTTGTGGCTGCCGCCGAGCAGGTAGTCGTAGACCCGGCCGACGGAGACCTTGTCGATCGAGTCACCGAGGCGGGCGGCATCGCTGGTGGTCATCGGGACTCCCATTCTGGACGCGGTGTGTGACAGTTCTACCCCACAACCGGACAAAAGTCGTGGGTGCCAGGGTTTCCCCGACACCCACGACTCCTGGGAAATCACTTACCCGCGAAGGTGTTCCTTGCCGCGGGTCACCGCGGTGTAGGCATCGACCGCGCCGTGGCCGTAGAAGCCGTTGAACGCCGTGTCACCGGTGCAGGTGGCGGTGTAGCTCGCGTCGCGGCCCTCGTCGAGGTAGTCCACGGTCCGCGGCACCGGGCAGGCGATCTTCGCCGCGGTGCCCTCGAGCACGCGCTGCACCGAATCGGGGTCCATGCCGAAGCCGCCCCGGCCGGGCTTGCCGTACTGGGAAACGATCAGCGCGGCAACACCGGTGGCGTGCGGCGAGGCCATCGACGTGCCCTGGAGCCACTGGTAGTAGCCGACCCGGCCGTCCGCCGCGTTCGCCTTCTGCACCCCGGCCTTGACGCCGTCCGGGGTCAGGTTGCCGTCCGCGTCGATCATGCCCTCGGCGACGCCGACGTTGCGCGGGTAGGTCGACAGGATCTGGTTCTCCACGGTGGAGAACCACGGGGTGCCGAAGTAGTCGCGGTAGAAGCCACCCGGCGCGGACACCGAGATCTGCTCGACGCCGTAGTTCGAGTAGTCCGCCTTCGCCTGCGACGGGCCGAACGCGGAGACGCCGATGGTGTGGTTGCCCTCGACCGGCAGCGTCACGCAGGACGCGTTGTCGATGTCGCGCTTGTAGTTGATGTCCACCGGGAAGTTCGGGCTGACCGTGTCCGGCTGCGGCGCACCGAGGTCGCTGTGCTGGTTGCCGAGCGAAACCACCTGCGTCACGCCCTTGCCGTGCGCGTAGTCCAGCGCGCGGTTGACCGCTTCGGTGATGGTGCGCTGCTCGCGCTGGCGCTCCGGCGAGTCGGCCGGGTTGGCCTGGCAGTTGTACAGCCACGGGTCCACGAAGAAGCTCATGTTGACCACGTCGAGCCGCGCGTCACCGGCGTAGGTGATCGCGTCGACCACCGGCTGCAGGAAGAAGCTGCCCGAGTCCTGCCCGGCGCGCACGTTCACGATGCTCACGTTCGGCGCGACGCCGGAGAGGCCGAACCCGTTGGCCGCGGCGCCGATGGTGCCCGCCACGTGGGTGCCGTGCCCGCCGTCGTCGTGGTTGACCGGGTCCACGCAGCCGCGGAACTCGCACGGGCCGTCGACCTCGTTGCCGGCCTCGTCGGCCGGGATGTCGCGGACGAAGTTGCGCGAGAGCGCCGCGTCGAAGTTCGGCGCGATGTCCGGGTGGGTGCCGTCGACACCGGTGTCGAGCACGCCGACCTTCACCCGCTTGTCGCCGGGCTGGACGGTGCGCGCCAGGTCGGAGCGGACCGACTTGAGGCCCCACAGCTGCTCGTCCAGCGGGTCGGTGCCGACCGGGGCGGGAGCGTTCGGCTTGCCCTTCTTGGCGGCTGGGGTCCGCTGCGACTCCTTCTCCACCACGTCCGCCTTGGGCGCGGTGTCGCGCACCGGGGCGTGGCCGATGGCCTGCGCCTTGGCCGCGCCGTAGACCGCGCGGTCGGCGGAAACCCGCTCGCTGAAGCCGTTCGCCGGCGCGCTCGCGGTGACCAGGCCGATGGCGGCGTTGGACTTCACCACGGTGCCGCCCGCGTCACGGACCGCCCGCTCGGCCTCGGCGACGCCCTGCCCCGGGGCGGCCAGCACGGTGAACTCGGTCGCGGCGCCGGACAGGTCCGGCTGCGCGGAGACCACGGGCGCGGCCAGCACCCCACCGGCCAGCGGCACGGCGAGCACCGCGAACAGCAACTTGCTTCTCTTCACGCTGAATTCCTCCTACGCCTGGAATAGGCGGAATCTACGGCGTGCGCCGGAATTCGAACACCGACGAAAGTTAGAAGGCGTGCTTCCTAGGGAACGACGTGCCGTTCTTCGGCGAAATGGCAGGCGCTGGAATGACCGCCCGCTCGTGGTTCGAGCGCGGGCACCTCGGCCGCGCAGACGTCCTGGGCCTTCCAGCAACGCGTCCGGAATGGACAGCCGGACGGCGGGTCCACCGGGCTGGGCACATCGCCTTCCAGCCGGATGATCTGACGGTGACCGCGCAGTGACGGGTCGGCTACCGGAACGGCGGACAACAGCGCCTGGGTGTACGGGTGGGACGGTCGGTTGTAGATGTCGTCCTCGGTGCCGATCTCCACGATGCGGCCGAGGTACATGACCGCGACCCTGGTGGAGAGGTGGCGGACCACGGAGAGGTCGTGCGCGATGAACACATAGGACAGTCCGAATTCGGCGCGCAGATCCTCGAGGAGGTTCATCACCTGTGCCTGGATGGACACGTCGAGTGCCGAAACGGGTTCGTCGCAGATGATGACCTTGGGGCGCAGGGCGAGCGCGCGGGCGATGCCGATGCGCTGGCGCTGGCCGCCGGAGAACTGGTGGGGGTAGCGGTTGAGGTGCTCGGGGTTGAGGCCGACGACTTCCAGCAGCTCGCGCACCTTGGCGGCCCGGTCGGCCTTGGGGGCCACCTCGGGATGGATCTCGAACGGCTCGCCGACGATGTCGCCGACGGTCATGCGCGGGTTGAGCGAGGTGTACGGGTCCTGGAGCACGATCTGGATGTTGCGGCGGAGCCGGCGGAGTTCGGTGCCCCGCATGGCGAAGATGTCGCGGCCCTCGAATAAGGCCTGGCCCGCGGTCGGCTCTTCGAGTCTCAAAAGGACCTGGGCCAGCGTCGACTTGCCGCAGCCGGACTCGCCCACGATGCCGAGCGTCTCGCCGGGCGCGAGGTCGAAGGACACCCCGTCGACGGCCTTGACGTGCCCGACCGTCCGCTTGAACACGACGCCGGTGCGGACCGGGAAGTACTTGACCAGGCCGGAGACCCGGAGAATCGGCTCACTCACCTCGCATCACCTCGGGGGCGAAGTGGCAGGCGCTGTACCGGCCCGCCTCCGGTTCCAGGACGGGGGGCAGGTCGGTGGAGCAGATGTGCTCCGCCCGTTTGCAACGCGGGTGGAAGGGGCAGCCCGCCGGGATGTCCAGCAGGCTCGGCGGCAGGCCCTTGATCGTTTCCAGGCTCTGCCCCTTCAGGTCCAGGCGGGGCAGCGAGTTCATCAGCGCCGCCGTATAGGGGTGCGCGGGGGATCGGAACAAAGTATGCACGTCGGATTGTTCAACAATCCTACCGGCGTACATGACGGCGATCCGATCGGCCACTTCGGCGACAACCCCCAGATCGTGCGTGATCAACACCAGGCCCATCCGCCGCTCCGCCTGGATCTCCGCCAGCAGGTCCATGATCTGCGCCTGCACGGTCACGTCCAGCGCGGTCGTCGGCTCGTCCGCGATCAGCAGTTCCGGGTCCAGCGCCAGCGCCATCGCGATCATCGCCCGCTGCCGCATCCCGCCCGAGAACTGGTGCGGATACTCCCGCACCCGCGAAGCCGCGTTCGGGATGTGCACCAGGTCCAGCAGCTCGACCGCCCGCGCCCGCGCCGCCCGCCGGCTCATGCCCTTGCGCAACCGCAGCTGCTCCTCGATCTGGAACCCCACGGTGAACACCGGGTTCAACGCCGAAAGCGCGTCCTGGAAGATCATCGCGATGCCGCCACCGCGCACCTCACGGCGACGACGGGCACCAACCCCGAGCAGGTCCTCGCCGCGGAACCGGATCGAGCCGCCGGTGATCACCGCGGGCGGCATGTCGAGAATTCCCAGCACCGCCTGCGCGGTCACGCTCTTGCCCGACCCCGATTCGCCGAGCACGGCCAGGGTCTCCCCCGCGTCCACGTGGTAACTCACGCCGTTGAGCACGCTCGCCACCCCTTCGGACGTGCGGAACTCCACGCGCAGGTCGTCGATCTCCAGCAGTCTGTCCATTGTGGATCACCGGGCCCGCGGGTCGAGTGCTTCGCGGACCGCGTCGCCGAGCATGACGAAGGCCAGCACGGTGGCGACCAGGAAACCGGCCGGGAACAGCAGCAGGTGCGGTGCGGCGCGCACGTAGGTCCGCGCGTCGTTGATCATCACGCCCCACGAGACCACCGGCGGCCGCAGCCCGATGCCGAGATAGGACAGCGTCGCCTCCACGCCGATGAACGCGCCGAGCGCGATGGTCGCGTAGACCAGCACCGGCGCCAGGCAGTTCGGCAGCAGGTGGCGGAAGATGATCCGCGTACCGCTCGCGCCCAGCGCCCGCGCGGCTTTCACGTAGTCCTGCTGCTTCGCGGTGATCGCCGCCGAGCGCATGATCCGCAGCGAGACCGGCCACGACAGCAACGCGATCGACAGCACCACCTGCACCACGATCCGCACCGGACCGGCGTCCCCGGCGGCGTTCAGCGTGGTCAGGATGACGATCGCGCCGAGCACGAACGGCAGGCCGAAGAACACGTCGGCGATCCGCGAGATCACCGTGTCCAGCCAGCCGCCGTAGTACCCGGCCAGGATGCCGAACACCCCGCCGAGCAGCACCACGCCCAGCGTGGCCAGCACACCGACCACAATGGATGCCCGCGCGCCGTGGATCACCCGCGCGTAGATGTCGTAACCCTGGTTGTCGTAACCGAACCAGGCCGCCGACGAAGGTGGCTGCCGCTGCCGCGCGAGATCGCCGAGGTTCGGGTCGGCCGAGGTGAACAGCGACGGGAACAACGCCATCACCACGATCAGCAGGATGATCGACGAGGAGATCCAGAACATCGGCCGCCGCCGCAGTTCGCGCCACGCGTCGCTGAAGAGGCCGCGGGGCCGGGACGAGACCCCGGTGGCCGCGGTCGCCGGGTCAGTCATAGCGGATCCTCGGGTCGAGCACGCCGTAGAGCAGGTCGACGAGCAGGTTCATCACCAGGTAGACCAGCACCAGCAGGACCACCAGCCCGGTCACCGTGGCGCCCTCCTTCGACTGGATGGACTTGAAGATCAGCCCGCCGATGCCGGGAATGTTGAAAATGCCCTCGGTGACGATCGCGCCGCCCATGAACGCGCCGAGATCGGTGCCGAGAAAGGTGATCACCGGCAGCGCCGCGTTGCGCAGCATGTGCACGCCGACCACCCGCGACTGCGGCAGACCCTTCGCCACCGCGGTGCGCACGTAGTCCGCGCGGCGTGTCTCGGCGATGCTCGCCCTGGTCAGCCGGGCCACGTACGCCATGGACAGGCTGGCCAGCACGAACCCCGGCACGATCAGCTCACCGAAGCCCGCCTTCGACGAGACCGTGGGATTGATGATCCCCCACTCCAGCCCGAGCAGCAGTTGCAGCACGTACCCGGTGACAAAAACCGGGATGGAGATCAGGAACAGCGTGGACACCAGCACCAGGCTGTCCAGGAAACCCCGCCGCCGCAGGCCGGTGACCACCCCCGCGGTGACCCCGATCAGCGCCTCGATCGCCAGCGCCACCAGTGCCAGCCGCAGCGTCACCGGGTAGGAGTTGGCGATCAGCTCGCTCACCGGCACCCCGGAGAACGTCTCGCCGAAGTCGCCGCGAAGCAGGTTCCACAGGTACTTCCCGTACTGCACGAAGATCGTGTCGTCCAGGTTGTACTTCTCGTTCATCGCCGCGACGAAGGCGTCCGGGCAGTCCCGTTCCCCGCACTTCCCGGCGAACGGATCACCGGGAAGCGCCCACACCAGCAGGTAGATGCCGAAGGTGGTGCCGAGGAACACCGGCACCATCTGCAGCAGCCGCCGCAGCACATACCGGCCCAACTCAGGCCACTTCGACGCTGGTCAGGTCCAGCTTCCGGAACGCGCTGAGCTTGGCCGAGGACAGCCGGTCGCTCTTGCCGCCGATGGTGTTCTGCGTCCACAGTGGAACGAACGGCATGTCGTTCAGGATCATCTTCTCGGCCTCGAGATAGAGCTTGATGCTCTCCTCCTCCGACGGCGCGGTGTCCGCGGCCGCCAGTTTCGCGTCCACCTCGGGGTTCGAGTACTCACCGTCGTTCGACGAGGCACCGGTGCGGTAGATCGGGTTGAGGAAGTTCTCGATCGACGGGTAGTCGGCGACCCAGCCGGCGCGGTACATGTCGGTCATCTCGCGGGCGTTGATCTTCTCGCGGAACTCGCCGAGGCTGGTGGCCGGTTCGAAGACGCACTCGATGCCGAGCGTGTTCTTGATGCTGTTCGCCGCCGCGGTGGCCCATTCGCTGTGCCCGCCGTCGGAGTTGCTGATGATCTTCAGCGTGCCGGTGAACCCGGACTTCGCCAGGTACTCGCGTGCCTTCTCCGGGTTGAACGTGCACAGCTCACCGCACTGGCCCTTCTGGTAACCCTTGAGCAGCGGGTGCACCAGGCCGTCGGCGGGCTGGCGGCTGCCCTCGTAGATGCGGGTGGTGATCTCCTCGCGGTTGATCGCCATCGAGATCGCCTTGCGCAGGTCGGGGTTCTTGTACTTCTCCTCGTACAGCGGGAAGGCCAGCGTCTGGTTGATCAGCGAGTCGCGCTCGACCACGCGGTCGCCGAGATCGGTCTTGTGCTGCTGCCCGGCCAGCGCGTTCGGCGGCAGCTCCTCGATGAAGTCGAGCTGGTTGCCGACCAGGTCCGGGTAGGCGGCCTCGCGGCTCTGGTAGACGCGGAAGGTCAGGTCCTTGAACTTCGGCTTGTCCATGCCCGCGTACTCGTCGAACCTGGTCAGCTTGACGTCGGTGCCGACCTGGCGCGAGACGAACTTGAACGGGCCGTTGCCGATCGGCTTGGCCTCGAAGGCGGCCTTGTCGGCGAAGAACGAGTCCGGCAGCGGCGAGTACACCTCGTAACCGAGCTTGACCTTGAACACCGGCGACGAGTTCTTCAGCGTCACCTCGAAGGTCGTGTCGTCGATGACCTTGAGCCCGGACATCTTGTCCGTGGTGGGCTGCGGGGCCTGCTGCGGGCCGCTCTTGCCGTCCGGGTCGGCCGGGTTGACCTCGTCGTAGCCCTGGATGTCGGAGAAGAACGGCGCGCCCTGCGTGGCGTTGGGGCCGTAGGCGGTCCAGTTCCAGGCGTCGACGAAGTTCTTGGCCTTGACGTCGGTGCCGTCGTGGAACTTCCAGCCCGGCTTCAGCTTGAAGGTGTAGACCTTCGAGTCCACGTCGGTGATCGAGTCGGCGACCGCGTTCTTCACCTCGGTGGTCTGCTGGTCGTAGTCGATCAGGCCGGTGAACATCGCGTCCATCACCTGCCCGCCACCGAATTCGGTGGTGTTGCCGGGGACCAGCGGGTTTTCCGGTTCGGTGTTGAACACCGAGATGGCACCTTCGGTGTTCCCCGCGCCGGGTGCGTCTTCCCCGCCCCCGCCGCACGAACTCAACAGCAGGGTCGCCGCCGCCAAGACCACCGTCGTCCGCATTCGCGCCTTCATGAACGGGCAGGCTAGCCCGGTGGGTGAGCCAGACCACAGACGCAAATCATTGCGAAAGAATCACGATGATCCACATTACTCCGTCAGCCTTACACCAACGGAGCAACGTGAATCGACTGAATGTCGCAAACCGTTTACCGCATTTATCACGACACCAGTGAGAGCGCGATTCCGTCGAGGATGTCGTGCTCGCTGACGATCAGCTCGGCCGGACCGCCGCGGGCGGCGAACTGCTCGGCCAGCGCCCGCACGATCACCGCGCCGCCACCGATCACGTCCACCCGGCCAGGGTGGATCACCGGGTTCGCCGCGCGTGCCGCGTGGTCCACGCTCAGCAGGCTCTCGGCGAGGCGGTCGATGTCGGCACCGGACAGCTTCGACAGGTGCACGCGCTCGGTGTCGTACTGCGGGAGTTCCTGTGCCACCGCGGAAAGCGTGGTGACCGTGCCCGCGACGCCGATCCACGAGTTCGCCAGCGAGACGTCCACCGCTTCGAACGCCTCGGTGAGCACCTCGGTGGCCAGCTTGTGCGCCGCGGTGATCTCGTCGGCGGTCGGCGGGTCCGACTTCAGCGTGCGCTCGGTGATCCGCACGCAGCCGATGTCCACCGAGCGCGCGGCGAGCACCTCGGCGCGCTTGCCGTCCCAGGTGCCCAGCACCAGCTCGGTCGAGCCACCGCCGACGTCGACCACCAGGAACGGGCCGTCTTCGGGGTCCTGCTCGCCCACCGCGCCGGTGAAGGACAGCCGGGCCTCCTCGTCGCCGCTGATGACCTCGGCCTCGGTGCCAAGCACCTCGCGGGTCATCGCGAAGAACTCGTCGCGGTTGCTCGCGTCGCGGGTGGCCGAGGTGGCCACCATCCGCACCTTCTCCACCCCCTTGCGGCGGGCGGCGATGGTGTAGTCGGCCAGCGCGGCGCGCGTGCGCTCCAGTGCTTCCGGCGCGAGCCTGCCGGTGGCGTCCACCCCCTGCCCCAGCCGCACGATGCGCATCTCGCGGTGCAGGTCGCGCAGGTCGAACGTGCCGTCATGGCGTTCGGTCAGCTCGGCGACGAGCAGGCGGATGGAGTTGGTCCCACAGTCGATGGCGGCAACACGAGGCATGGGACCCACCCTAACGACGAATGCCCACCAGCCCGTGCGGGCCGGTGGGCATTTGCCTGTTCGAGTGTTACGGCGTCGGCGCCTCGGAGGAGGTGTCCTCGCACAGCGGCGGCTCGCCCTCGGCGGGCGGTTCCGGCGTGGTGCCGGGCTCCGGCGTCACGCAGTCCGGCGGCGTGGTGGTCGGCGGAGTGCTCGAAGGCGGCTCCGACGACGGCGGATTGCTCGACGGAGGGTTGCTCGACGGCGGATTCGACGACGACGGCGGCTTGGTCGTGCTCGGGATCGACGACGAGGGCGGGTTGCTGCTCGACGGCGGGTTCGAGGTCGACGGCGGGCTGGTCGGGTCGGTCGACGGCGGGACCTGCGGCACCGGCACCTCACCCGGCGCGCCACCGCCCGTCGGGGCCTGCGGCGCGGCGAGGATCGGGCCCTGCTGGTCCGTGGTCGGGTGCACGCCCTTCGCGTACGCCTCGGCCCAGGCCAGCACCGTGCGGACGTACGAGTCGGAGTGGTTGTAGCGGAAGACCGCGGTGGCGCGCTGGGCGGGATCGGCGGTGTTCAGCCCGCCGGAGCACAGGTAGCGACCGGCACCGAGGGTGGCGTCGTAGATGTTGTTCGGGTTCCGCTCGCCGTCGCCGTTGCCGTCGGAGGCGTAACCCTGCCAGGTCGACGGGATGAACTGCATCGGGCCGACCGCGCGGTCCCAGGTCGTGTCACCGTCGAAGGCACCGCCGTCGGTGTCGCTGATCGCGGCCACCGGGCCGGCGCCGTTCAGCACCGGGCCGAGGATCGGCGCCCTGGTGTACCCGGCGACGTCGACGTTGCCGCCGCGCGCGTGGTTCGACTCGATCCGGCCGATGCTGGCCACCAGCGACCAGTGCAGGTTGCAACCCGGCTGGCTGGCGGCGAGGTGGTCGGCGGCACGCGTGTACGCCTTCAGCGCGGAGCCGGGAATGCCCAGCGGACCCGACGGCAGGCCGGCGTTGCCGTTGAGCGCGTCGGCGTTGGCCGCGTCCGCGAGCAGCTGCTCACCGATGGAGTCGCCGGTGGGCAGGCTGCCGTTGACGCTGAGCGGATTGCCCTGCGCGTCCACCGGCTGCCCCTGTGCGTCCAGGTAGCGAGCGGGACCGGTGTCGTGGCCGAGCAGGCTGAGCCCGCCGATGCCGCTGGCGGGCACCATGAGCGGCAGCGCCAGTAGCGGCGCCCCCCAGGCCATCGCCCGCGTCCGTCGTCTTGACCTGCTCTGTCCCGCGCGTGTCTCGCGCCTCTGCCACACCCGCACCCGAGTGACCTCCACGTCCGCGCCGTTACCGCACTTGGTAGCTCAGCATGCCGGATGTGAAGTGGGCGAAAACACCGGCAACACGCAAAAGCCCGCGGCTCTGTCAGATTTCCACAAACCCGGCGTTCCTGTTCATCGGACGGCAACAATCGGCGGCCGAATGGCCCAGTACTTTCGTTGTACAGAACGCAACCGGGTACTTAAGGTGCCGATGCCTCCGAAGACGGGACGGACGACGGCGGCGTGCTCGGCTCGCACGGAGGCAGCGAGGACGACGGCGGCGGCGTGCTCGACGACGGCGGCTCCGACGAGGGCGGCGGCGTCGATTCGCAGGTCGGCGATGGTTCACCCTGCGACGGCGGGAGCGACGGCCCCGGCTCGCCCGGCCCCGGCGGGTTCGCGGGATCCGACGGGTTCGGCGCCGTGGGATCCACCGGCGCGGGCGGCGGGGTGACCGGCGCCGGAGCGGGAGTGGTGACCGGATTCGGCGCGCCAACCGGGACATCGCTGTCCGGCAGCGGGGTGACCCCGGTGCGGTAGGCCTCCGCCCAGCGGATCACCGTGGACACGTAGGCGTCGGAGTTGTTGTAGCGGAACACCGCGGTGCGCAACTGCTCCGGATCGGCGAGGTCCATGCCACCCGAGCAGAGGTACCGGCCGGAACCGAGGGTGGCGTCGTAGATGTTGTTCGGATCGGTCAGGCCGTCGGCGTTTCCGTCCGAGGCGTAGCCCTGCCAGGTCGACGGGATGAACTGGGTCGGCCCGACCGCCCTGTCCCACACCGTGTCCCGGTCGTAGCGGCCGCCGTCGGTGTCGCGGATCGCGGCCACCGGGCCGACACCGTCGAGCACCGGGCCCAGGATCGGCTCGAGCGTGTTGCCCTTGTCGTCGAGATAACCGCCGCGCGCGTGGTTCGACTCGATCCGGCCGATGCTGGCGATCAGCGCCCAGTCGATGTGGCAGGCGGGCTGCTCGGAGGCGAGGATGTTCGCCGCGTTCTGGTAGGCGCGCAGCGCGGAACCGGGAATGCCGAGCGGGCCGGGCGGCGGCACGTCGGCGAGCAGCGCCTCGGGATCCGGCGGCTGCGGCAGGCTCCCGTCCACGCCGATGACACCGAGCCCGGGATCGCCCCCACCGGACGGCGGCTCGATCCGGCCCACCTTCTCGAGCCAGCCCTCGGTGCCGCCGGTCAGCCCGAAGGTGGGCGCGACCGCGAGCAGGCCACCGAGCACGGCGAAGGCCGCGCGGTGGCGCAGGCCGAATTCCTGGGACATCTCACCGGTCGCACCGGAGACCGCGAACAACCCCACGCCGAGAACGCCTTTCCCTGCCGAGCCCTACCCGGTTGAGTTATCTCTGGCGACCCCGCCGCCGTTACTGTCCTTTTGCGACAGTCGGCGCGCAGTCGCCGGACGGCCAGCCTTCGGCTCGCAACAACGCCAAAGTCTCGTCGCCGAACGGATTCACGCCAGGACCGCAGGCCAGCGTGTGCGCCAGGTGGACGTGCAAGCACTTGACCCGTCCCGGCATGCCGCCCGCGGTGACCTCGTGGCCGAGCGGTTCGATGGCGTCGCGCTGCGCCAGGTAGGACTGGTGCGCCCGCAGGTACGCGGCGGCCAGTTCCTCGTCCTCGGCCAGGCGGTCGGTCATTTCCCTCATCAGGCCCGACGCCTCCAGCCGCCCGACCATCGAGGCCAGGCGCGGGCAGGTCAGGTAGTACAGCGTGGGGAACGGGGTGCCGTTCTCCAGCTTCGGGCTGGTCTGCACCACCGAGGGGTGCCCGCCCGGGCAGCGGGCCGCCACCGCGCGCAGGGCGCGGGGCGGGCGGCCGAGCTGCTCGGCGATCACCGCCTTGTCCTGCTCGGTGACCGGTTCGAACTGGGGGGTTTCGGTGCTGCTCACGGCGGTCAGCGTAACTACCCCGTCGCCTGGTCCCACAGGCGCTCGTACCACGGCCCCGACGGCGGCGGTGCCTGCTCGGCCGGGCCCTGGTTCGGCGCCTGCTGCTTGTCCTCCGGCAGCTGCACCATGTACGGGGTTTCGCCCGGCATCACGTAGCGCAGCCGCCGCCGCGCCTCCGCCTGCACCTGGGCCGGATCGGCCAGCTCGGCCTTGCGGGCCTCCAGCTGGGCGACCTCTTCACGCAGCCGCTCGCGCTGCTGCTGTTGCTCGGAAACCTCCGAGCGCTGGGTGAGATAGGTGCGCAGCGGCACGGCGATGGTGAAGGCGAGCGCGCAGACCACGATCGCCACCACCGCCGCGCGCCGGGTGTTCGACAGGCCGAGCACGCGGGCGGCACCGGAGGCGCGTTTCGCGCTCCAGCCCCGCCTCAGCCGGGCTCGCCTGCCCTCCCGGTGCACGCGCTCCGGCCGGCGGGCGTAGGTCTTCCTCGCCCGCCCGCCGGTGCGCTCCCGGCTTCTTCCGCCGCGCTCGGCCATGCTGGATCAGGACTCCGGGGTGAACCTCGGGAACGCCAGGTCACCGGCGTACCTGGCCGCGTCGGCCAGCGTCTCCTCGATGCGGAGCAGCTGGTTGTACTTGGCGATGCGCTCACCGCGGGCGGGCGCGCCGGTCTTGATCTGGCCGACGCCGGTGGCGACCGCCAGGTCCGCGATGAAGGTGTCCTCGGTCTCGCCGGACCGGTGGCTCATCATCGACTTGTAGCCGTAGGAAGTGGCCAGCGACACCGCGTCCAGCGTCTCGGACAGGGTGCCGATCTGGTTGACCTTCACCAGCAGCGCGTTCGCCGCGCGGCGGGTGATGCCGTCCTCGAGGCGCTCCGGGTTGGTCACGAACAGGTCGTCACCGACCAGCTGGACCCGCTCACCCAGCTCGGCGGTCAGCCGCACCCAGCCGTCCCAGTCGTCCTCGCCCAGCGGGTCCTCGATGGAGACCAGCGGATAGGCGTCGACCAGCTCGGTGTAGTAGCCGATCAGCTGCTCGGCGCTCTTCTTGGCGCCTTCGAAGCTGTAGGCGCCGTCACCGAAGAACTCGGTGGCCGCCACGTCCAGCGCGAGCGCGACGTCGCGGCCGGGCGCGTACCCGGCCTTCTCGATCGCGGTGATGATCAGGTCCAGCGCCTCGCGGTTGTTCTTCAGGCTGGGCGCGAACCCGCCCTCGTCACCGAGGCCGGTGGCCAGGCCGCGGCCCTTGAGCACCGACTTGAGCGAGTGGTAGACCTCGGTGCCCCAGCGCAGCGCCTCGCGGAAGGACTCCGCGCCGATCGGCGCGATCATGAACTCCTGGATGTCCACATCGGTGTCGGCGTGCGCGCCACCGTTGAGGATGTTCAGCATCGGCACCGGCAGCACGTGCGCGTTCGGACCGCCGAGGTAGCGGAACAGCTCCAGCTCGGCCGAGTCGGCGGCGGCCTTGGCCACCGCGAGCGAGACACCGAGAATGGCGTTCGCGCCGAGGCGGGACTTGTCCGGCGTGCCGTCCAGGTCCACCAGCTTCTGGTCGACGATGCGCTGGTCGACCGCGTCCACCCCGGCCAGGTCGGGGCCGATCTCGTCGAGCACCGCGGCGACCGCGCGCTCCACACCCTTGCCGCCGTAGCGGGCGGTGTCGCCGTCACGCAGCTCGACGGCTTCGTACTCACCGGTCGACGCACCCGACGGGACCGCGGCCCGCGCCAGCGTGCCGTCGTCGAGAGCCACCTCCACCTCGACCGTCGGGTTGCCGCGCGAATCCAGAATCTCGCGCGCGCCTACCTGCTCGATTACCGCCACGCCTGCTCCTCGTCCGGTTGTCCCAGCCACGACGCCGCCCAGCGTAGCCGTTGCCGGGTGTCACCCGTTGGAGGCTCACGTCACCCGTTGCGGATGACCTGCCAGCCCGCGGGCAGCTCGACCTGGTCGGACACCTGCTGCCAGAAGGTCCAGCTGTTGCCGCCGCAGTCGGGCACGGTGAACACGCGCGCGCCGTACGGCTGGTCCTGCGGCGCCGCCACGTCGGCGTCCTCGCCCAGTGCGGCGCAGACCCGGGTGTACTGCGCGTCGACGTCGTCCACGTAGACGATGTTGAGCTGCCCGACCGGACCGTCCACGCCCTTGGACTCCCAGTAGTCCGACCCGGCGCCGGCCAGTTGCACCTCGGCGTCGCCCGCCTGGAGCGTCGCCTGGAAGACCACGCCGGAGGCGTCGACGAACCGCACCTTCTCGGTGAAGCCGAACACCCTGACCAGCCAGTCCAGCGCCTCGGTGGCGTCGGTGTAGTAGAGGTACGGGGCCAGCCCGAGGTACCGCGGCCCGTGTACATGCCCATCGCTCATGACCGGTTAGTCCACCATGGGAAAGCCCGGCGCGCGGCACGCCCCCTCCCCGATGCCAGGTTGATCACCAGCTCGGCCGTCGCGCGGGTGCCGGTGCGCGGGTACCGTCGAACGGACCATGGTTGCGCATGAACAGGATCCGGCGGAGGACCGGTTCGCGGCGTTCCGCGAGGCGGAGCACCTGGTCGGGGCGCGCCGTCCGCTCGAAGCGCTGAAGCTGCTCGAGCCGGTGCTCGCGGCCGAACCGGACAAGCCGAGCGTGCAGTTGCTCGCCGGGCGCGCCTACTTCCTCTCCGCCCAGCTGCGCCACGCCGAGGCCGCGCTGACCAGGGTGGTCGAGCTGGATCCCACCGATCACTACGCGCGGTTCGTGCTCGGGCGCACGCTGCAGCGGCTGGGCAGGCTCTCCGAGGCCCTCGGCCAGATGCGCATGGCGAACGCGATGTATCCGGTGGCCGACTACCAGGACGGCGTGTCCGAACTGACCGCGCGCCTGGCCCTGCGCGAGGACAACGCCTAGCGCGGAGCGGCTTTCGCGCGCAGGTGCGCTCGTTCGCCCTGCTTGCCGAACAGTGAGAGCAACTCGACGGGGTAGTCGTCGGCCGCGCCGAACCAGTGCGGCACCCGCGTGTCGAACTCGGCGGCCTCCCCCGGCCCGAGCACCATGTCGCGATCGCCGAGGATCAGGCGCAACCGGCCGTCCAGCACGTACATCCACTCGTACCCCTCGTGGACCTGCGGCTCCGGCTCGTACCGCGGCGGCACGATCAGCTTGTACGCCTGCGGCTGGCCGGGGCGCTTGCTCAGCGCCATCGTGGTCATGCCGTTGGCCTGCTTCGCCTCGATGCGCACCCGCGGATCACCCACCGCGGGCGCGCCGACCAGGTCGTCCAGCGGGACCTGGTACGCGCGGGCCAGCGGCAGCAGCAGTTCCAGGGTGGCCCGGCGCTGCCCCGACTCCAGCCGCGACAGCGTGCTCTGCCCGATCCCGGTCGCCTCGGCGAGGGCGCCGAGCGTCATCCGCCGCTCCCGGCGCAGTGCCTTCAGTCGCGGGCCGACTCCGCTGAGTACCTGCTCGATCTCGGACATGGCCCGATTTTGCCAGAACGGCAAACATCTTTGCCAGATTCTCGATGGCTGCGGATGCTCGGGGACATGAGCGAATACGACGTGGTGATCATCGGCGGTGGGCCGGCCGGATTGAACGCGGCCCAGGTACTGGCCAGAGCGCGAAGGCGGGTGGCCGTGGTCGACGGGGGCAATCCCCGCAACGCCCCGGCCGAGGGGGTGCACGGTTTCGTGTCCAGGGACGGCACGCCGCCCGGCGAGCTGCTCGCCATCGGACGGTCCGAAGTGGAGGGTTACGGCGGCGAGGTGATCGACGGCGTGGTGCGGCGGGTGCGGCACGACCGGGCCGTCGAACTGGCCGACGGGCGGCAGCTGGCCGCCAAGCGGCTGCTGGTGACCACCGGGCTGACCGACGAACTGCCGGAGCTGCCCGGTGTGTCCGAGCTGTGGGCGATCGACGTGCACCACTGCCCGTACTGCCACGGCTGGGAGGTCCGCGACCAGCGGATCGGCGTGCTCGGCAGCTCGCCGAACTCGGTGCACCAGGCCGAACTGCTGCGCGAGTGGAGCGACGACGTGGTGTTCTTCGGGCACCAGAGCCCGCCGGACGCCGACGCGCTGGCCCGGTTGAGCGCCCGCGGGGTGAAGGTGGTTTCCGGCCCGGTTTCCCGGCTGGTCACCGCCGAGCACCGGCTGCGCGGGGTGGAGTTGACCGACGGCACGGTGGTCGAGCGGGACGCGCTCTTCGTCGCCCCGAAGTTCGTGCCGAAGGACCGGATCCTGACCGGACTCGGCTGCGCCCACGGCGAGGACGGGGTGGTCCAGGTGGACCGGACCGGCCGGACCAGCGTGAGCTGGGTGTGGGCGGCTGGCAACGTGGTCGACCTGCGAGCGCAGGTGATCACCGCCGCCGGTGACGGCGCGCGGGCCGCCATCGCGATGCACGCCGACCTGATCGGAGCGGGTGAATGAGCCAGGCGATCGAGTTCTGGGAAGGGTTCTACGCCGAGCGCGAGGTGTGGTCGGGCAAGCCGAACGCGCTGCTGGTGCGGGAGGCGGCCGACCTGCCGCCGTCCACCGCGCTGGACCTCGGCTGCGGTGAGGGCGCCGACGTGATCTGGCTGGCATCGCTGGGCTGGCGGGTGACCGGGATCGACGCGTCGGCCACCGCGTTGAAGCGGGCCGCCGCGCACGCCGCCGAAGCCGGGGTCACCGACCGCGTGTCGTGGCAGCAGCACGATCTGTCACTGTCCTTTCCGGACGGTGAGTACGACCTGGTCTCGGCGTCGTTCCTGCACTCACCGGTGGCCGGGGACGAGGAGCGCAACCACATCCTTGGCCAGGCGGCGAAGAGCGCGGTGGCCCCGGGCGGCCTGCTGCTGATCATCGGGCACGCCGGGGTGCACCCCGAGCACGGGCCGCTGCCGACCACCGCCGAGGTGCTGGCGGACCTCGCGCTCGGGCCGGACTGGACGGTCGAGAAGGACGAGGTGGTGTCCCGGCCGGAGAGCAAGGCGGGCACCGGCCTGGACAACCTGCTCCGCCTGCGGCGTCAGGGCCTGCGCCCGTAGACCAGGAAGACCACGCGGTCGTCGGCCTCCCACCGCCGCGCCCGCACCTCGGCGAAGCCGGCCGCGACCGCGGCCGCTTCGTCCACATCGGACGGAATGGGCAGGTCGGCGGCCACGTGCTCGGCGATCGGCCCGGACGGGTTGAAGGTCCCGGCGTACGGCAGCGTGAAGGCGACCCGGCCGCCGGGCCTCAGCACCCGCAGCCAGTCCTTCAGTGCCGCCAAACCGAGGAAGTGCAGCGAGGAGGCGCAGAGCACCAGGTCCACTTCGGACACCGGCGCCGGAACCGCTTCGCACTGCCGCCAGTCGATCCTGCCGTCCGGATCCAGTTCGACGGCGCGCTGCCGCGCACGCTCGATCATGCCGCCGGAGAGGTCGACCGCGGTGACGTGAGCCGGATCGAGCAGCCGCAACGCGGCGAACGCGGCGGCGCCGGTGCCGGTGGCAGCGTCGAAAACGTCGAGCACGGTCTCGGCCGGTGGTTCGATGCCCGCGACCAGTTCGGTGGCGACGAGGTCGTGGAAACCGTTGGCGTCGTAGGCGGGTGCTTGTTCGTCGAACAGGAATTCGGGCCCCATGATCGGGAGTTTACGGTGCCGGAATGGCGGTGGCGTAGGCGTCGGCGCCGCTGAAGACGTCCTGGCCGTAGGAGACCGACTCGTTGTAGGTGAGCACGGCTTTCCACCAGCCGTCCGGTTTGCTCAGGTCACCGCCGGACGAGCAGAGATAACGGGCGGCGGTCAGCGCGGCGTCGTCGATGTTCTGGGGGTCGGGGGTGCCGCCGTCACCTGCCGCGCGGGCGGCGTGGCGCTGCCAGGTCGCGGGCAGGAACTGCATGGGGCCGACCGCGCGGTCCCACTGGGTGTCGCCGTCGAGCTTGCCGCCGTCGGTGTCGGGAATGGCCTTGACCCCGGGCGAGCCGTTGAGCGGGATGCCGATGATCGGCTTGGTCAAGCGGCCGTCGGCGCCCACCTCGGCGCCCCCGAACCCGGCGTGCTGCGACTCGACGCGACCGATGCCGGCCAGCATGGCCCAGGAGATGTGGCAGTTCGGTTGCTGCGAACGCATCCACATCTCGGCCTTGCCGTACCCGACGAGCACGCGCTCGGGCACCGAGGTCGCGCGGGCCACGCGCTGCGCCCAGGCGTCCAACTCGGCCTGGTCGGAGGCGTTGAGGCGGTCCTCGGGTGCCGGAAGCGCGGCTTTGGGCACGGCCACCCCCGGCTGGGGACGCTGGTCGGGCACGGGCAGTGGCGGTGCTTTCTCGGGCCCGCCCTGGTCGTTGCGGGTCACGCCGATGGTGAGGATGAGCACGAGCCCGGCCACGAGCAGCGTCGCCACCAGCGCAAGCCGGGTGAGCACCCCGGCCCGGCGCGGCCGCGGCGGACGAGGCAGCGCCTCAACAGGCGACGAGGGTTCGACCACCCGTTCAGGTTACGTGCCCCGGCCCCACACCTGCCCGGTAATGCTGCGAGTAGTCCTAGGCCGCCAGGGTGACATACCCAGAGGCGCCCATGCCGCCACCCCCATCACGCAATCCGGCAACGGGAGCCACCCCCGGCCGCCCACCACCAATCCGACGCCCGGCCACCACCAACCGACGCCCCCCACCACCAAACCGACGCCCGGCCACCAAACCCGACCACCTCCCCACCCAGCCCTCCCCATCCCGATCCACAGCCCAAAACACGGCGAAGACCCCGATGTCAAGGCATCTTTCCCGCCTTGACAACGGGGTCTTCGCCGTAGTCACACTAAAAATCGGGGTGGAGACCCGGCCTCACCGAGGCTGAGGCCAGAACCGACGCCACCCCTCCGCCTCCAAAGTCAACGGATCAATTCCCGCCGCCTTCGCCGCCACCTCAGCGGCCCGCACATCCGCCGCGAACCGCTTCGCTACCGCCCGCAACTCCCCCTCGGGATCCATCCCACCTCGCCGCGCCCCGGCAGCCAGGCGGAACAACCTCTCGGCTTCACCATCCCCACCGGGGAACAGGTCGTACGGCAACCCGGCCCGCCCGGTCCGCTGCCCCAGCTTCCCCGCCAGCGCCACCGCCGGCTGCCCCAGCGCCACGCCGTCCACAATGGACTCCCGGCGCTTCTCGGTCTGCTTCAGCTCTTCCCAGCGGACCTGCTGGTGCTCGGCGGTGTGGATCACCTCGTCCCCGGCGAACACGTGCGGGTGCCGTCCGACCAGTTTGGCCACCAGCTCCCCCGCGACGTCCTCGATGTCGAACGGGTCCTCCGATGCCTCCGCCGCCACACGCGCGTGGAACAGCACCTGCAGCAGCACGTCGCCGAGTTCCTCGCGCAGCGCCGCCCGGTCGCCGTCCTCGATGGCCTCCAGCAGTTCGTAGGTCTCCTCGACCAAGTACTGCCGCAGCGAGTCGTGCGTCTGCGCGGCGTCCCACGGGCATCCGCCCGGCGAACGCAGCTTGTCCATCACGGCCACCGCGTCGACCACCGCGGGCACCGGCACCGAGACCATCGACGCCCCGGCACTCAACAGCGCCGCCGCGCCCGGCTCACCGCGGTCCGCCGCGACCAGCACCACGGAACCGGTCGCGCGCAGCAGTTCTTCCGGCGCCGGAGCGGCTTTCGCGTCCAGCGCGACCCGAGTCACCTCGGGCAGGTCACCGGCCGCGTAGACCACGTCGGCCGCCCGCAGCGCGGGCCACGCGGCGGCGGGCAGGACAGCGGGCAGTGCCGCGGGTGCCAGTACGACCGTCGCGCGCGAAGGACTCATGGGCGCAATGGTTGCACGGCCTTCGCCGGGAACTGGTAGCCCGTCGCCTCGTCGGCGTTCGGCAGCACCGACATGCTCGCGATGTCCCACACGCCGTAGCGCGGGTTCACCCGCACCCCGAACTCCTCCGCGATCGGCTGCAGCAGCCGCTTGCCGAGCTGGTAGACCGCTTCCGAATCCGGCGCGATCGGGGTCTGCGGTCCCTGTGCCGCGGTGTTGCGGCCCTTGACCAGCGCCACCAGCCAGCCCGCCTGCTGCTGGCTCGGCTGCACCGCGACCACCGTGCCCGGCTTCGCGCCGAACAACGCGCTGCCCGGCAGCGCCTCGGCACCGCTCTGCTCGCCCTGGGTCTGCGCCACGCTCAGCGGCTGGTCCAGCACCCGGTAGTTCGACTCGCTGATCACCTCACCGGCCCGCTCCGGCTGCTCGGCGATCTTCTTGGCCAGCGCCAGCGCCTGGTCCTTCGCGGTCGAGCCCGGCGACTCCTCGGTGATCACCGTGCCGATCACGTCGACCGACAGCGACGCCGCGTACTTCGCGCCCAGCTGCTGGGTCAGCAGGAAGTCGGAGACGAACTCGGGCACCCTCTCGGCCGAGGTGTTCACCCGCGGCGCGATGGCCGCTGCCCCGCCGCTGCGCTCGATGAGTTCGTTGACCTGCACCGGATCCGCGCGCAGGCCTTCGCGCTGCGCGGCGGTGCTGATCAGCTCGTGCAGGATGCGGCCGTCGACCACCATCCGGGCGTTCAGGTCGAGCTTGCGCTGCTGCTGCGCCTGCTGGGCGTCCGGCGAGTTGTCCAGCAGCCAGCCGATCTCCTGCTGCACCGCCTCCAGCGGCACGGACCGGTCCCCGACGATCGCGGCCGAGTCCACCTGGCTCGGCCCGGCACCGCAGCCGGCCAGCAGAACTCCGGTGGTCAGTACGGCAAACAGCGCCCGCGGGCGACCCATGATCCGCATCACAGGGCCTACCCTCTCACATCAGTTCACCACTGGGGAACGACCGGTTCGTCAACCGACCGCGGCCGGTGCCTTCGCCAGCGACTCCAGCAGTTTTGTGCACCAGTCCAGCAGCGGTTCGTCACGCAGCTGCGGCGCGCCCATCCGCCCGCCCGCCGGGCCCTCGGTCGGCTTCGGCACCGACACCGTGTGCGTCACCGCCTTGTACATCGCCTTGGGGTACAAGCGCTTCAACCGCACCAGTTGCGAATCCGCCAGCGGCAGCGGGGCGAATCGGATGCTGTTGCCCTGGGTGGACACCTCGGTCACGCCGGCCGCCCGGCACGCGTGCCGGAACCGCGCCACGGCCAGCAGACGACCCACCGACGCGGGCGGCTGCCCGTACCGGTCGACCAGTTCCTCGCGCACCGCGTCCAGCGCGGCGGCGTCGGTGGCGGCGGCGATCTTGCGGTACGCCTCCAGGCGCAGCCGCTCGCCGGGCACGTAGTCGTGCGGGATGTGCGCGTCCACCGGCAGGTCCACCCGCACCTCGGCGGGTGCCTCGTCCTCCAGCGGCTCCGCGCCCGCGCTGCGGCGGAACACGTCCACCGCCTCGCCGACCAGCCGCACGTACAGGTCGAAGCCGACGCCCGCGATGTGCCCGGACTGCTCGGCGCCCAGGATGTTGCCGGCGCCGCGGATCTCCAGGTCCTTCATCGCGACCGCCATGCCCGCGCCGAGTTCGGTGTTCTGCGCGATGGTGGCCAGCCTGTCGTGCGCGGTCTCGGTGAGCGGCGCCTCCGCCGGGTACAGGAAGTACGCGTACCCGCGCTCGCGCCCGCGCCCGACGCGCCCGCGCAGCTGGTGCAGCTGGGCCAGGCCGAGCAGGTCGCCGCGCTCGACGATCAGCGTGTTCGCGTTGGAGATGTCCAGCCCGGTCTCCACGATCGTCGTGCACACCAGCACGTCGAACTCACGCGCCCAGAAACCCTCGATGAGGTGCTCGAGCTTGTCCTCGTTCATCTGCCCGTGCGCGACCGCGACCCTGGCGTCGGGCACCAGCTCGCGGATCCGCTTGGCGGCCTTCTCGATCGTCGACACCCGGTTGTGCACGTAGAAGACCTGGCCGTCGCGGAGCAGCTCGCGGCGGATGGCGGCGCCGACCTGCTTGTCGTCGTAACCGCCGACGTAGGTCAGGATCGGGTGCCTGTCCTCGGGCGGGGTGAGAATGGTGGACATCTCGCGAATGCCGGCCAGCGACATCTCCAGCGTGCGCGGGATCGGGGTGGCCGACATGGTCAGCACGTCGACGTGCGTGCGCAGCGCCTTGATGTGCTCCTTGTGCTCGACGCCGAACCGCTGCTCCTCGTCCACGATCACCAGGCCGAGGTCCTTGTAGCGGATGCCGGTCTGCAGCAGGCGGTGCGTGCCGATGACGATGTCCACCTCACCGGCGGCGAGGCCTTCGAGCACCAGGTCCGACTCGGTCTTCGAGGTGAACCGCGACAGGCCCTTGATGGTCACCGGGAACGACTGCATGCGCTCGGCGAAGGTGCTCAGGTGCTGCTGCGCGAGCAGTGTGGTCGGCACCAGCACGGCCACCTGCTTGCCGTCCTGCACCGCCTTGAACGCCGCGCGCACGGCGATCTCGGTCTTGCCGTAACCGACGTCACCGCAGATCACCCGGTCCATCGGGACGCCGCGTTCCATGTCGGTCTTGACCTCGTCGATCGCGGCGAGCTGGTCGTTGGTCTCGGTGAACGGGAAGGCGTCCTCCAGCTCGGCCTGCCACGGCGTGTCCGGGCCGAAGGCGTGGCCGGGCGCGGCCTGGCGGGCGGCGTAGAGCTGCACCAGCTCGGCGGCGATCTCCTTGACCGCCTTGCGTGCCTTGGCCTTGGTGTTCTTCCAGTCGGAGCCGCCGAGCTTGTTCAGCGTTGGCAGCTCACCGCCGACGTAGCGGGAGACCTCGTCGAGCTGGTCGGTCGGCACGAACAACCGGTCGCCGGGGTGGCCGCGCTTGGACGAGGCGTACTCCAGCAGCAGGTACTCGCGGGTGGCCCCGGCGACGGTGCGCTGCACCATCTCCACGAACCGGCCGATGCCGTGCTGGTCGTGGACCACGTAGTCGCCGGCCTTGAGCGCGATCGGGTCGACCGCGTTGCGGCGCCGCGACGGCATCTTGGTGTTGAGGTCCCTTGTGGACGTTCCGGCGCCGGCGCCCCGCCCGGTCAGGTCCGCCTCGCTGAGCACCACCAGCGCCTGCTCCGGCAGCACGAACCCGTCGGCGAGACCACCGCAGGTGATCGTCACGAAGCCGGTCTCCGGTGCCTTCTCCAGCCGGTCCACCTGGCGCGCGGGCACTTCGGCGGCGCCGAGCTGCTCGGTCACGCGGCTGGCCGTGCCGTGCCCGGCGACCACGACCACCGCCGCGCCACCGCTCGCGGTGTGCGCGCGCAGATCGGTGATCGCGCGCTCGAACTCACCGCGGTAGGCGGGCGCGGCCTCGGCCGCGACGTGCACCACGTCCTCGCCCTCGGTGGTCAGCTGCGACAGCGTCCACCACGGGCGCTTGGTGTCCTGCGCGTGCGCGGCCACCTCGGTCAGGTCGCGGTAGGCCGAGGCGCCGAGATCGATCGGCGCCGAACCGCCGACGGCCGCCGTGGTCCACGACGCTTCGAGGAACTCCTGCCCGGTGCGGACCAGGTCGTGTGCCCGCGCGCGGATCTTCTCCGGGTCGGCGAGCAGCACGTGCGTACCGGCGGGCATCGCGTCGGTGAGCAGCTCCAGCTCGCCGGCGCACAGCACCGGGATGAGCGCTTCCATTCCCTCGCAAGGGATTCCGTCGGCGAGCTTGGTGAGCATCTCGGCCAGCTGGGCGTCCGCGGCGTGGGTCTGGGCCAGCTCGGCGGCGCGGGCCTTGACCTCCGGGGTGAGCAGCAGCTCGCGGCACGGCGGCGCGACCACGGCGGCGATCTCACCGGGCAGCGACCGCTGGTCCGACACCGCGAACGCGCGGATCTCGCTGACCTCGTCGCCCCAGAACTCGACGCGGTGCGGATGCTCGGCGGTCGGCGGGAACACGTCGAGAATGCCGCCGCGCACGGCGAACTCCCCGCGCTTCTCCACCATGTCGACCCGGGTGTAGGCCAGCTCGACCAGGCGCTCGAGCACGCCCTCGAACTCCTGCTCCTCACCGACGACCAGCTCGACCGGGGCCAGCGTGCCGAGGCCGGGCGCCATCGGCTGGATCAGGCTGCGGACCGTGGCCACCACCACGCGCAGACCGCCCTGATCAGAGCCGTTGAGCCGGTGCAGCACCTCGAGGCGGCGGCCGACGGTGTCCGCGCGCGGCGAGAGCCGCTCGTGCGGCAGCGTCTCCCACGAGGGGAAGTCGGCGACCGCGTCCCGGCCGAGCATCGCCGAGAGCGCGGAGGTCAGCTCGTCGGCCTCGCGGCCGGTGGCGGTGACCGCGAGCACCGGCCGCCCGGCCCCGCCCGGCGCGGCGAGCACGGCCGCGACCAGCTGCCTGGCCGCCGTCGGCCCCTGGAGTTCGAGCAACGGGGCACCGGCGCGCTCCAGCACGGGGCGCAGCGCGGAGCCGGACAGGGTGGACTCGACGAGACCGGACAAAACGGCGTCGCTCACCGGAAACTTCCCCTCACCTGGTGCGTCCCGACCAGCCTACGTGGACCGGACGACACTTTCGCGGCCGGTCACCACGGTGCATGCTGTGGTTCATGCCCGCACGAAAAGTCGGAATCGCGATGATCGGCGCCTTGGTCGCCCTCACCTCGGCCTGCACGGACGCGCCGCCCGCGCCCGAGGCAGCCACGCCGGCACCGCCGCCGTCCAATGCCGCGCCCGCGGGCAAACCCGGCAGCAAGGCGCTGAAGGTCGAGGAGGTCACCGGTGGGCTCACGCACGGCTGGGACATCGGCTTCCTGCCCGACGGCAAGGCACTGATCACCCAGCGGCCGGGCAAGATCGCGCTGGTCTCCGGGCTCCAGCCGGGCGCGACCGCGACCGAGGTCAAGGCCGACTTCGCCGATCTGTTCGTGGAGCACGAGAGCGGCCTGCTCGGCCTGGTCGTCCACCCCGACTTCGCACAGTCGCGCAAGTTCACCACCTGCCAGAACTACAAGCAGGGCGAGACCCCGACCGACGTCCGGCTGATCACCTGGACGCTGTCCGCCGACGGAACTTCCGCGCAGCGCGTGCAGACCCTGCTCACCGGCATGCCGGTGAACCCGAACGGCAGGCACAGCGGTTGCCGCCCGACGCTGGCCGAGGACGGCGCGCTGCTGGTCGGCACCGGCGACGCGGCCGACGACCCGGACGTGCCGCAGGACCGGACCAATCTCGGCGGCAAGGTGCTGCGGATCGACCTGAACACCGGGGAAGGCCTGCCGGACAACCCGTTCGCCTCCTCGGCCAACGCGAACGAGCGGCGCGTCTACACCTACGGCCACCGGAACGTGCAGGGCGTGGCCGTGCGCACCGGCACCGGGCAGGTTTTTGTCTCCGAGCACGGGCCGACGAACTTCGACGAGCTGAGCCTGGTCAAGGCGGGCGGCAACTACGGGTGGGACCCGTCGCAGGGCGGCACGGTCGACGAGTACGACGAAAGCGTGCCGATGACCGACCTGGAGCGGTTCCCCGACGCCGTGCCGCAGGCGTGGACCTCGGGCAAGACCACCGAGGCGCCGTCCGGCGCGACCTTCCTGACCGGACCGCAGTGGGGCGACCTGGACGGGCGGATGGTGCTGGCGGCACTGCGCGGGCAGAAGCTGCTGGTGTTCACCATGGACGCTCCGGGCGCGGTGACCGACGTGTACCTGCCGCCGGAGTTCAACGCGGAGTTCGGCAGGCTGCGCGGGGTGCGCACCGGCCCGGACGGTGCCCTCTACGTCACCACTTCGACCGGCACCGACGACAAGCTGCTGCGGGTGACGCTGGCCTGAGCGATGCCGTGAAGGTGGCGTTCCCGGCCGGTTCCGAGCGCCGGGAAAGCCACCTTCACGGCATTCAGGAGCCCAGGTGGGCGCCGCCGTTGACGTGGAGGACCTGGCCGGTGATGTGCCCGGCGCCGGTGCCCGCCAGGAAGAAGATCGCGTCGGCGATCTCGTCCGGCTGACCCGCGCGCTGGTTGATCGCCGCCGAGGTCCGGCTCTTCAGCCACTTCTCGTCCAGCGTGCCCTGGAAGAACTCGGTGTCCAGCACCACGCCCGGCGCGACGATGTTCGCCGTCGCGCCCGAGGTGCCCAGTTGCTTGGCCAGCTGGACGTTCCACGACTCCAGCGCCGCCTTCGCCGCGCCGTAGGAACCGGAACCGGCCTTCGCCGCGATCGAGCCGATGGTCACCACCCGCGCCCGCTCGGCCAGCCGCGGCTGCAACGCGGTGGTCACCAGCACGGTGGTCAGCACGTTCGCCTCGTAGTTCGCCCGCCAGGCGTCCGCCACCCCGGCCAGGTCGGTGGCCTTCTCCCGGATCCGGTCGGTGTTGCCGCCGGCGTTGTTCACCAGCACGTCGACGCGTTCCGGCAGCTCCGCCAGCGCTCCCTCGACCGCGGCCGGATCCGCGGCGTCGAAGGCCACGTACTTCGCGCCGAGCAACGCCGCCGACTCGGCGAGCACCTTCTCGCGGCGCCCGGTGATCGTCACGCTCTCCCCCGCCGCGGCGAACTTCGCGGCCACGGCGTACCCGATGCCGGTGCCACCACCGGTGACGACGACTTCCCTGCTCTGCACCATCGGTTCCCCTTACTCGTGAAGTGGGCGCTGTAAGCGCTTTCAACGGCGGCGGGAGACCGACGATACCCGATCACCCCTACCCTGCGCCCATGATCTTTTCCCCGGCCACCACCGCACTGGTACTCGTCGATCTGCAGGCGCGCACGCTCGGCATGCTGCCGTGGGAGCCGTACTCCGGCGAGCGCGTGGCCGCCGTCGCGCTCGAACTGCGCGCGGCCTTCCACGCCGCCGGCGCCCGGGTTTTCGTGGTCCAGCACGACTACCCGGACGGCGAGGGCGCCGAACTGGTCTTCACCCTGGACGAGCGCGAAAAGTTGATCACCAAGCGGACCGTCGGCGCCTTCCACCAAACCGGCCTCGACGAAGAACTGCGCGCGGCGAATGCGAAAACTGTCGTATTCGCCGGAATCGCCACGAATTTCGGCGTGGAATCGAGTCTGCGCGCGGCACTCGACCTCGGCTACGAAGTGGTCGCCGTTTCCGACGCGATGACCTCGATCGACGCCGGAAGCCACGAGGTGGCGGTGTCGAAGATCTTCCCGCAACTGGGCCGGGTCGTCACCGCGGCGGAACTGCTAGGTGCTCAGCCGTAGTTTCGGCTTGTGCTCCAGGTGCGACAGGCCGTTCCAGGCGAGGTTGACCAGGTGCGCGGCCACCTCGTCGCGCTTCGGCTTGCGCGCGTCGAGCCACCACTGCCCGGTCAGCGCGACCATGCCCACCAGCGACTGCGCGTACAGCGCGGCGAGCTTGTCGTCGTAACCACGCGCGGTGAACTGCTGGCCGAGGATGTGCTCGACCTGGCTGGCGATGTCGTTGAGCAGGGTGGAGAAGGTCCCGGTGGAACTGGCCACCGGGGAATCACGGACCAGGATGCGGAACCCGTCGTGGGATTCCTCGACGTAGGACAGCAGCGCGATCGCCGCCTGCTCCAGCATCACCCTCGGGTGCCCACCGTGCAAAGTGGACACCATGCGGTCCAGCAGTTGCTGGGTCTCGCGGTCCACCACCACCGCGTAGATGCCTTCTTTACCACCGAAGTGCTCGTACACCACGGGTTTCGAGACGTTGGCGCGATGCGCGATCTCCTCGATCGACGCGCCGTCGAATCCCTTTTCGGCGAACAGGGCCCGCGCCACGTCCAGCAGCTGCTGGCGGCGTTCGGCTCCGGTCATCCGGACACGGGTCACCGGGGCGCTGGGACGCGCCCCGGTGATCCCCTCACGTTTCCCCCGACGTTTGGCCGCCACCTGGGAAGCCTACCGTCCGGGCGCGATCGTTATTTGCTCTCCGTCGAAAGCCGGGCCAGACGCTGCGGGGTCGGCCAGCGCACGCTGTGCGCCCAGCCGAACTTCTCGAAGATCCAGATCAGCCGCGCGGAGATGTCGATCTGCCCGCGCTGCACCCCGTGCCGCGCCGAGGTCGGGTCGGCGTGGTGCAGGTTGTGCCACGACTCGCCGAAGCTGAAGATGGCCAGCGGCCAGAAGTTCGCCGACCGGTCGCGCGCGGTGAACGGGCGCTCGCCGATCATGTGGCAGATCGAGTTGACCGACCAGGTCACGTGGTGCAGCACGCAGACCCGGACCAGCCCGGCCCAGAAGAACGCGGTCACCGCGCCCCAGAACGACCAGGTGATCAGCCCGCCGAGCAGACCGGGACCGGCCAGGCTGACCAGCGTCCACAGGCCGAACTGGCGGTTCACCCGCGCGATGGCCGGGTCGTTGACCAGGTCCGGGGCGAAGCGCTCGGCGTTGGTCTGGTCGCGCTCGAACAACCAGCCCATGTGCGCGTGCCAGAAGCCCTTGGCCACCGCCAGCGGGGTGGTGCCGAAGGCCCACGGCGAGTGCGGGTCGCCGTCGCGGTCGGAGAAGGCGTGGTGGCGGCGGTGGTCGGCGACCCAGGTGATCACCGGGCCCTGCAGCGCCATGCTGCCGGCGATGGCCAGCACCACCCGCAGCCACGGCTTCGCCTTGAACGAGCCGTGCGTGAAGTAGCGGTGGTAGGAGACGGTGATCCCCAGCCCGCTGATGCAGTAGAAGAGCACAAAGAGCCCGACGTCCACCCAGCTCAGCCCCCACCCCCAGGCGAAGGGAACCGCGACCAGCAGCGCCAGCAGGGGCAGGATCACCCCGAGGTAGACCGAGAACTGGATGGGAAAGGACCGCTGGCCGCTGAGGACCGGCTTGGGACCTTTCGCCGCTGGTGAATCGCCGGAGGGGGAACGGTCAAGGGTGGCCGTCATACACGTCACTTCTTCCTACGGTGGACCCCTCATCACCAAGGGTGTCCTTACCTACGTTGCCGTAAGTTACGGTACCGGAAGTTGCGCTCACTGGGGAGAGCCCAAAGGCGTGTGACAGTGCCCACCAGGCATGATCGCGCGCGAGGCCAACCCGTGTGGCCCGCCCCCGGCCGGGCTGTCTATCCTGACCAGGCACGATCCGCCGTAGTGTAATTGGCAGCACTTCAGATTTTGGTTCTGACAGTTCAGGTTCGAATCCTGGCGGCGGAGCACGCGCGCCCGATCGGAGACAGCCGAGGGGGTTGAATCCACTGCACGACGACGTGAGTGAGCCCAAGCAGCAGGCCCGGCGCCCGGCGCTGATCGAGATGTCGGACGCCTGGCTGGTCGGCCGTGCCCGCGAACTCATCGCCACCGTGCAGCGCAGCGATTACGCCGAGCAGGTCGGCATCATCGAGACCCTCGACGAGCTGCTGGAGGAGACCCAGCGCCGCGGCGAGCCGATACTGGTCGCCCAGCTGCTCCGGTCGGTCTGCCTGGCCAGGCTGGTCACCAAGGGCATGGCCGCCGATGCCGAGCCCACGCTCGACGAGATGCTGGCGCACACCCGCAGGCACGGCCTCGCCCTGCTTCGAGCCGACGCGCACGCCCTGCGCGGGCGGCGCCTGGTGCTGGCCGAGCAGGAGGACGCGGCGCTCACCGAGATCGCCAGGGCACTGGCCATTCTCGACGACTCCGCCACCCCCGACGTGCAGCTCGGCCGCCGCGCCTGGGACAAGCTGCTGGCCAGCGCGCTGATCGACTGCTGGCTGGTGCTCAACCAGCTGGGCGTCTACGAGGCCGCCGAGGAGGTCATCTCCCGCGCGCACCAGGCCATCCGCGACAGCGCCGGTCCGCACGAGATCACCCTGCAGCTGATCAACCGGGTGAAGATGATGCTCGGCTGGGGCCTGCGGCTCGAACGCGTCGGCCGCTACGACGAGGCGGTGGAGAAGTTCCGCACCGCGGCGTCGATGGCGGTGGCCGCCGAGGCGCCGTTCGCCGAGTCGCTGTTCCCGCGCAAGAGCGGGGTCCCGGCGATCGACCAGGTCGGCGTGCTGGCCGCGGCGCTGGCCCTGTCCGCGCCCGACGCCGCCCACCTCGACCGCCTGCGCGGCCTGCTCACCGAGCCCGGCTACCCGCACGAGCAGGTCATCGTGACCATCGCGCTGGCCAGGTGCCTCGACCACATCGGCCGCCGCGACGAGGCGCTGGAGGTGCTCAACGCGGCCCGCGCGAACGCCGCCGAGGACACCTCCCAGCCGTCGATGCGGCTGAACCTGGTGCGTGAGCTGGCGAAGCTGGAGACGCACCAGAACGAGGACCTGGCCAAGGAGTCGGACAGCCCGGCGTCGGCCCCCACGCTGCTGCTGAACTACGCGGGCTCGCTGGAGGCCGAGCTGTGGACGCTGCGCGAGTCGCAGATCGCCACGCTCACCGCGCGCCGCGAGCACGAGCGGCTGACCGCCGAGCACGGCGAGATGACCCAGCAGGCCCTCCAGGACCCGCTCACCGGCCTGCCCAACCGCCGCGCGCTCGACGAGCGGCTGCGGGCGCTGGCTTCGTCGGCAACATCACACCCGCTCGCCGTCGCGCTGGTCGACCTCGACGGGTTCAAGGGCGTCAACGACCGGCATTCGCACGCGGAGGGTGACGACGTGCTGCGCGTGGTCGCCAGCACGCTGCGGGACGCCCTGCGCGGGGACGACATCGTCGCGCGCTACGGCGGGGACGAGTTCATCGTGCTGCTGCCCGGTGCCCCGGTGTCCGCGGCGACGCAGGCGCTCAGCCGCGCTGTGACGGCGGTCGCGTCCCTGCCGCACCACCTCTCGCATGGGGTAACCCTCTCGGTCGGCCTGGTTTCGATCCGCGCGCAGGAGCGCGCCGAGCAGGTGCTCTCGCGTGCGGATGCCGCCATGTACCAGGCGAAACGCCGCGGCGGCAACCAGGTCGCCTCGGCCTATCTGGAAGCCGGCGAGTCCGCCGCGGACTGGCCGGGCGAGCCCGCCGACACCGACCCGGCGTGGGGACTGCGAGAGCACACGTAGGATCGGGCCCCGGCGGAAACGCACACGAGGAGCGCTAGGAGCGTTGTGACCGGGCCTTTGACAACCCTGATCCTCGCCGCGGGCGAGGGCACCCGCATGCGGTCGACCACCCCGAAGGTGCTGCACCCGATCGCCGGGCGGCCGCTCGTCGAGCACGCGGTGCGCGCGGCGGCCGGGCTCGACCCGGAGCACCTCGTCGTGGTCGTCGGCCACGGCCGGGAAGCGGTCACCGGGCACCTGGACGAGGTGGCCAAGCTGCTCGGCCGCCCGGTCGGCACGGCGGTGCAGGAGGCGCAGAACGGCACCGGCCACGCGGTCTCGTGCGCGCTGGCCACGCTGCCGCCGCGGCTCACCGGCACGGTGGTGGTCAGCTACGGCGACGTGCCGCTGCTGGACACCGAGACGCTGGCCGCGCTGCTCGCCGAGCACACCGGCACCGGCAACGCGGTGACCGTGCTGACCTCGGTGGTCACCGACCCGACCGGCTACGGGCGGATCGTGCGTGACAACTCGGGCGCGGTCACCGCGATCGTCGAGCAGAAGGACGCCGACGAGACCCAGCTGGCGATCACCGAGATCAACTCGGGCGTGTACGCCTTCGACGCGGCCGTGCTGGCCGACGGCCTGTCCCGGCTGTCCACCGACAACGCGCAGGGCGAGCTGTACCTGACCGACGTGCTCGGCATCGCGCGCGGCGACGGCAGGGCGGTCGGCGCGCTGGTGGCGGGCGACCCGTGGCTGACCGAGGGCGTCAACGACCGGGTGCAGCTGTCGGTGCTGGGCGCCGAGCTGAACCGCCGGATCGTGCGCCGCTGGCAGCGGGCCGGGGTGACCGTGGTCGATCCGGCCACCACCTGGCTCGACGCCGGGGTGACCCTGGCGCGCGACGTGCGCATCGAGCCGGGGGTGCAGCTCAAGGGCACCACCTCGGTCGGTGAGGGCGCGACCGTCGGCCCGGACACCACGCTGACCGACGTCGAGGTCGGCGCGGGGGCCACGGTGGTCCGCACGCACGGTTCGAACTCGGTGCTCGGCGAGAACGTCAGCGTCGGCCCGTTCGCCTACCTGCGGCCGGGCACCCGGCTCGGGGACAAGGGCAAGATCGGCACCTTCGTCGAGACCAAGAACGCCGACATCGGCCGGGGCACCAAGGTGCCGCACCTGAGCTACGTCGGCGACGCGACCATCGGCGAGCAGAGCAACATCGGCGCGGCCAGTGTTTTTGTCAACTACGACGGCGTCAACAAGCACCACACCACGATCGGCTCCCACGTCCGGATGGGCTCGGACAACATGTACGTCGCTCCGGTGACCGTCGGCGACGGTGCCGCCAGCGGCGCGGGTGCGGTGATCCGCCGGGACGTCCCGCCCGGCGCGCTGGCGGTTTCCGGGGGACCGCAGCGCAACATCGAAGGCTGGGTGGCCCGGAAGCGACCGGGCACTCCCGCGGCGGAGGCGGCCGAGGCGGCTCTCGCCCGAAACGAAGTGGAAAACGACGGGGAGTCGCAGAAATGAGCCCGAAGTCCGGTACACCGAAGAAGAACCTGATGCTCTTCTCCGGCCGCGCCCACCCAGAACTGGCCGAAGAGGTGGCCAAGCACCTCAACATCACCATCACTCCCCAGACGGCGCACAACTTCGCCAACGGCGAGATCTTCGTCCGCTTCCAGGAGTCGGTGCGGGGGTGTGACGCCTTCGTGCTGCAGAGCCACCCGCAGCCGATCAACGAGTGGGTGATGGAGCAGCTGATCATGGTGGACGCGCTCAAGCGCGCCAGCGCCAAGCGGATCACCGTGATCATGCCGTTCTACCCGTACGCGCGGCAGGACAAGAAGCACAAGGGCCGCGAGCCGATCTCGGCGCGGCTGATCGCGGACCTGTTCAAGACCGCGGGTGCCGACCGGATCATGACGGTCGACCTGCACACCGCGCAGATCCAGGGCTTCTTCGACGGCCCGGTGGACCACCTGCTCGCGCAGAGCGTGCTGGCCGACCACATCAACAGCACCTACGCCGAGCACGAGATCACCGTGGTCTCTCCGGACTCGGGTCGCGTGCGACTGGCCGAGAAGTGGGCCGAGCAGCTCGGCAACAAGCCGATCGCCTTCATCCACAAGACCCGCGACCCGGACAAGCCCAACCAGGCGGTGGCCAACCGCGTGGTCGGCAAGGTCGAGGGCAGGCTGTGCGTGCTGATCGACGACATGATCGACACCGGTGGCACGATCGTGAAGGCCACCGAGGCCCTGCTCAACGAGGGCGCGTCGGACGTGGTCATCGCCTCGACCCACGGCATCCTCTCGGACCCGGCCACCGACCGCCTGTCGAACTGCAAGGCACGCGAGGTCATCCTGACCAACACGCTGCCGATCCCGGAGGAGAAGCGCTTCCCGGGCCTGACCGTGCTCTCGATCGCCCCGCTGCTGGCCCGCGCCATCCAACAGGTCTTCGAGGACGGCTCGGTAACCAGCCTCTTCGACGGCCAGGCCTGACCACCGGCCCCCTCCCTCACCCTGGTCCACAGCCAAAACACGGCGAAGACCCCGATGTCAAGGCATCTTTCCCGCCTTGACATCGGGGTCTTCGCCGTAGTCACACTGAAAAACCGGGGTGGCGCCCCTCGAACCCGCCTCCGCTGACCGCGAACCCGCCCCACAACCACCAAAGTCCGGACTACCGTCCCAACCCATGCGCGAGTTCAGATTCGGCGTCACCCTTCGCTCCATCGGCTCCGCCCAGGCGTGGGCCGCCAAGTGCCGCGCGGCCGAGGACCTCGGCTACGACGTGATCACCATTCCCGACCACCTCGGCGGCGGCACCCCTGCTCCCTTCCCGGCAGCAGCCGCGGCAGCCGCGGTGACCAGGAGAATCAACGTCGGCACCCTCGTCCTCAGCGTTCCCTTCCACAACCGCGCCATTCTCGCCCGCGACGTCGCCGCCACCGTGCAGCTCAGCGACGGCCGCTTCGAGCTGGGCCTCGGCGCCGGGCACATGAAGGCCGAGTTCGACGACGCGGGCCTGCCCTGGCAGGACCTCCCCACCCGCCTCGACCATCTCACCGGCACCATCGCCGATCTCCGAAGGCGCCTCGAAGCTGACGAAGTCGAGATGCCGCCGATGCTCATCGCCGGCAACAGCAAGGGCGTGTTGCGGATCGCCGCCGAGCACGCGCAGATCGTCGGCTTCGCCGGGCTCAAACCGAAACCGGGCGCCGAACCGGGCGTCTGGCGATTGGCCACCCCGGCCGAACTACAGGAGCGCGTCGACTTCTACCGAACCCTCGGCGCCGACACCGAGTCGAACATGCTCATCCAGGACGTCGTGGTCACCGACGACAAACCGGCCGCCGCAACGAAGTGGGCCGAGCGCGCAGAGTCCACAGTGGACGAGATGCTGGCCGCCCCGCAGTTGCTCATCGGCACCGAAACCGAAATCGCCGACCGCGTCCGTGAACTCCGCGACCGCTACGGCTTCACCTACTTCACCGTCTTCGAACCGGTGATGGAGGCGTTCGCACCCATTCTGCAGATCCTGCGTTAACCGCCGAGCGTCGCGAACTCCGCCTCGATCTTCTGCTTGATCGCGCCGACGTCCACCGCGGCGATCGCCTCGCCGGTCGCCGACGGCATCGAGGTCACCTGGTAGGACGCGGTCCGGTTCGGCACGCTGAACCGGACCGTGCACGGCACGTCGACCACCGAGTTCGGCGCCGCGGTGGCCTCCGCGGTGCAGGTCTGGCTACCCAGGCCCGGCGCGCTGACGTCGGCCTTGGCCAGGATGCGCACGCCGGAGACCCGGCCGTCCGCCCCGGTGATCGAGTTGCGCACCTTGATGTTCGAGGTGCAGGACCCGCTGGTGGCGCACTGGAGGTCGTTGCCGTCGACCAGCACCACCAGCTCGGCGGCGTAGTCGAAGGCCTGCGCGAACGCGTCCACCGCACCGCCGAGCCCGTTCTTGAACTGGGCCAGCGCGTCACCGGTGAGCCCGCCGGGGCTGACCACGGTGCCCGCGCCGAACGCCTTGCCGGTGCCGTCGATCAGCCCGGCGTCGAACGAGACCACCCGGTGCGGCTTGACCGCGGTGATCTGCAGCTTGCCCTTCGGCAGCGACAGCTCGTAGACCTCGGTGCCGTCGGCGAGCCGCGTCTTGACCGGGTCGGCCAGCTGGTCCAGGCCGAGCGAGGCGTCGTAGAGCGCGTTGCGGATTTCGCGCGGGGTGAGCACCTGGCTGGCCCGCAGCGGCAGGTCGGAGTCCTCGACGAACATCCAGCGCTTGCCGTACTCCTCGGCCTGCCCGTCGTCCACGCCCTGGGTCTTCCAGTAGGCGGGCGGCGCGGACAGGTACGGCTTGCCGTCCGCCTCGACCAGGTTCACCACCTGGCCGCCGACGCCGACCGCGCCGTAGGTGGTGCCGTTCTTGGTCACGCTCAGCGCGAGGTCGACCAGCTCACCGGCGTCGTTGCGCAACTGGCTCCGGTAGGCGATGGCCTCCTGCTCGGCCAGATCGTCGACGGCGGCCTTGACCGCGTCCCGCTGGGCGGTGCGCGCGTCGGCCTTCGCCTGGTCGGCCGCGGCGGGACCGGCCGCGCCGATGGTGGACACCTCGCAACCGGCCAGCACCAGCGCTGCCCCGGCGACGAGCACGGCGAACCCCCGCACCCGGCTCCTCCCCATGACGGCCCTCGCTTTCGTTTCGCCAGACGAAATGTACTCATCCGACGCCACCGTTGGATAACGGTTCCCGCTCCCCCGCCGCGAGGCCGCCGGACCGGCTTGCTCTACACTGTGCGGGTTGTCTCGGCGAGGCGGACCCCACGAGCACCTGGTGGTGTCCGACGTGATCGACGCGGCGGCTTGAGTCGCCACGCGTCCAGGTCACGTCGTGGGATTCGCCGCCGGCGCAGCCGAGATGGTCCCCAGACCTCACCACCTGTTTTTCGCCGAAGATTTGTAAGGAGTGCTTCACCGTGTCCGAGGTACGTCTGTCCGTCGAACCGCGCACCGAGTTCGGCAAGGGCGCCGCGCGGCGCACGCGGCGCGCCGGCAAGATCCCCGCGGTTCTCTATGGTCACGGCTCGGACCCGCGGCACCTGTCGCTGCCGGCCATCGAGTTCGCCCGCGTCGTGCGTGAGAACGGCACCAACGCCGTGATCACCCTGGACGTGGACAGCTCCAGCAACGCCACCGAGCTGGCGCTGACCAAGACCATCGTGGTCCACCCGCTGAAGAACTACATCGAGCACGTCGACCTGCTCGTCGTCAAGCGTGGCGAGAAGGTCACCGTGGACGTTCCGGTGGTCATCACCGGCGACGCCGCCCCGGGCACCCTGGTCTCGCAGGACGTGGACACGCTGACCGTCGAGGTCGAGGCGCTGCACATCCCGGAGCAGGTCGAGGTCTCGGTCGAGGGCCTGCAGGCCGGCACCCAGATCCTCGCCGCCCAGGTCGCGCTGCCCACCGGCGCCGAGCTGGTGACCGACGGCGAGTACCTGGTCGTCGCGGTGAACGAGGCCCCGAACGAGGCGGCCATGGAGAGCCAGGTCGACGCCGACGGCGCCGGGGTGGTCGAGGACCAGCCCGAGTCCACCGAGGAGTAATTCCCTCGTGGAAACCGACCTGCCCGGGGCCGGCGAGCAGATCCTGCTCGCCGGCCTCGGCAATCCGGGGCCCCGGTACGCGGGCAACCGGCACAACGCCGGCTTCCTGGTGCTGGACGAGCTGGCCGCGCGCATGGGCGGCAAGTTCAAGGCGCACAAGACCGGCGGCGAGGTGCTCGAAGGCCGCCTCGCCGGACGCCGGGTGGCGCTGGTCAAGCCCCGGTCGTTCATGAACCTCTCCGGCGGTCCGGTCGCCGGTGCCGCGCGCTTCTTCAAGGTGGGCCCGGACGGTGTAGTCGTCGTGCACGACGAGCTGGACCTGCCCTACGGCGCGCTGAAGCTCAAGTTCGGCGGCGGCGACAACGGGCACAACGGCCTTCGCTCGATCACCAAGTCGCTCGGCACCAAGGACTACTTCCGGGTCCGCTTCGGCGTCGACCGCCCGCCCGGCCGGATGGACCCGGCGGACTACGTGCTCAAGGACTTCTCCACCGTGGAGCGCAAGGAACTCGCGCTCAACCTCGATCGATGCGCCGACGCTGTCGAAGCGCTCATCGCCAACGGGCTGCTGGCGGCCCAGAACGCCTTCCACGCCGGCTGATCGCCTGTGACCTGGGCCTCGGCGGGAAGAGTGACGATCGACACCCTCAGTGCCCAGTTGCTCACCCAAAGGCGTTGGGTCTCACCCCTGTTCGAGTAGCAGGGCTTCCGCGTGCCGCCTCCGGCGCACTAGGACGGATAGGGGACGTAACCGAAACCCTAGGGAGACCCCTCATGTCCTTGAGCGCCGATGACGCCCGGAGCACCGCCTTCGGGAACGCACCGATCGGCCGCCGCGGTTACGCCAAGAACGAGGTGGACGACTTCGTTCAGCGGATCGCCGCGACCCTCGACGGGCAGGACGACCTGACCGCCGCCGAGGTCCACCACGTGGTGTTCGGCAAGCCGCTGATCGGCAAGCGCGGGTACGACGAGCGCGAGGTCGACGAGTTCCTCGACGCCGCGGAGGAGGCGTTGCTGTCCCACCTCGGGGCCGACTGGCGGGCGCACCAGGTGCCCGTCGCCAGGGAGGCCGCGCAGGCCACCGCTGCCAGGGCCCGCTCGGCCCCGGCCGACCAGTACCTGGAGCGATGATGACCATCACCGGGGCGGACGCGCTGACCATCCAGTTCCACCGCGCGCCGATCGGCACGCGCGGCTACAGCGAAGCCGACGTGGACAAGTTCCTCGACCGGATCGCCAAGACGCTCGACGGGGAGGACCACCTGACCGCCGCCCAGGTGCACGAGGTGTCCTTCGGCAGGCCGGCGCTCGGAAAGCGGGGCTACGACCAGCAGGAGGTCGACGCTTTCCTGCGCCAGGTCGAAAGCACGCTCGCCGCCCGCGAGGGCTGGACCCCGCACGCGACGAACGCCTACATCGCGCCGGCTTTGGAGCACACCCACTGCCGCAAGCCCCTCTGGCGGCGAGTACGCAACTCGCCGGCGGGCTAGCGGCCCGCGCGCTCGATCTGCTCGGCGTACCGCGACGCGGTGGCCGCGCGCTTGACCTTGCCCGACGGTGTTTTCGGCAGGCTTCCGGCCGGCAGCACCACCACGGCGAACGGGCGCACGTCCACCGCGTCGCGCACGCGGGCGGCGACCTCCTTGGCCAGCCGTCGTTCCTCGGCCTCGTCACCGGCCAGTTTGGACTCCAGCACCACGGCGAACCGCTCGCGCCTGCTGCCCGCGTCGATCCGGACCGCGACCGCGTTGCCCAGCCGCACGCCCTCCACCGAGGTGGCCGCGCGCTCGATGTCGGTCGGGTAGATGTTCCGGCCGCCCATGATGATCACGTCCTTGCGGCGGCCGCAGATGACGATCTGGCCGTCCACCAGGTAACCGAGGTCGCCGGTGTCGATCCAGCCCTCGGCGTCCTGCGTCTCCAAAGGACCGTCCACAGTGAAGTATCCGGGGGTGACAGCCGGCCCGCGCAGGCGGATTTCGCCGACCTCGCGCTCCCCGAGCACCTTGCCGGAGTCGTCGGCGATCTGCGCTTCGAGCCCGTCGAGCGGGCGGCCGAGCACGGCGAACGACCGCACGTCCTCGGTGCCGCGGCGCGGGTCGCCCTCGGGCACCGGCACCGCGCGGTTGTGCGCCTCCAGCGCTTCGGCCTCCACCACGTCCAGCGTCAGCCCGGTGAACAGCGGCGCGAACGACACCGCGAGCGTCGCCTCGGCCATGCCGTAGGCCGGGAACACGCACTCCGGCGGCATCTTGAACCGCGCCCCGGCGTCCACAAAGGTCTGCACGGCGGTCTCGTCGATCGGCTCGGCGCCGTTCAGCGCGATCCGCAGCTTCGACAGGTCGAACTCCTCGTCGGCCCGCGCCATCCGCTTGCCGACCACCGCGTAGGCGAAGTTCGGCGCGGCGGTGGTGGTGCCGCCGTACTTGGTGATCAGCCGCGGCCAGATCAGCGGCCCGGTGAGGAACTCGACCGGGGTGATCTTGACCAGCTCCACGCCGAAGGTCATCGGCACGGTGAGGAAGCCGACCATGCCCATGTCGTGGAAGGTGGGCAGCCACGAGACCATCACGTCGGTGCCGAAGTCGAACTCGGCGCGCTCGACCATCGCCTTGACGTTGGTGTACAGGTTGCCGTGGGTGATCCGCACGGCCTTCGGCTCGGCGGTGGAACCACTGGTCAGCTGCAGCAGCGCGAGGTCGTCCTCGCCGACCGGCACCGGCTCGGTGACCGGCTCCCCGGCGTCCAGCTCGGTGATCGCGTGGAAGGCGATGCCGTGCTCGGTGAGCACCGGCGCCAGCTGGTCGAACGGCTCGCCGAGCAGCACCAGCTCCGAGCCGATCATGCGCAGCACACGCAGCGTGTCCTCGGCCCATTCGGCGAGGTCGGTGCGCGGGGTCGGCTGGTGCAGCATGGTCACGCTGCCACCGGCCAGCCAGACCGCCTGCACGGTCGGCGCGATCAGCGAGGGCGCGGCGGCCAGCACGGCGACCGCGCTGCCCCGCTCCAGCCCGCGGTGGATCAGTTCGCCGGCGAAGCGCTTCGCCTGCTCATGAACCTCCGCCCAGGTGCGGCGAACCGGCTCGTGCGGCTCCCCAGTGACCATGCCCCGCTGCTGACCGCCCGCGGCCGCGGTGGCGACCAGGGTGTCCACGAACCGACTCATGGGATCACCTTAATGAGTGGGCTACTCGATCGCTTCGGAGGTCTCCAGCCAGCGCTGCTCGACCTCGTCCTTCTCCGCCCGCACGGTCTTCAGCTGAGCGTTCAGGTCCATCAGCTTCGCCGGATCGGTCGCCGCCTCGAGCAGTTGCGCGTGCAGCTTCTGCTCCTTGTCGTGCAACTGGTCCAGCTTGCGCTCCAGCCGCGACAGTTCCTTGCCGAGCGCGCGGACCTCCGAGGAGGACAGCTTCGGGCCGGTGTCGGCGACGGGCTCCTTCTTCACCACGGGACGTTCGGCGAGCGTGGCGAGGCGCCGCGTCAGGTACTCCTCGATGCCACCGGGCAGGTGCGTGATGCGGCCGTCGCCGAACAGCGCGTAGACCGCGTCGCAGACCCGTTCCACCAGGTACCGGTCGTGCGAGACGACAACCATGGTGCCCGGCCACGAGTCGAGCAGGTCCTCCAGCTGCTGCAGGGTATCGATGTCCAGGTCGTTCGTCGGCTCGTCGAGCAGCAGCACGTTCGGCTCGGCCATCAGCAGGCGCACCAGCTGCAGCCGCCGCCGCTCGCCACCGGAGAGGTCCTCGACCGGCGTCCACTGCCGCGCGGGCGGGAAGCCCAGCTTCTCGGCCAGCTGCGACGCGGACAGCTCGTGCTTGCCGAGCACCACGCGCCCGGCGACCTGCTCGACCGCCTCCAGCACACGCAGATGTCCTGGCAGGTCTTCGAGTTCCTGGGTCAGGTGCGCCAGGCGCACCGTCTTGCCCTGGATCCGGCGGCCACCGGCCAGCTCGGTCTCCCCCGCCAGCGCCTTGAGCAAGGTGGTCTTGCCGGAGCCGTTCACCCCGACCAGGCCGATTCGGTCACCCGGCCCGATGCGCCAGGTCACGTTGTCCAGCAACGCTTTCTCCCCGGCGGCCAGGGTCACGTCCTCCAGCTCGACGACGGTCTTGCCCAGCCGGCGCCTGGCGAAGGTCATCAGCTCGACGGAATCCCGCGGCGGCGGCACATCGGAGATCAGCGCCTCGGCGGCTTCGATCCGGTAGCGCGGCTTGGACGTGCGCGCCTTCGCCCCGCGCTGCAACCAGGCGAGTTCCTTGCGCGCCAGGTTCTGCCGCTTCTCCTCCAGCGTCGCGGCCAGCCGCGCGCGTTCGGCCCGCGCGAAAACCCAGTCGGCGTAACCACCTTCGTACTGCTCGACCCGGCCGCCGACGACCTCCCAGGTCCGGCCGCAGACGGTGTCCAGGAACCAGCGGTCGTGGGTGACCACCACCAGCGCGACCTTCCGCGCGAGCAGGTGGTCGGCCAGCCAGCGCACGCCTTCGACGTCGAGGTGGTTGGTCGGCTCGTCGAGCACGACCAGGTCCAGTTCGCCGACCAGCGCGGCGGCCAGTGCCACCCGGCGCCGTTCGCCACCGGAGAGCGTGGCGGTCGGATTGTCCAGGCCCAGCGCGGTGATCCCCAGACCCTCCACAATGGACCGGACGCGCGCGTCGGCGGCCCATTCGTGGTCGGCGTCGTAGGCGGCGAGCGCGGCGTCGCGCACGGTCTCGCCGACCAGCTCGGTGCGCTGGGTGACCACGGCCATCCGCAGCCCCCGCACCTGGCTGACCCGGCCGCTGTCCGGTTCCGCGATGCCGGTGAGCACTTCGAGCAGGGTGGTCTTGCCACCGCCGTTGAGGCCGACGACGCCGATGCGCTCACCCTCACCGACCCCGAGCGAGACGGCGTCCAGCAACGGGCGGACACCGTAGGACTTGGAGACCGATTCGAGGTTGACCAGGTTGACCATTACGCGTGCACCTGCGGCGGGACGGGACGGGGATCGGTGTCGCCGCCGACCATTCTCGCGCCGGGCACCGGCCCGTGTGCCACGCGCACGGTGCGGCAGACCCCGGCGCCGGACAGCTCGGCCGCCACTTCGAGCGCGGATTGGGCGTCCTCGCAGAGGAACGCGCAGGTGGGACCGGAACCGGAGACCGTGCCGGCCAGCGCACCCGCGTTCACCCCGGCACGCAGCGTGCGGCGCAACCCGGGGCGCAGCGAGACGGCGGCGGCCTGAAGATCGTTGCCCAGCAACAGGGCCAGCTGCCGCGGGTCACCCGAAGCGAGCGCCTCGACCACCGGTGCGTGCGACCCGATCCGCGGTGGATCGCCCTCCTCGCGCAGCCGGTCGAGTTCGCTGAACACCCTCGGCGTGGACAGGCCCTTCTGGTCGAAGGCGAGCACCCAGTGGAAGGTGTGGCGCGAGAGCACGGGCACCAGGCGCTCACCGCGGCCGGTGCCGAGCGCGGTACCGCCGTAGAGCGCGAACGGCACGTCGCTGCCGAGCTTCGCGGCGACCTCGGCGAGTTCGTCGCGGGTGATCTCCAGCTTCCACAGCGAGGCCAGGCCGACCAGGGTGGCCGCCGCGTCGGCGCTGCCACCGGCCATGCCACCGGCCACCGGGATGCCCTTGCGCAGCACCACCCGGATCTTCGGCTCGCTCTCCGCGCGGCCGACGTGCGCGGCCAGCGCCTGCACCGCGCGCCAGGCCAGGTTGTTCGCTCCGGTGGGCACGGACTTCTCGCCCTCGCCGTACACCTCGACGCCCGGATCGTCGGTCACCGCCACGGTCACCTCGTCGGCCAGCGACAGCGCCTGGAACACGGTCACCAGCTCGTGGTAACCGTCTTCGCGCAGGTCACCGACCGCCAGGTGCAGGTTGATCTTCGACGGCACCCGGACGGTGACTGGAGGCGGAACGACAGCGAGCACGGGGACAAGCCTACGTGGCGGCAAAAAAGTCGTGCGTGCGTAGTGCCGTTCCGGCCCAGCGCACGCACGACTTGGTGGTTGCCACAGGTTGGTTCAGGCGGCGACGCCCTGCGGGCCGCTGACCGGGTGCGTCACGTGCGCACCGCGCTCGGCGATCCAGGCCAGCGCGCCGTCGGCCTGCTCGCCGCGGAGGCCGATGCGGAACCGGCCGACCGGGGTGTCACCGATCCTGGTCAGGCCGCCGCCGATGGTGGCGATGTCGATGCCGAACCGGGTGGCGGCCTCGGGCAGCAGCGCGCCGACCGAGGCGAAGCCGATCAGCACCACGTCGACCGCGCGGTCGTAGCGGGCCGACTGCGCGCGGGTGGTCTCGATGGCGGGCAGCACCGCCTGCGCGGTGCGGCTCGACGGGTCGACCAGCAGCGAGAGCACGTTGCCGTTCTCCACCACCTTGCCGTCCTCCAGCACCGCGACGTCGTCGCAGATGCGGCGGACCACGCCGGCGTCGGGAGTGGTGACGAGCACGGTCAGGCCCAGCTCGGCCCGGGCCCGGTCGAGCGCGGTCAGCACACCGGCCGCGTCGTCCCCGGTGAGCCCGGCGGTCGGGTCGTCGGCGAGCAGCACGGCGGGCGAGGTGGCCAGTGCCTTGGCCACGGCCACCCGGCGGCGCTGGCCGGGGTTCAGCTCGGCGGGGTGCTGGCCGCCGCGCTGGGTCAGGCCGACCAGGTCGAGCAGGTTGCCGACGCGGGTGCGGCGACGCGGGCCCTCGACACCGAGCTGTTCGAGCGGCGAGGCCACGTTCCCGGCGACGGTGCGCTCGGGCTGCAACGAGGCGCGGGAGTCGACGATGCCGACCTGGCGGCGGATCTCCCGCAGGCGGCGGCCGTCGAGCGTGCCGGTGTTCAGCCCGTCCAGCCGGACGACGCCGCGGTCCGGGCGCTCCTGCAGCGCGACGCAACGCGCCAGGGTGGACTTGCCCGAGCCCGCCGCGCCGACGACGCCGTAGAGCGAGCCCGCGTTGATGTCGAAGTTGACGTCGCGCAGCGCGTGGACGGGTGCGGCGTCACCGGGGAAGGATTTGGTCAGGTTTTCGAGCGTGATCACGTGAATGCTCCAACAGCTGGGCGCGGACGCGCGCCGACCACAAGGAAGCACCGTCCGAAACGACGGTGTGGCGTAAACCGGAAAGCGGCGAAGTGGTTACTGGGTCAGTCGTTGGAGCGACGACACGCACTTACCGTGCGGCGACCTTCATCCACTACTCGGCGTCGAGTCAGCAATCGCGACCGGTACACAGGATTCCTCCATCGGTCCTGGCGTTAGCACCTGCCCTCTCGGGTGGTTGCTGCGACTTCGGCGAGCCAGGCCTCTCAGTCGCTCGGGATGGATGCCCAACGAGTACACCCGATCCGGATCGTGAAACGCAAGTCCATAGTCGGAGATCACACGAACAGCGGCGTTATCCCTCGTTTTCGGCCGCCGCCGCGATGAGGGTGAAATCCTCGACCGTGAGTTGCTCACCCCGGGTCCGTGGATCGATACCGGCCGCGGTCAGCAGCCGGCCGGCGCGCTCGGCGGACCCGGCCCACCCGGCCAGCGCCGCGCGCAGGGTCTTGCGGCGCTGCGAGAAGGCCGCGTCGACCACGGCGAAAACGGTCTTCCGCTCGACGGCACGGGTGGTGGGCACCCGCTCGAAGGCGACCAGCGCGGAGTCGACGTTGGGCACCGGCCAGAACACCGCGCGCGGCACCGCGGCCACCTTCTTCGCGCGGCCGTACCAGGCGAGCTTGACGCTGGGCACTCCGTAGGTCCGGCTGCCGGGGCCGGCGGCCATCCGGTCGGCCACCTCGGTCTGGACCATGACGAGCCCGCGCCGGAGGCTGGGCAGCTCCGCGAGCAGGTGCAGGACCACGGGTACGGCGACGTTGTAGGGCAGGTTCGCGACCAGCGCGGTGGGCTCGCCGACGTCGTGCTGGTGGACCTTGAGCGCGTCGGCGCCGACGACGGTCAGTCGTCCGGCCGCGTCGGGCGCGTGCTCGGCGACGGTCGCGGGGAGGCGCTGGGCCAGCACGGGGTCGATCTCGACGGCGACCACGCGGGCGCCGGTGGCGAGCAGGCCGAGCGTGAGAGACCCGAGGCCGGGGCCGACTTCGAGGACGACGTCGTCTTCGGTGACTTTCCCGAGTTCGGCGATGCGGCGCACGGTGTTGGGGTCGTGGACGAAGTTCTGGCCGAGCTTCTTGGTCGGCCGCACGTCCAGCTCGGCCGCCAAGCCGCGGATCTCGGCGGGGCCGAGCAGCCCGGCAGGTTTGGTCACTCGCGTGAGTTTAGGCTCCGGCGCTCCGAGCTGGCGGATCCCCACCCCGCTGCCGTTGCCGGGTGGCGGTTTGTGAGCGGGGCCACCCGGCTTCACGGCATGAAGAGGCCCCCGGGCGAGCGTGCGCGCGGGGGCCTCTTTCAGAAAAGTGAGCGTCAGGCGAGGCCGAGCTTCTTCGAGCAGTGCGGCCAGGCCTTGTAGCCACCGCTGGCGTCGCGCAGCTTGGTGGCGATGGCGATCTGCTGCTCCCGCGTCGCCTGGTGCGGCAGCGCGGCGTACTGCGTGCCGCCGTAGGCCTTCCAGGTGTTGGGGTGGAACTGGACACCGCCGTAGTAGCCGTTGCCGGTGTTGGCGGCCCAGTTGCCGGAGGACTCGCACTGCGCGAGCTTGTCCCACACCGAACCATCGGAGATCGCCGGGTTCGGGGCCTTCTTGGTGCCGACCCGGACCTTCTTCGGCTTGGCTTCCTTGGTGATCTCCTCGGAGATCTTCTCGCGGGCGACTTCCTTGTCGTTCTCCTTCGTCACCCGGTAGGTGACGTTCTTCGAACCGGCTTCGCCCTCTTCCTCGACAACGGTCTTGCCCTTGTCGAGCGTGTCGTCCTTGATCTCCTCGACCGGCGGCGGGATCTCTTCGTTCTCGTTGACCACGGACACGCCGGTGCGGCTGACGTGCACCTCGGCGCCGTCGGTCAGCTTGTAGTCCATGCCGCCGTCGACCTTGTCCTCCGGGCCGATCGTCAGCTGCAGCTCGCCGAAGAACTCCTTGGCGGTCACCGCGTTGGTCTGCACCTGGCGGGGCTCGTTGCCACCGTCGTACAGGGTGATGTTCTTCAGGGTCTTGACCTCGAGGGTCATGCCCTCGAGCGGGATCTGGCCGTCCCCGCCGACGGACATCCAGGTGCCGGGCTTGGCCGCCTCGGCGAGGCCGAGCTGGGTCATCGCCTCGGACACGGTGGTCGCGCGCACCCACGCCTCACGCGGGCTGCCGTCGACGATCAGGTTCAGCTGACGGCCGCGCTCCAGGGTGATGACCGTGTCGTCGGCCACCGCGGCGTCCGGCGACGGCGAGATCGCGTCGTGCGCGCCGATCTGGTAGCCGGCGTCCTTGAGCACCTCGCCGACGGTGCCGCCGAAGGTGTTGACCGTCTGCTGCGCGCCGTCGACGTCGACGGTGACGCTCTTGTTCATCGCCATCGCGGCGGCGCCGCCACCGGTCAGGGTGAGCAGCACGGCCAGCACGGTGCCCTTGAGGAAGCGCTTCTTCCAGGTCTTCGCGGCCTTGACGACACCGTCTTCGACGGGCATCGGCGCGCCCTTGGCGACCCGGTCCTCGCTGATCTCGTCGGGGATGACGATCGGCGGGAGCATCGTGGTCTCGGCGTTGATCAGCCGGATCAGCTCGTCGACGTCGACATTGGCCTCGGCCATCAGCGCGTCGGCGTCGGGGCCGAGCACCGTGAGCACGTCGTGCTGGGTGACGTTCAGGTCGTCGGAGAAGTCCAGCTCGCCCTCGGGGTTGGGCCAGTCGAGCGTACCGACGCCGCCCCCGGAAGAGGCGAACATGCTCGTCGGGTTGTCCTGGCGCGGGTATTCGCCGCGCCTGTAACCACCAGTCACTGGGTCGATCCCTTTCAGAAAAAGGCCGTTGCCTTCATTTCGGCGCCGAAGCACCTGTTATCCGGCTCCCGCAGCCAGCGCCATCCAAGTCCTCCCGGGCTTCGGGGGCCCGTTCGCACTTCCCCGACGTGCACTGACGTGACTGTGGGTGTACCGGCGACAGCCCCTCTGCGGACAACCGACCGGCACGATCACGGGACAGTAACGAAGACTCGGAGGTTGCGCAAACACCCCCCGCAGTGTCGTGATCTGCATCACTCCTCAGATGGCCCAGCAGGCCTGATCTTTTGTCGCAATGCGTCAAACCCTAAGTAACAGCGGGGAGTCGGAAGACCCGTTCGGCGGTCTCGCGCACCGCGTTCGAGATCGTTTCCACGGACTCTTCCCGCAGCTCAGCGAGGTTACGCACGGTGTACGCCGTGCAGTAGGGCTCGTTGGGCCGTCCCCGGTACGGGTGGGGGGTCAAAAATGGCGCATCCGTCTCGACCACGAATTGACCGAGCGGTGAGATTCGCGCCGCGTCGTGCAGTCCGCGCGCGTTCTTGAAGGTCACCGTGCCCGCGAACGAGAGCACGTACCCGGCGTCGAGACACTTCCGGGCGAACTCTCCGTCACCGGAGAAGCAGTGGAAGACCACCGTCTCCGGCGCGCCCTCCTCCGCCAGGATCCGGAACACGTCGTCGTGCGCGTCGCGGTCGTGGATCATCAGCGTCTTGCCGAGCCGCTTCGCCAGGTCGATGTGCCACCGAAACGCCTCCTGCTGGGCGTCGTGCGGGGCGTAGTCCCAGTAGTAGTCGAGCCCGGTCTCGCCGACCGCGACCACCCGCTCCCCGCGGGCCAGACGCTCCACTTCGGACCGTTCCGCCTCACCGAAGTCCTTGGTGCGCGTGGGGTGCACCGCGACCGCGGCGAACACCCGGCTGTCCCAAGTGGACGCCTCGGCGGCCCAGCGGGCGGCGGCGAGGTCGTCCGCGACGGTGACCACGCGGGTCACCCCGGCCGCCTCGGCGCGGTCGGCCATGGCGGTCACGTCGGCCGCGGTGACCGCCCCGCAGGCGTCCATGTGCGTGTGCGCGTCGACCACCGGTGCCGGGAGCTTCTCCGGCACCGGTGGCAGCGTTGTCCGCTCGGGGGACGACCCCCGGACCCCCGAACTGCTCGTGTCCTTCTTGCTCACGGCTCGATCGGGGCCCATTCCGGACCGGTCTCGGCCAGCTTGGCGTCGAGCTTGGCGAACAGCGGCGACGGCTTGGCCAGCGGACGGCCCACCTCGATCGGGACGGACGACCACGATGCCTGCTCGGCCGCGTAGTCCCCGGTGAGGATCGGGTTCACGCGACCGTCGATGTCGAGGTCGTCGACGTCCTGAAGCTCCGGCTGGGCCGCCCAGACGCCCGTGCCACCGAGCGCCTCGTGCACCTTCTGCGCCGAGTGCGGCAGGAACGGGGTCAGCATGGTGTTGGCGTCGGAGACCACCTGGAGCGCGGTGTGCAGCACGCTGTCGCGCCGCGCGGTGTCCTCCTTCAGCTTCCACGGCTCCTGGTCGGACAGGTACTTGTTGGCCGCCGAGACCACCCGCATCGCCTCGCCGAGCGCCTGCTTGAACCGCGAGCGCCCGAGGTGCGCGCCGACGGTCTCGAACGCCTGCCGCGACAGCGTCTTCAGCTCCTCGTCGGCCGGGGACGGCGCGGACGGCGCGGGCACGCCGCCGTTGTTCTTGTGCGCCATCGAGATCGACCGGTTGACCAGGTTGCCCCACTCGTTGGCCAGCTCGAAGTTCGTGCGCCGGACGAACTCGTCCCAGGTGAACGCGGTGTCCTGGGTCTCGGGACCGGCCGCGGCGATGAAGTACCGCAGCGTGTCCGGGCCGTACTCGCGCAGGAAGTCGTTGACGTAGATGACCGTGCCGCGCGAGGTGGAGAACTTCGAGCCGCTCATGGTGAGGAACTCGCTGGAGACGATCTCGCTGGGCAGGTTCAGCTCGCCGTACGGGCCGGGCTCGCCGCCCTTGTCGCCCTGGCCGTTGTGCCCCATCAGCAGCGCGGGCCAGATCTGCGCGTGGAAGGTGATGTTGTCCTTGCCCATGAAGTAGTACGACCGGGCGTCGGGATTGTTCCACCACTGCTGCCAGGCGTCCGGCTCACCGGATCGGCGCGCCCACTCCACGCTGGCCGAGAAGTAGCCGATGACCGCGTCGAACCAGACGTAGAACCGCTTCATGCCCTGGTCGCGCCAGCCGTCCAGCGGGATCTTCACGCCCCAGTCGAGGTCGCGGGTGATCGCCCTCGGCCGCATGTCGTCGACCAGGTTCTTGGTGAAGTTGAGGACGTTGGGCCGCCAGTCGGTCTTGGTGGACAGCCACTTGCCCAGGGTCTGGGTGAACGCGGGCAGGTCGAGGAAGTAGTGCTCGGTCTCGACGAACTTCGGCGTCTCGCCGTTGATCCGGGACTTCGGGTTGATCAGCTCCGCGGCGTCGAGCTGGTTGCCGCAGTTGTCGCACTGGTCGCCGCGGGCGCCGTCGTACCCGCAGATCGGGCAGGTGCCCTCGACGTACCGGTCGGGCAGGGTGCGCCCGGTGGACGGGCTGATCGCGCCGCGCGTCGTCTTCGGCACCACGTAGCCGTTGCGGTGCAGGGCCAGGAAGATCTGCTGGGTGACCGCGGCGTGGTTGCCGGTGCTGGTGCGGGTGAACAGGTCGTAGGTCAGGCCGAGGCCGCGCAGGTCCTCGCCGATCTGCCGGGTGTACTTGTCCGCCGTCTGCTGGGCGGTCAGGCCCTCCTTGTCGGCCTGGACGGTGATCGGCGTGCCGTGTTCGTCGGTACCGGAGACCATGAGCACCCGGTTGCCGGCCATTCGCTGGTAGCGGGAGAAGACGTCGGACGGAACGCCGAATCCGGATACGTGGCCGATGTGGCGGGGGCCGTTGGCGTAGGGCCAGGCCACCGCGGTCAACACTGGGGTGCTCATACCGGATTAGCCTACGGAAGCTGTCACTTGCGTTTTGTCCTGGGAGGCCCGTTGTCCGCGACCCGCTTGCTGGTGCTCGGCGTGGTGCGGATCAGCGGCCGCGCCCACGGCTACCAGGTGCGGCGGGAGCTGCTCAACTGGCGCGCGGACAGCTGGGCCAACGTGCAGCCCGGCTCGATCTACCACGCGCTGAAGAAGATGGCCGCCGAGGAGCTGCTGGAGGAGGTCAGCACCGAGTCGGGGCGCGGCCCGGACCGGGTGGCCTACCAGCTCACCGAAGCCGGCGAGCGCGAGTTCTACCGGCTGCTGACCGGCGCGCTCACCGACGCCGACATCACCGGGCACCTGCTCTCCGCCGGCATCGTGCTGATGCCGATGCTGGAGCGCGCCCGCGCCGTCGAGTTGCTGAAGCTGCTGGAGGTCCGGCTGGAGGGCGCGACCGCCGAGACAGCGCACACCGCGGAGCACGCGCACGACTGGGGACACCCGCCGCACGTGGTGCGGATGTACGGGCTCTGGGGTGGGCTCACCGAAACCGTGCGGTCCTGGGTGCACGACCTGGTCGCCGCGCTGGAGGCCGGCGAGTACCGGATGGCCGACGACCACGAGCCCACGTTCCCGATCAACCGGTAATCACGTTTGACCTGATGACGATAGGTAGGGAAACATACCGCTCGCTTCACTAGTCAAATTTGATTACCGAGAGGGGATTCCATGATCACCGCACGCGGCCTCGCCAGGCGGTTCACCGCCCGTGGCCGCACGGTCGACGCGGTCAAGGGCGTCGACATCGAGGTGGCCGAGGGGGAACTGGTCGGCTTCCTCGGGCCGAACGGGGCAGGCAAGACCACCACGCTCCGGATGCTCACCACGTTGCTCAAACCGACCTCCGGCGAGGCCACCGTCGGTGGCTGCGACCTGCTGACCGATCCGGTCGGCGTCCGGCGCCGGATCGGCTACGTCGCCCAGGCGGGCGGCACCTGGCAGGACTGCAAGGTGATCGAGGAGATCGAGATCCAGGGCAGGCTGTACGGGCTGAGCAAGGCCGACGCACTGGCGCGCGGTGCCGAGCTGGCCGAGCGGCTGGACCTGGCCAGCCTGGACCAGCGCCAGACCAAAACGCTCTCCGGTGGCCAGCGCCGCCGCCTCGACATCGTGCTCGGCCTGATCCACCGCCCCGGCCTGGTCTTCCTGGACGAGCCGACCACCGCGCTGGACCCGCAGAGCCGGGCGAACCTGTGGGAGCACATCCGCGCGCTGCGCTCCGAGCACGGCGTCACGGTCTTCCTCACCACGCACTACCTCGACGAGGCCGACTCGCTGTGCGACCGGGTGCTGGTCATCGACAACGGCGAGATCGTCGCCGAAGGCACCCCGGACTCGCTCAAGGCCCGCGTCTCCGGCGACGGCGTGACCGTCGGCGTGCCCGCCGAGTCGGCCGCCGCCGCGGCCGAGATCGCCGGACGGCTGACCGGCGCGCACGAGGTGTCCATTGTGGAGGACACGGTGAGCTTCCGGGTGCCGCGCGGGGACGTGGCCATGCCGGAGCTGCTGCGCGCGCTGGACGGGGCCGGCATCGCGATGCAGTCGATGCAGGTGCACCGCCCCACCCTGGACGACGTTTTCCTCACCCTGACCGGCCGCTCGCTGCGCGACGCCGAAGCCGCGACGCCCGCACCGGAGGCCGCCCGTGTTCCGTGACATCTGGTTGATCTTCAAGCGGGACATGACGCTGTCCCTGCGCAACCCGGCCTGGGTGCTGATCGGCATCATGCAGCCGCTGCTCTACCTGTTCTTCTTCGGTCCGCTGATGGAGAAGGTGGTGCAGAGCACGCCGGGCTTCCCGCCGGGCAACTCCTGGGCGGTGCTCACCCCGGCGATCATGGTGCAGACCGCGTTGTTCGGCACCTCGTTCGCCGGTTTCGGCCTGCTCGCCGAATACCGCGCCGGGGTCACCGAACGCTTCCGCGTGACCCCGGTCAGCCGGGCCGCGCTGCTGCTGGGCAAGTTGCTGGCGGCCAGTTTCCAGGCGGTGGTGCAGGCACTGCTGATCATCGTGGTGGCGTTCCTGGTGTTCCCGCTGGACGCACCGGTGCCCGGGGTGCTGCTGAGCCTGCTGATCGTGGCGCTGCTGGCGATCACGCTCGGCTCGGCCTCGTATTCGGTGGCACTGCTGATCAAGAGCGAGACGGCTTTCCCGGCGCTGCTGAACGCGGTGCTGATGCCGTTGCTGCTGCTGTCCGGGATCCTGGTGCCGATCACCACCGGACTCGCGCCGGCGTGGCTGTACAACCTCTCGCGCATCAACCCGTTCTCCCACGTGGTCGACGCGGAGCGCGCGGCGTTCCGCGGTGACATCACGATGGACGCGTTGTTCACCGGCTGCGTGGCGCTGTTGGTGATGGCGGTGCTCTCGCTGTTCTGGGGCGTGCGCACGTTCCAGAAGGAGAACGCGTGACGAGCTGACATTTTCGGACACGCTGGACGGTGAGGCCACCATATGTGCTTGTCGCACGTATGGTGGCCTTTCACTTACCTCGGGGGAGGAGGCGGATGCGCGAACCTGAGCCCGAGCGCGGGATCAACCTGTCCCACCACGAAACCGTGGACGACTGGAAAACCGTCCGCGCGCACGGGGTTCTGTTCTCCAGCGTGACCATCACCGAGAGCACGAACTGGAGCGATACAGCGGCCATCCGCAACGTCCGGGCCGCCCAGACGGCGGGGCTGCACACCGGCGCGCGGCATTTCGCCCGCCCTGGATCGGTTCACGAACAGGTGACGCACTTCCTGCGCACGGCGAGTCCGCTCGGCGTCTTCGCACCGGGTTCGCTGGCCCCGTCGCTGGACGTGCGCGCGCCCGGCATCAGCGATCGCTTCATCAAGTCCTGGATCCGCGGGATCCGGCACGCCGCGAACATCAAGCGGGTGCTGGTGTACGCGGGTTACGAGCAGTGGCTGCACGAGTTGCACCCGGACAAGTGGGCCGACTCCGAGGTGGTGCTGTGGCTGGCGCGGCACAACGGGATTCCCGGGCGCCCCGGCTGGTTCCACTCGCGACTCGGCGTGCACCAGCACGGCAGCGGCGACGACGCGCCGGGCTTCCACGGCGAAATCGGTTACGACGCCGTGGTGTACCCGTTCGTCCTCGCGGACCTACTGCTCTAGCTTCGAGCGCATCAAGAACACGTTGTACGGCCCCCACTGCGAGATCAGGTAGTAGATCTCGTCGCCGTCGAGGGACCACGGGTGCAGGTAACCGCCGTAGAGCGCGGGCCACTCCCGCCCGGACACCACCACCTGCCCGTCCGACCAAGGACCCTCCAGCCGGTCCGCGGTGCGCAGCACGATCGCCGCGCGGTGCTCGTCGAGGTGCATCGCCAGCCAGCATCCGAAGTGGACGCTGTACTCCACGGACAGCTCGCCGACCGGTTCTCCCAGCACGGGCGCGGCGGCGAACTCGTCGCGGCCCCAGCCGTCCCCGGTCCAGTACCGGTAGGCCGCTGGTTCGAGTACCGACGCCGGATCGACCCGCGCCAGGTAGGCCGGTCCGAAGCGGCCGTTGGTGGTGCCGAACAGGTATACGTAGTCGCCATCGCGGGCGAACGAGCCGATCTGGAACGGGTGGTCGCGTTCGGCTCGGTTGATCCAGCGCGCCCGCCCCGGCTGCTCCCAGGTTTCGCCGCCATCGGCGGAAACCGCGATGCCACCGTAGTTCGTGTGCCACTGTCCGGGCGGGCCCCAGCCGCGGACCGACATGTACTGCACGTACTGCTTGCCGTCGATCGCGATGCCCGCGTTGGGAATGATCGTCACCTCGTCGCGCGCGTCCGCTGACGCGAGCACCTGCGCGGCCAGCCCGTCTTCTCGGGGGACCACGCCGTCGAGCACCAGTCCCTTCGAAAGGTCGCGTTGGGACGAATGGGCGAGCACGTTGCACCGCCAGTCCGCCTCGGGCGGTCCGGCACCGTCACCGCCCCAGCCCTCGCCGTAGGTGTCGCCGAACAGGACCAGCACGCGACCGTCCCCGGCGTCCCAGAGAATGCCGAGATCGGTGGCGTGGATGCCGAACCGCTCGTCGGTGCCCGTGCCGGGCCCGGTGATCTGTGCCACTCGCGTGGTTTCCGCTACTCGGACCATGCCTCGACCGTAAGAGGGCACGCAAATAGGGCAGGTGGATGCCCGTCGTGATCGAGGTGGGCGCCGCCATGTCCTGTTCGCGTGCCCTCTAAGTCACAATGGCCGCCATGCGGTTGGTGCGCGCGGCGATGCACTCGACGGTGGCGCCCGAGGCGGCGCTGTCGCTGCTCGACGCGCGCGCCCGCGCTCGCGGCCTGCCGCCGCCCGCCGCGTTGTCCGGCGAGTGGTTCGGCTCGCGCGCGGTGATCGCGCCCAGCGTGGCGATCGGTGAAGTGGCTCCCGATTCGGCGTATTCGCTGCCGCTGACCGCGGTCGACGACGTGGTGCCCGGCGCCATCGGCGGTGGCTGGTTCGGTTACCTGTCCTACGACCTGACCGATCCCAGCGAGCGGCGCACGCCACTTCCGCGAGCCGCTTGGGGCTGGGCGGATCACGTGTTGCGATTGGACGGTGACGGCACGTGGTGGTTCGAAGCGCTGGTCGACGGCGACGAGCCGGACGAACTCCGGCAGGAACTCGAAGCCGTGTTGCGCGGGGTGCCGCCCCGGCGCGGCTGGACGGCGACCGAGCTGAACCGGCCGCTGCCCACCGAGCACCACGACGCGGTGAAGGCGTGCGTGCACGCGATCGAAGCCGGGGAACTGTTCCAGGCGAACATCTGCACGCGCTTCTCGGCCTCGTTCGACGGCAGCGCCGCCGAACTCTTCGGTGAGGGCACGCGGCGGCTGGGCCCGCGGCGGGCCGCGTTCCTCAGCGGTGACTGGGGTGCGGTGGTCTCGCTGTCACCGGAGTTGTTCCTCGCCCGGCACGACGATCTTGTCCGCTCGACGCCGATCAAGGGCACCCTCCCCCGCCGCGGCCCCGAGGACGACCACCTGGCCGGGCGGCTGCGGAAGTCCGAAAAGGACGTCGCGGAGAACGTGATGATCACTGATCTGGTGCGCAACGACCTCGGCCGGGTCTGCGCGGTCGGCAGCGTCCGGGTGCCCGAACTGCTCGCCGTCCGCCCCGCGCCCGGGGTCTGGCACCTGGAGTCCACAGTGGAGGGCCGGGTGGTGACCGGGGACGCGGAACTGCTCGACGCCACCTTCCCGCCGGGCTCGGTGACCGGGGCGCCGAAGATCCGCGCGCTCGACCTGATCGCCGAACTCGAGCCCGTGCCACGCGGGGTCTACACCGGCGCGATGGGCCTGGTTTCCCCGGTGGCCGGGCTCGAGCTGAACGTCGCGATCCGCACCTTCGAACTGCACGAGGGCAGGCTGTGGCTGGGCGTCGGAGGCGGCATAACCGCCGACTCCGACCCGGCGCGTGAATGGCAGGAATGCCTGCACAAGGCCGCGCCACTGGAACGACTGCTGGCTACGCCCGCAGGCTGAGCAGCCGCCCGCCCATGACCGCGCTTACGCGCGCGGGTTGAGCACGAGCTTGCCAGTCGTGGCACGGGAGCGGAGGTCTTCGTGCGCCTGGCGCGCGTCGGCCAGGGCGTACTCGCCGCCGTTGATTGCCTTGAGGTCACCGCTCTTGGCCAGCTCGAACAACTCGGCCAGGCCGCGCTCGAACAGGTTGCCCGGCAGGCGCAGCGCGTGCGGCAGCCAGATGCCGGAGATGGTGGTCGAGTGGCCCAGCAGGTTGCGCAACTCCACCGGCTTCGGCTGCTCGCGGCTGGCCATGCCGTAGAAGGCGAGGCGCCCGAACGGCGCGAGCGCGGCGATGCTCTGGTCCGTGATGCGGCCACCGGTCATGTCGAGCACGATGTCCACCCGCTTGCCACCGTTGGCCTCGCGCAGCACGTCGGTCATGTCCTCGGCACGCGAGTCCGCCGCCACGTCGGCACCCAGGTCGAGCGCCAGCTTGCGCTTGTCCTCGGAACTCGCGGTGGCGATCACCCGGCCCGCGCCCCACGCCTTCGCCAGCTGCACGGCCAGCGAGCCGACCCCACCGGCCGCCGCGTGCACGACCACCGATTCACCGGCCTCCAGGTGCGCGTTCTTGCGCAGCAGCAGCCACGCGGTCATGCCCTGGGCGATGAAGGCGAGCGCGGTGTTGTCGTCGATGCCGTCGGGCACGTCGTAGACGGTCGCCTCCGGGGCGAGCGCCTTCTCCGCGTACCCGCCCGACTTGTGGAGCAGCGCCACCACGCGCCTGCCGTCCGGCGTGCGGCCGACGGCCTCACCGCCAGGGACCAGCGGCAGCTCGGTGGGCGCGAGATAGGTGTTCTCCGCCGCGTGCGTGTCGGCGTAGTTGATGCCGGCGTGGTCGACCTCGATCAGCACCTCACCGGGACCGGGCTCCGGATCGGGCAGCTCCACCAGCTTCAGGACCTCGGGTCCGCCGAACTCGGTCACCTGCACAGCACGCATTCCAGCCAGCCTTTCCCTCGTCGGATGAGACGATTCTATCGATCGTCTCATCGTGAGACAATGCCGTGTTATGTTCCATACGTGGTATCGACCAAACCGGACGTGACGGACGCGTTCAGCCTGGCGCGCCAGTGGTTCCTGGCCGGGCGGCGGATCGACATGCAGGAGCTGGCCGCCGAGCTGAAGGTGGGCCGGGCCACCCTGTTCCGCTGGGTCGGCAACCGGGAGCAGCTGCTCGGCGAGGTCATCTGGTCCATCACCGAGCGCACCTTCGACCGGCACAACCGGGCGGTCGACGGCTCGGGCGGCGCGCGGATCGCCGAGGTCGTCGGCACCTACGTGCGCACGGTCAACAACGACGAGCCGTTCCGCGAGTTCCTGCGGCGCGAGCCGGAGCGCGCGCTGCGGCTGCTCACCACGAAGGCCAGCCTCGTGCAGCGCCGCACCATCGCGGCGGTCGAGTCGATGCTGATCGAGGAGATCGACCGGGGCACGCTGGACCCGCCGCTGCCGGTGCACGACCTGGCCTACCTGATCGTGCGGATCGCCGAGTCGTTCATCTACACCGACATCATCTCCGGCGAGGAACCCGACGCCGACAAGGCGCGGGAAGCCGTCGCCGCGCTACTTCGCTGACTTGGAGGGCGCGCGAACAGAGCATGGCGGCGCCCGCCGCGCCGAGGCGGCCATCCACCTGCCCTATTCGCGTGCCCTCTTACGCGCGGCCAGCACCGCGTCGTACAGCTCCTTCTTCGAGACGCCGGTGGCTTCGGCCACCTCGGCCGCCGCCGACTTGAGCCGTTCGCCGGCGGCGACCCGGTCCGCGACCTCGGCGACCAGGTCCGCCACGCCGATCGAGCGCGGCGGTGCGGGCGCGAGAACCACGGTGATCTCCCCGCGCACGCCCTCGTCGGCCCAGTCCGCCAGCTCGCCGAGCGAACCGCGCTTGACCTCTTCGTAGGTCTTGGTCAACTCCCGGCACACGGCCGCCCGCCGCTCGGCGCCGAGCACCTCGACCGCGTCGCGCAGCGTGCTCGCCAGCCGGTGCGGCGACTCGAAAAAAACGGTGGTGCGTGGCTCAGTGGCCAGGCCACTGAGCCACTTGGCCTTTTCGCCACTCTTGCGCGGCGCGAACCCCTCGAAGCAGAACCGGTCCGAGGCCAGGCCGGACAGCGCGAGCGCGGTGGTCACCGCGGACGGCCCCGGCAGGCAGGTGACCGGCAGGTCCTCCTCGACGCAGGCCGCCACCAGCCGGTACCCGGGATCGGACACGCTCGGCATTCCGGCGTCGGTGACCAGCAGCACGGTCTCGCCGTCGCGGATCGCCTCCAGCAGCTTCGGCAGGCGCGCGGTCTCCACGTCCTCGTAGAAGCTGACCACCCGGCCCGACGGCGTGACCTCCAGCGCGCCGGCGAGATTGCGCAGGCGCCGGGTGTCCTCGGCGGCGATCACATCGGCCGTGGCCAGCGCTTCGACCAACCGCCGGGACGCGTCACCCACGTCCCCCAACGGCGTCGCGGCGAGCACCAGCCGCCCGGCTTCGGACATGCGACGAGCCTAACCGGGCGCTTCCGGCGACCACACAGCCGACCACACAGCGCGGCGGCTCGGGCGCTCGCGACGAGCTAACACCCAGGCGCCTAGGATCGGGACCCGTGACCGCACTCCTGACGCGCCCGTCCGGCGACGGCGCGTACCCGGATCCGGTCGACGAGCACGCCCCGCGCTCGGATCGCGAGGCCGTCCTGCTGGGCCGCCCGATGCCGGCCGACCGGCTCCGCGGCTGGGTGGTCACGCTGGTGCTGGTGGTCATCGGCGGGGTGATCCGGTTCCAGAACCTCGGCTTCCCGACCGACAAGGGCACCCCGGTCTTCGACGAGAAGCACTACGTGCCGCAGGCGTGGCAGATGCTGCGCAACGGCGGGTACGAGGACAACTACGGCTACGAGCTGATCGTGCACCCGCCGGTGGCCAAGCAGCTGATCGCGATCGGCGAATGGCTCTTCGGTTACAACGGCTGGGGCTGGCGGTTCTCCGCCGCGCTGGCCGGCACCGTGCTCATCCTGCTGGTCATCCGGATCGCCCGCAGGCTGACCAGGTCCACCTTTCTCGGTGGCGTGGCCGGTGTGCTGGTCATCTGCGACGGCGTGCTCCACCTGCAGTCGCGCATGGGCATGCTGGACATCTTCAGCGCCTTGTTCGTGGTGGCCGCCTTCGGCTGCCTCCTGCTCGACCGCGACCAGGTGCGCGAGCGGATGGCGCTGGCCGTGCGCGAGGGCTGGGCCGACGAGTCGCCGTACGGGCCGCGGCTCGGCTTCCGCTGGTGGCGGTTCACCGGCGGGGTGATGATCGGGCTCTCGCTCGGCGTCAAGTGGTCGGGGCTGTACTACATCATCGCGTTCGGCCTGCTCTGCGTCGCCTTCGACGTGGCGGCCCGCCGCGCCGCGGGCGTGCCCCGGCCGTGGCTGGGCACGCTGCGGCGCGACGTCGCCCCCGCGCTGTGGGGCCTGGTCGCCATCCCGGTGCTGGTCTACCTGGGCACCTGGACCTTCTGGTTCGCCAGCGAGACCGCCACCGACCGCCACCTGGTCGAACTGGACAACATCCAGCCGTGGTGGATCTTCGGCTGGGTGCCGGACGCGCTCGCCTCGCTCGTGCACTACTCGCTGCACGTGCTGGACTTCCACTCCGGACTGAAAACCCCGGAGAACGACCCGCACCCGTGGGAGTCGAAGCCGTGGACGTGGCCGATGGGGCTGCGCCCGATGCTCTACTCCTACGAATCCGGTGCGAGCGCGGCTGGCTGCGGTGAAGCCGAGTGCGTGCGCGCCACCATGCTGATCGGCACCCCGGCGATGTGGTGGCTGGCGCTGCCGGTGCTCGGGTGGGGGCTGTGGCGCTCGTTGTTCCGTGCCGACTGGCGCTACGCCGCCGTGGTGGTCGCCTACCTGGCCGGTCTGCTGCCGTGGTTCATCAACCTCGACCGCCAGATGTACTTCTTCTACGCCACGCCGATGGCCCCCTTCCTGGCGCTCGGCCTGACCCTGGTGCTCGGGCAGGTGCTCGGCGCGGTGCAGCAGGGGTTCGAGCGAAGAGGCACCGGTCTGCTCGTGGTGTCGTTGTACGTCGGCATGGTGGTGGCGAACTTCGCCTGGCTGTGGCCGATCCTGAACGGCGATTCGATCACCAACGAGCACTGGCAGTCCGAGCTGTGGCTGCCGTCCTGGCGCTGACCTGACCTACCGGAAGGCGTCGGCGTTCTCGGCCGCCCAGTGCGCGAAGGTCCTCGCCGGACGGCCGGTGACCCGCTCGACGGTGTCCACCACGGTGTAGCCCTCCACCGGCGGGTCGGCGTACCAGCCGATGACGTGGTCGACGGCCTCCGGTGAGGCGCCCATGTCCCGCAGCCGCGCCCTGGCCTGCTCCTCGGTCAGCTCGATGAACCGTAGTTCGCGGCCGATGGCGGCGCCGAGCTGCTCGATCTTGTCGGGCACGGTCAGCACCTCGGGTCCGCTCAGCACGTACTCGCGGCCCTCGTGGCCGGTACCGAGCAGGGTCTCCACCGCGACGGCGGCGATGTCGGCTTCGTGCACCATCGCACTGCGCAACCCGGCGAACGGATCCCTGACCACACCCTCGGCGCGGATCGACTCCGCCCACAGCAGCGTGTTGGACATGAACTCGACCGGCTGCAGCGTGGTCCAGGACAGCCCGCTGGCCGCGATGTCCGCCTCGAAGGGGCCGGGCCGGCCGCTCCACAACATGGTCACGTGTCTGACGCCCGCGTCGATGGCCAGCTTCGCGACCTGGGGTCCGGTGCTCAGCGCCGCACCATCGGATCCGTCGAAGGTGATCAGGTAGGCGGCGCTCACGCCGTCGAAAGCCGCTTCGAGCGTTTCGGGGGCGGCCAGGTCACCGGCCACCACCTCGACCCCGTCCGGCAGCTTCGCCGCCGCCGGGTTCCTGGTCAGCGCGCGCACCGGCACACCGCGTCCGAGCAGTTGCCGGAGCACGTGGCCGCCGACGTTGCCGGTCGCGCCGGTCACCAGAATCGTCATCGGAAATCCCTTCTCCGTGGTTTGCCGCGAAGCTATTCGCTCGAGTCGACTCGAGGTCAAGTTGCGCTTTGCCGCAATGGACCAGACCATAGGTGCATTGGTTTAGACCACAAGTCGTCGAAGGAGCCGACATGTCCCCGCGCAGGTCCCCGCTCGCCGTGCTCACCGGGGTGGTGCTGTTGCTGCTCGCCCTGCTGCCCGCCACCGCGGGCGCGGCGGTGCCGAACAAGCACCTCACCGGTTACTGGCAGAACTTCGTCAACGGCGCGAAGCCGCAGAAGCTCGCCGACGTCCCCGCCGCCTACGACGTGATCGTGCTGGCCTTCGCCAACTCCGATCCGGCGAGACCGGGCGCGGTGACCTTCGGCGTCGATCCTGGCCTGGCCAGTGCGGTCGGCGGGTACACCGACGCCGGCCTCAAGGCCGACATCGCCGCGAAGAAGGCGGCGGGCAAGTCGATCGTGCTGTCCATCGGCGGGGAGAAGGGCAACGTCGACCTCAGCTCACCGTCGAACGTGACCGCCTTCGTCGACACCTTCACCGCGATCGCGCAGTCGTTCGGCATCCAGGGCCTGGACGTGGACCTGGAGCACGGGCTGAACGTCGCGAACACCGCGAGCGCGATCAAGCAACTGCGGTCCCGCCTCGGTGACGGCTTCCTGCTGACCATGGCGCCGCAGACCATCGACGTGCAGCCCGGCGGGCGGTACCTGCAGCTGATCGAGCAGACCAAGGACCTGATCACCGTGGTGCACACGCAGTACTACAACTCGGGCAGCATGCTCGGCTGCAACGACCAGGTGGTGCACCAGGGCGGCGTCGACTTCATCACCGCGCAGGCCTGCTTCCTGCTGCGCACGCTGCGGCCAGACCAGGTGTCGCTCGGCCTGCCGGCCTCGGCGTCGGCGGCAGGCAGCGGTTACGTGAACCCGACCGTGGTGAACAACGCGCTGAGCTGCCTGGCCAAGCGCACGAACTGCGGCACCTACGTACCGGAAACGGCCTTCCCGTCGATCGGTGGCGTGATGACCTGGTCGACCAACTGGGACGCCACCAGCGGCGGCGCCTTCTCCACCCCGGTACGCGCCCACCTGGACTCACTGGGCTGAGACGACGTCAGTGCGCGCGCGGGACCACCCGGGTGACCGGACCGTCCGGTGACTTGCCCGCGCGCGACAGCCAGCCTTCGACTTCCTTCCGCACCGAGGCCAGCGTCGGGCGGCGCCGGGGTTCCGGGTCCAGCGAGGCGATCAGCAGACGCGAGTGCACGCTCCGCTGGGGCAGCTTGTTCGCCGGTTCCGCCCGCGCCGCGGCCATCAGTGCGGCCATCGGCGTTTCCCTGGTGCCGCGCGGCGGCTGGCCGGAGAGGGCGTAGCTGACCGTCGCGGCCAGCTGCCAGGCGTCCGAGGCCGGGGAGGCGGGCGCGCCCGCCGCGGTCTCCGGCGCGGTGAAGTCCGGCGTGCCGATCATCATGCCGGTGGCGGTCAGCTGCGAGTCGCCCTTGCTGCGCGCGATGCCGAAGTCGATCAGGTGCGCGATGCCGCCCGGGTCCAGGATCACGTTCGACGGCTTCACGTCGCGGTGCAGCACACCCTTCTCGTGCGCCGCCGACAGCGCGCCGGCCATGGTCGCCCACAGCCGTCCCGCGGCCACGTCGTCCAGCGGGCCGCCGCTGTCCACGGCGGCGCCCAGCGGCTGACCCTCCAGGTACTCCATCACCAGCGCGAGCCCGTCGGGCTCCTCGACCAGGTCGTAGACCTTCACGCAGTTCGGATGGTTCACCACGGCCAGCGCCCGCGCCTCGCGCTGCATGCGCTCCACCGTGTCGCGGTCCGGCGCGTGCGCGATCTTCAGCGCGATCGTGCGGCCGAGCTGGTTGTCCACGGCTTCCCACACGGTGCCGAAGCCGCCGTGCCCGAGCCGCCGGACGCGGCGGTACCGGCCGCTGCTCGCCGAACCGCTCGAACCGGGCGGAACCGGCATCGGGCCGGGCGTGTTGGCCAAGCCGGGACTCTCCGCGGGAACCGGTTCCGGGGTCTGCGCCAGCGCGGTCTTCGGGTACTCCTTCGCCGGTTGCGGCGGGGGTAGCTGCCGCTGCTGCGAAGGGGGCGGCGGCACGTACGGCGGCGGTTGCTGCCGCGGCGGCTCCACCGGCCGTCGCTCCGGCGGCCGTTCCGACCGTTGCAGCGTCGACCACGCGGGCGGCCCGACCAGCGCCACCGGCATGATGCCCAGCACGATGATCGGCAGGAAACCCAGCCACAGGTGCACCGCGGTGTTCGCGGAGACCCCGATGCTGAAGAAGAACATCAGCACGAACGGGATCCAGAAGAACCGGGCGGGCCACTTCGGCCCGCGGCGCAGCGCGGTGCGCGCCAGCAGCATGGTGAAGAGCAGGGCGAGCGCGGGGAGCCCGATCAGCGCACCGAGGTAGTAACCGTAGGCGAGTCCGCCCGACGGGTAGAACAGCGCCTCGTAGACGTTCTGACCGCCGCCGAGGTAGTCGCTCTGCTTACCGATGAAGTCGCACCGCGAGATGCTCAGCTCCTCGGTCAGCCCGGCGGACAGGTCGACGTTCTCACCGGCCCGGGCGGCGCTGAAGTTGCTCGACACCCCGATGAACAACAGCCACGGCATGATCAGCGTGAAGAACCCGGCGACCAGGCCGATCACGGCCATCATCGTCGGGTCGTACCGGTTCCCGGTGAACTTCCGGATCAGCGCCACGATCACCGCGCCCGCCACCGGGAACAACGCGATCAGCGCGCCCGCCATGCTGGTCGCCCACACCGCGCCACCCGGGCAGAAACCAGGCCCGAACACCTCGTATGCGAACGACAGCAACGAGCTCGCGAATGAATCCACTCCCCGCTCCTTGTCGTTGCCGTGCTACCCGACTCCAGTATGTCGGGTCTGTCGTTGGACGCGGTCGTGGCCCGCCAGGTTCATCACGGCCCGGACTCATCCGCTTCCGCCGCGCCACCGGTGAGCCGGTCAGGATACCTGCCGGACACCGCGTTTCCCCTGGTCGAGCGCGTTCGTTTCGCTCGCGTTGACCAACCGGTACAAGATGGGCGTGCCGGTAGCCGACGAGGAGGTCCCCATGGCCCAGTACGCCGAAACCTATCAGCGGAGCATGAGCGATCCCGAGGGTTTCTGGCTGGCCGCCGCCGAGGGGATCGACTGGACGAAGCAGCCGTCCCGAGCGCTCGACGACTCGGCCGCACCGCTCTACCGCTGGTTCCCGGACGGCGAACTGAACACGTCGTACAACGCGCTCGACCGGCACCTGGCCGACCGCGGTGAGCAGACCGCGCTCATCCACGACTCCCCCGTCACCGGCACGACCAGCCACTACACCTACCGCGAGCTGCACGCGGCCGTCGCCCGCTTCGCCGGTGCGCTGCGCTCACTCGGTGTCGCCCACGGTGACCGGGTGATCATCTACATGCCGATGGTGCCCGAGGCGGTGATCGCGATGCTGGCGTGCGCGCGGCTGGGCGCGGTGCACTCGGTGGTCTTCGGCGGCTTCGCCCCGAAGGAGCTGGCGGCCCGCGTCGAGGACGCCAAGCCCAAGGTCATCGTGGCCGCGTCCTGCGGCATCGAGCCGACGCGGGTGGTCGAGTACAAGCCGATCATCGAGGGCGCGCTGCGCGTGACCGAGCACCAGCCGGACCGGGTCGTGGTGCTCCAGCGCGACGCCGCCCGCGCCGAACTCGGCGAGCGCGACGTCGACTGGCACGAACTCGTCGAGGGCGCGACCCCGGCCGATCCGGTGCCGGTCGCCGCGACCGATCCGCTGTACATCCTCTACACCTCGGGCACCACCGGGAAGCCGAAGGGCGTGGTACGCGACAACGGCGGGCACGCGGTCGCGCTGGCCTGGTCGATGGGCGCGATCTACGACATCCACCCCGGGGACGTCTGGTGGACCGCCTCCGACGTCGGCTGGGTGGTCGGGCACTCCTACATCGTCTACGCGCCGCTGCTGATCGGGGCGACCACGGTGCTCTACGAAGGAAAACCGGTCGGCACCCCGGACGCGGGCGCGTTCTGGCGGGTGATCGCCGAACACGGGGTCAAGGCGCTGTTCACCGCGCCGACCGCGTTGCGCGCGATCAAGAAGGTCGACCCCGACGCGACCGAGCTGGCCAAGTACGACCTTTCCGAGTTCGGCACGCTGTTCCTCGCCGGAGAACGCCTCGATCCCGAGACCTACCACTGGGCGAAAGAAAAACTCGGCACCCCGGTGATCGACCACTGGTGGCAGACCGAAACCGGCTGGCCGATTTCGGCGAACCCGCGCGGAGTCGAGGCGATGCCGGTGAAGCCGGGTTCGTCCACCGTGCCGGTGCCCGGTTACCACGTGCGCATCCTGGACCAGGAAGGCAACGACCTGCCCGCCGGGAAGGAAGGCGCCATCGCCATCAAACTCCCGTTGCCGCCGGGCACCTTGCCCACGCTCTGGGGCGACGACGACCGGTACGTCGAGGCCTACCTCTCGCGTTACGAAGGCCATTACCTCACCGGCGATTCCGGTTTCCTCGACGAGGACGGCTATCTCTTTGTCATGGGCCGCACCGACGACGTGATCAACGTGGCCGGGCACCGGCTGTCCACCGGTTCGATGGAGGCCGTGCTGGCCGCGCACCCGGCGGTGGCCGAATGCGCGGTGATCGGCGTGCGTGACGCGCTGAAAGGCCAGCTGCCCAGGGGTTTTGTCGTGCTCAAGTCCGGTGTGGACATCGATGGGGAGCAGCTGCGCGAGGAACTGGTCGCCGCGGTGCGCCGCGATATCGGCCCGGTGGCGGCATTCCGCGACGTTTCCGTGGTGGACGCGCTGCCGAAAACCCGGTCCGGCAAGATTCTCCGCAAGACCATGCGGGGCATAGCGGATGGCCGCGACGAGCCGGTTCCATCGACCATCGAGGACCCGGCGGTACTTGACGCGCTGCGGTCCGTCCTGCGCAGCGAGTGATCAAGCGGTTACGCATTCCCCTTTCCCGGCAAGGAACCGAAATTCGTTGACCCCTCCAACGGCCGTTGTGCTGCCCGGATTATTGGTCTATACCTTTACTCACTCTTAATCTCCCCTTGCCGGAGGTGCTCCGTGAGGAAGCGTTTGTCCTTGTCCGCCTTACTCGGGGCGGCCGTACTGGCCGTGTCGGCGGTGGCCACGACCGGAGTCGCCACGGCGGCTCCCGAAGAAGCGGCGGCCCAGTCGAACTCGGGCGGAACCCAGCTGGCCGACGTGCTGCCCGCGCCGGTCGAAGTCAAGCCCAACGGGCAGTCCAAGTTCTGGCTGACCCCGCTCAGCCGCATCCACACCCAGCCGGGTTCGAAGGAGGCCAGGCAGGTCGGTGACCACCTGGCCGGCCTGCTGCGCCCGGCCACCGGTTACCCGCTCAAGGTCAGCTCGGCGCCGTCGTGGGTGCCCGGCATCTCGCTGCTGCTCGGCGGGGCCGACCAGCGCATCGGTGACCAGGGCTACCAGCTCGACTCGAGCATCACCGGGGTGACCATCCGGGCCAACTCGGCCGCCGGGCTGTTCAACGGCGCGCAGTCGCTGCGTCAGCTGTTCGGTACCAAGATCGAGGCCAAGACCCCGCAGCGCACCGCCTGGTCGGTGGCAGGCGGGCGGATCGTGGACTACCCGCGCTTCGGTTACCGCGGTGCGTTCCTGGACCTGGCCCGGCACTTCCACACCCCGGACGAGATCCGCGCCTACATCGACCACGTCGCCCAGTACAAGATCAACTACCTGCACCTGCACCTGACCGACGACCAGGGCTGGCGCATCCAGATCGACAGCTGGCCGAAGCTGACCACGGTCGGCGGCGGACCGGGCACCGGCGTGGACGGCGTCGGGGCGGGTTACCTGACCAAGGCCGACTACGCGGCGCTGAACAAATACGCCGCCGAGCGGCAGATCACCATCGTGCCCGAGATCGACATGCCGGGGCACACCAACGCGGCGCAGTCCACCTACGCCGAGCTGAACTGCGACGGGGTCGCCCCGCCGCCGCGCACGGACATCGAGGTCGGGTACTCCTCGCTGTGCATCGACGACGAGCTGACCTACAAGTTCGTCGAGGACGTCATCCGCGAGCTGGCGGCCATGACCCCCGGCCCGTACCTGCACATCGGCGGGGACGAGGCGCACGCGACCACGGACGAGGACTTCAAGAAGTTCATGGAGCGCGTCATCCCGATGACGGCCAAGTACGGCAAGAAGCCGTTCGGCTGGCACGAGATCGCCAAGGCCAACTCACCGGCCACCACCACCCCGCAGTACTGGTGGAGCACGCCGGACGGCGACGCCGCCGTGGCCGAGGCCGTCAAGCGGGGCAGCAAGGTCCTGGTTTCGCCGGCCAACAAGGCGTACCTGGACATGAAGTACGACGAGAACACCAAGCTGGGCCTGAAGTGGGCCGGTTACATCGAGGCGAAGACCGCCTACGACTGGGACCCGGGCACCTTCGTCCCCGGTGTGCCCGAGTCGTCGGTGCTCGGTGTGGAAGCCCCGCTGTGGTCGGAAACCCTGCGGAACATCAACGACATCGAGTTCATGGCGTTCCCGCGGCTGACCGCGATCGCCGAACTCGGCTGGTCGCCGCGGGCCAAGCACAACTGGGAGAACTACCGCGACCGGGTCGCCAAGCAGGGCCCCCGGTGGACCGCCCAGGGCATCGACTTCTACCGATCGCCGCAGATCGACTGGAAGTGAGCTAGCGCAACAGATCCAGGCGGGCGCGGATGCCTTTCCGCGCCCGCCTGTATGCGTCGGAACCGCCGTGCAGCACGGAAAACGCGTTCGCCGTGCGCACCAGTGCCTCGCACTCGAAGACGAGTTGCTCCGCGTCTTCCAGCCCGTCCAGCGAATCCACCAGCAGCCGCGTCCAGCTCCGGCTCCGCGCGACCAGCGCTTCGTGCACCCGACCGTCCCGCGCGTCGAATTCGGCGGACGTGTGGAAAAAGAAGCAGCCACCGGGGAAAACGCGTTTCTCCGAGTACTCCAGCCAGCGCTCGCACAACGCGCTGAACCGGTCCAGACCACTCAGCGAAGCAGGTACCGGGTCGACCACGTGCTCGGTGAAGATCGCGTTCGCCGCGTCGATCGCGGCGAGCTGCAACTCCTCCTTCGAGCCGAAAACCGCGAAGACCCCGCTCTTGCTCAGGTCGAGTTCCTTGGCCAGCCTGCCGATGGACAGTCCGTCGAGCCCCTCCACCGAAGCGATGTCGACCGCGCGCCGGAGCACCGCGCCGCGGGTCGCGTCGCCGCGCGCCAGCCTGCCGTCAACCGGCATCGCGCGCCTCCAGGCGGAGCAGCTTGCCGGACAGGCCGTGGCGGAACTGCTCGGCCAGCGCGGGTGCTTTCACCGCCCGGTGCGCCAGCTCCAGGTAGGCCGCGCGCTGTTCGGCGTCCAGGTTCGCCGGATTGGCGAAGGAGATCAGGTACAGTTCGCTGATCGTCGGGCTCGCCTCGTCCCGGTCGACCAGGGTGAGCGCGCCGGTGGTCGGCACCGTGCCGGGCTGCCGGACCCGCAGGTACCAGCCGCTGCGGCCGGAGTCGATCATCGCCGGGATGATGTCGCGACGCTGCGTCCGCATGCCGAGCTTGTAGCACGGGGTCCGCGGCTGGGAGACCTCGACGAGGGCGTCGCCCCAGGTCCAGACATCGCCGATCCGGACGGTCCCCTCATCGGCGCCGAGCACGGACAGGTTCTCCCCGACCGAGCCGGGCTCCAGGTCGAAGGCGTCGGCGACCCAGCCGCGGTAGTGCTCGGCCGGGTAGGCGTAGACGGCCTTGTCCGGACCGCCGTGCACGCTGAGATCGGCCTGGGCGTCACCGGCGAGGTTCACCTCCGACAGCTCGAGGTGCGCCTCGCCGGTGCGCTCCTTGGTGATGCCGCTGAGCACGGGCTCGCCGCGCTGGTACCCCAGCACGCTGGGCCGCCCGACAAATACCCCGTTGATCAGCAGTTCCGTCATGCTCCAGAAATTAGCACGACCGTTCGTACTATTCCAGCAGCCGGGACCGGATCAGGAAGCGCACGCCCTCCGGGGCCTCCAGGGAGAACCCGCTGCCCCGGCCCGGCACCACGTCGATGGTCAGGTGCGTGTGCTTCCAGTACTCGAACTGCGGCCCGGACATCCACACCGGCACGTCGTCGATGCCGTCCACGCCGAGATCCCCGAGGTGGACGTCCGACGCGCCGATGCGGAACTCACCGGCGGGATAACACATCGGCGCACTGCCGTCGCAGCATCCGCCGGACTGGTGGAACATCACCGGCCCGTGTTGTTCCACCAGCTTCCGCAGCAGGTCGGCGGCTTCCTCGGTGAGCGCGACCCGGTTCATCAGAAGAAGCCGAGCGCGTTGTCCGAGTAGCTGACCAGCAGGTTCTTCGTCTGCTGGTAGTGGTCGAGCATCATCTTGTGGTTTTCGCGCCCGATGCCCGACGCCTTGTACCCGCCGAAGGCCGCGTGCGCCGGGTACGCGTGGTAGTTGTTCACCCAGACGCGGCCCGCCTCGATCTCGCGGCCCGCGCGGAAGGCGACGTTGCCGTCACGCGACCACACCCCGGCGCCGAGGCCGTAGAGCGTGTCGTTGGCGATCTTCATCGCGTCGGCGTAGTCGTCGAACTTCGCCACCGAGACCACCGGGCCGAAGATCTCCTCCTGGAAGATGCGCATCTTGTTGTGGCCCTCGAACACCGTCGGCTGCACGTAGTAACCGCCGGCCAGGTCGCCGTCCAGCTCGACGCGCTCGCCGCCGGTGAGCACCTTCGCGCCCTCCTGCTTGCCGATGTCGATGTAGGAGAGGATCTTCTCCAGCTGGTCGTTCGAGGCCTGCGCGCCGATCTGGGTGTCGGTGTCCAGCGGGTCGCCCTGCTTGATCTTCTTCACCCGCTCCACGGCGTCACCGAGGAACTTGTCGTAGATGCCCGACTGGATCAGCGCGCGCGACGGGCAGGTGCACACCTCGCCCTGGTTCAGCGCGAACAGCGCGAAGCCCTCCTGCGCCTTGTCGTAGAAGGCGTCGTCGGCCGCGGCGACGTCGTCGAAGAAGATGTTCGGGCTCTTGCCGCCCAGCTCCACGGTCACCGGGATGATGTTCTCGCTGGCGTACTGCAGGATCAGCCGCCCGGTGGTGGTCTCACCGGTGAACGCGACCTTCCGCACCCGCGGGCTCGACGCGAGCGGCTTGCCCGCCTCCACGCCGAAGCCGTTGACCACGTTCAGCACGCCCGGCGGGATCAGGTCGCCGATCAGCGAGAGCAGCAGGTGGATCGAGGCCGGGGTCTGCTCGGCGGGCTTGAGCACGATCGCATTGCCCGCGGCCAGCGCCGGGGCCAGCTTCCAGGTGGCCATGAGCAGCGGGAAGTTCCACGGGATGATCTGGCCGACCACACCGAGCGGTTCCTTGAAGTGGTAGGCCACGGTGTCCGCGTCGATCTGCGAGATACCGCCCTCCTGGGCCCGCAGCGCGCCAGCGAAGTAGCGGAAGTGGTCGATGGCCAGCGGGATGTCCGCGGCGAGGGTCTCGCGGACCGGCTTGCCGTTCTCCCAGCTCTCGGCGACCGCGATCTTCTCGAGGTTCTGCTCCATCCGGTCGGCGATCTTGAGCAGCACGCCCGCGCGGTCCTCCGGCGAGGTCCTGGCCCACGCCGGTGCCGCGCCCTCGGCGGCGTCGAGCGCCTTCTCGATGTCGTCGGCGGTGCCGCGGGCGATCTCGGTGAACGCCTTGCCGGTGATCGGGCTCGGGTTCTCGAAGTACTGGCCCTTGGCGGGCGCCACGTACTCGCCGCCGATGTAGTGGTCGTACCGCGTCTCGTAGTTGACGACGCTGCCTTCGGTGTTCGGTGCCGCGTACCTGGTCATCTGCGCCCTGACCTCCTGCTTCGTTGCCCGGATCGGTGTTGGCGGCGAAGGTAGGCGCGGTGACGTTGCACGGACGTTGCAGCGTCGTGACGGTGGTCACTACGCTCGGCCGGATGGCGGATCTGCTGCGCGACCCCATCGAGTACGCGCGACTGCTGCGCGCGGTGCACGAGGCCGTGCTGTCCGGGGTCCCGTCGCCGCGTTCGCCGCGGTCGCTGATCTCCGACTCCTGGGACCGCTCGCTCGCCGCGCACGTCGACCCGGACCGCAAGCTGCCGCCGGTGGTCTACGAGCGGGACGAGGTCGCCGACCTGCGCGACGCGCACCCGCTGGCGCCGGTCCTGCCGTTGCTGCGCCAGACGCTGGTCAGCATCGCCGACGACGCCGAGCACATCATGATCGTCACCGACGCGGACGGGCTGATCCTGTGGCGCGAGGGCGCCAGCGACGTGTGCCGCCGCGCCGACGAGGTCCGCCTCGCCGAGGGCACGCGCTGGACCGAGGACGTGATCGGCACCAACGCCATGGGCACCGCGCTGGCCACCGGCGAGGCCGTGCAGATCTACTCCGCCGAGCACCTGGTGCGCACCTACCACACCTGGACCTGCGCGGCGGCGCCGTTGCGCGACCCGGACACCGGCGCGCTGCTGGGCGCCATCGACGTCAGCGGGCCGTTGCGCACGGTGCACCCCGCGATGCTGGCGCTGGTCACCGCGTCGGCGAGCCTGGCCGAGGGACAGTTGCGGGCGCAGTTGGCGGTCCGCGACGAGAAGACGCGGCGCGCCAACATGCCGCACCTGGCCGCCCTGCGCGGGGAACCGGGCGCGCTGTTGTCGGCGAGCGGCCGGGTGCTGGCCACCGAGTCGTGCGAACTGCCGTCCACAGTGGACATCCGGCGAGCCGGTGGCGCGGTGGCGCTGCCGGACGGACGGCTCGGCACGGTCGAGCCCCTGCCGGACGGTTTCCTGCTGCGGGTCAAGCGCGGCACCAGGGTGACCCGCACACCGAAGCTGTCGCTCCAGTTCCTCGGCGACGGTTACCCATCAGCCACAGTGGACGGTCGCGAGGTGCCGATCACCCTGCGGCACGCGGAGATCCTCACGTTGCTGGCGCTGCACCCAGGCGGGTTGACCGCGGACAAACTGGCCTGGCAGCTCTACGGCGACGCGGGCAACCCGGTCACCGTACGCGCCGAGATCCACCGGTTGCGGGGCCAGCTCGGCGCGGATGCCGTGCGGACCCGGCCGTACCGGCTGGCGGCCGAACTGGACGCGGACTTCCTGCGCGCCCGCGGTGCCGCGCGACGTGGTTCCGTGCCCGGCTTCCCCGGCCCGCTGCTCCCGGAGTCGGAGTCGCCCGCCGTCCGGGAGGAGCGGGAGTCGCTCACCGCACTGGTGCGCCACGTCCACCTGACCACCGGCGACGCCGAGGCCCTCTGGTCCTATTGGGACACTTCATGCGGCGTCGACGACATCGAGATCGTGGACGCCCTGCTGGCCGCCCTCCCTCTCGACGATCCGCGCCGTTCCCTGGTCCGCACGCACCGGGCCCGCCTCACCTGACGTCCGCGAAGGGCACCCCCGCAGCGCCGAAGTAGACACCGTCTACATCGATTTGCTACAAAGTGGGGCCCGGTTGAACAGATGGTGACGGAGAGATGAATGGGCTACGAACGCTTTGTCGCGCTCGGCGACAGTTGCACGGAAGGGCTCGACGACCCGCATCCCGCGGACGGGCGCTACCGCGGCTGGGCCGACCTCGTCGCGGCCCGCCTCGCCATGGACGCGCCCGGGTTCCGCTACGCCAATCTCGGCGTGCGCGGCCGTCGCCTCGACCAGATCACCGCCGAGCAGGTACCCGCGCTGAGCACGCTCGAACCCGATCTGGTGGCGCTGTTCGGCGGTGCCAACGACGTGCTCGCCGGGTCCGGCCCGGCCGAGTTGTCCCAGCGCGTGGACACCGCCGTCCGCCAGGTCACCGGGCTGGCGCCGAAGGTCGTGGTGTTCACGCTGAGCGACATCTCGCACCGGATGCCGTTCGGCAAACGCTTGCGCCCCCGGATCGAGGCACTCAACGAGGCCATTCGTGAAGCCGCCACCCGGTACGGCGCCGAGCTGGTCGACCTCTGGCCCGACCACGCCGCCGACGATCTGCGGTACTTCGGCCGCGACCGCCTGCACCTGTCCGACCTCGGCCACCGGCGCCTCGCCGCGCACCTGCTGACCGCGCTGGCCGTGCCGGTCGAGCCGAGCTGGCTGGCGGACCTGCCCGGCGCGCCGACCCGCCCGGACGCCCGCGCGCACGCGGAATGGCTGTGGCACGTGGTGCGCCCGGTCGCGCTCACCCGCCTCCGCAACCGGCTGATCGGCCGCTCTCCCGGCGACGGCTTCCTGCCCAAGCGCCCGGAACTGCTGCCGGTCTCGACCGAAGAGATCAGGGCATGGATCTCCGCCCCGCTCCCCGGCAACGCCTGATCGCCGGCGCGGTCGCGCTGCTCGAGGCCGAGGGCGTGGAGGCGGTCACGCTGCGTGGCATCGCCAAGCACACCGGCGTCTCGCATGGAGCACCGCTGCGGCACTTCGCGGGCCGCGCCGAACTGCTCTCGGCGGTCGCGGCCACCGGTTTCGCCGAGTTGTACGCGCGCCGTGAAGCGCTGCCGCCCGGCCCGCCGCGCGACCGGCTCGTCGCCGCCTGCCGCGGTTACGTCGACTTCGCGCTGGGCAATCCGGCGATGTTCGAGCTGATGTTCCGCCACGACCTGCTGGACACCGCCGACGCCGAACTCACGCGCGCCAGCAGCGCGGTCTTCGACTTCTTCGCGGAACTGACCGCGGCGGCGTCGACCAAGGACACCGACCCGCGCCTGATCGCCGCGTCGCTGTGGGCGGCACTGCACGGCCTGGCGCAGCTGTGGCTCTGGGGCGGTCTCGCCGGGGCCAGCTTCGCGCCGTCGATCGACCTGCCGCTAGCGGTCACCCTGGATGCCTATCTCAGCCCATAGATCAGATGAATCATGTCGACATCCGGGTGGACTACAGTCAACTTCCCACTATCTGCGGTTTACATCGGATGTCTACCGTTCCTACGCTGCGGATCATTCGGACCTCAACGAGGAGGCGAAATGATCCGTCGCCCTTGGCGCGGGGCTCTGCTCGCGCTGGTCGCCGCGGCCACCTTCGCCGGAACCCCGCCCGCCGTGGCACAGGCGGCCGGGCCCGGCACGAACTACGCCTACGACGACCCGTTCACCGCCGACCGCACCCAGTGGTGGCGCGATGCCCGCTTCGGCATGTTCATCCACTTCGGCGTGTACTCGCACCTCGAAGGCGAGTACACCCGGCCGGACGGCTCGGTCTGCCGCGACGCCGAGTGGATCCAGCGGCAGTGCGCCATCCCACCCGCCGAGTACGCCCAGTTCGCCCAGCAGTTCAACCCGGCCGAATTCGACGCCGACGCGATCGCGCGCACCGCGAAGGAGGCCGGGCAGAAGTACATCGTGATCACCTCGAAGCACCACGACGGCTACGCGCTCTGGCCGACCGAGGTCAACGACTGGAACCTGCGCGACCATTCGTCCTTCGACAAACAGCGCGACATCATGGCCGAACTCAAGGCGGCCACCGAGAAGTACGGCATCGAACTGGGCTTCTACTACTCCATCTGGGACTGGCACGACCCCGACTTCCCCGATCCGGCGACCTTCCCGAAGTACCGGGAACGCATGTACGCGCAGCTCGAGGAACTCGTCGACAACTACCAGCCGAAGGTCCTCTGGTTCGACGGCGAGTGGAGCACCGACCGGCCGAACAACCCGTGGACCGCGCAGGACGGCGAAGCGCTCGAAGCCCACGTCCGCGGACTCGACCCGGAAATCGTGGTGAACAATCGGGTCGGCAAACGGCGGCTCGCCGACGGTGACACCGGCACGCCCGAGCAGACGATCCCCGCCGAACCGGTCGACGGCCAGCTCTGGGAATCCTGCATGACGATCAACGGCAGTTGGGGTTACGCGCGCTGGGACGACCGCTGGAAGTCCACAAAGGACCTCACCGGGAACCTGGTCTCGATCGCCGGGCGCAGCGGAAACTACCTGCTCAACGTGGGCCCCGACGCGAAGGGCCGTATTCCGCAGCAGTCAGTGGATGCCTTGCGCGGTATGGGTTCCTGGCTCAACCAGCACCGGCAGGGCCAGGCGGTCTACGGCGCGCACACCCCGGGCGTGGTCGCCGAACCGGACTGGGGCGCGGTCAGCAGGCAGGGCGACACGCTCTACGCGTCCGTGTACGACTGGCCGGGCGCCGGGCAGTCGCTGAACCTGAACGCTTTGTCCCCCTTCGAAGTCCGCAGCGCGCGCGTGCTCGGCAGCGGGCAGCGGGTGGACGCGGTCAGGGACGGTGACACGGTCAAGCTCACCCCGTCCGGGGCACCGACCAACGACATCGCCACCGTGATCGCGATCGGCATCGCACCACCGAAAGCGGCTCCCGAAGGCAACGGCACCGGCCTGACCGCGTCGTACTGGGCGAACCGGAACGGCAGCGGCACACCCACGATCACCCGCGTCGAACCGCAACTCAACTACAACTGGAAGTACACCGGCTCACCCGACAAGACCATTCTCAGCTCGGGTTACGCCGCGCGCTGGACCGGGTTCATCGAGCCGCGGCACAGCGAGAACCACACGCTCAGCACGTTGTCCTCCAACACCGTTCGCCTCTGGGTGGACGACAAGCTCGTGCTGGACAACTGGATCGACCACGGGCCGGTCATCGACAAGGTGACCCTGCCGCTGACCGCCGGGCACCGGCACAAGATCCGGATGGAGGTCAAGAAGGAAACCGACGAGGGCATCGCGAAACTCTTCTGGTCGAGCCCGAACACGCCGCAGCAGATCATTCCGAAGAGCCAGCTGCACCCTGCCTGATCCACGACGGAGGTGGCGGCGGGTGGTCGATTGGACCGCCCGCCGCCAGCCGGGGCTGACCCGCCCCCGTGCCGAGTTACCGCTCCAGCGCCACCCGCGGCAGCCGCCGATCCAGCCACGACGGCAGCCACCAGGCCCGTTCCCCGAACAACCGCATCACCGCGGGCACGATCAGGCAGCGGATCACCACCGCGTCCAGCAGCACCGCGACCGCCAGGCCGAGGCCGAACTGCTGGAGCATCCGATCCGAGCTGAGCACGAACGCGCCGAACACCACGATCATGATCCCGGCGGCCGCGGTGATCACGCCGCCCGTGTTCGCCAGTCCCTCACGGACCGCGCGTGCCGCGTCCCCCGACCGCCGCCACTCCTCGTGCATCCGTGAAACCAGGAACACCTCGTAGTCCATGGACAGCCCGAACACGATCGCGAAGATCATCACCGGCACGAAGGCCTCGATCGGACCGGGCTGCGCGCCGAACCAGCCCTCTTGGAACACCAGTGTCATCACGCCGAGCGAGGCCCCGATGCTCAGCAGGTTCAGCACCGCCGCCTTCAACGGCACCAGGATCGACCGGAACACCACGAGCAGCAGCAAGGCCGACAAGCCGACGACCACCCCGATGAACACCGGCAGCCGCGCACCGATCGCGGTGGCGAAGTCGTCGGCCGCCGCCGTCGCACCGCCGACCAGGTACTCACCGCCGGTCCGCGCCTCCAGTGCGGGGAGCACCTCGGCCCGCAGCCTGGTCACCAGTTCGTGCGTGGCCTCGTCCTGCGGTCCGCTGTCCGGGAACACCAGCGTGGTCGACACCGCGCCGCTCGACGGCGGCGTGGTGCTGGTGTCCACTCCGGGCGTGTTCGCCAGCGCCTGCGCGAGCGCGGCCGGGTCACCGCCGTCGGACAACACGATCAGCGGACCGTTGAAGCCCGGCCCGAAACCCTCGGCGAGCAGGTCGTACGCCTGGCGCGTGGTCTGCTCCGGCGCCTCGGTGCCGGAGTCGGCGAAGCCCAGCCGCATACCCAGCGCGGGCAGCGAGAGCACACCGAGCGCGGCCACCGCGAGCAGCAGCGGCGCCCACGGGCGGCGCTGCACCAGCGCGCCCCACTTCCGCCACCGGTCGCCGTGTGCCTTGCCGCGCTTGGTGACCGCCTTCTCGATGCGGCGGCCGAACGCGGTCAGCAGGGCGGGCAGCAACGTCACCGCGGCGATCATGGTGAGCAGCACCGTCATGCCGACCGCCAGCGCGACCCCGCGCAGCGAACCGAGCCCGAGCACCATCAACCCGGCCAGCGCGATGATCACCGTCAGCCCGGCGAACAACACCGAACGGCCCGCCGTGTCCAGCGCGGTCCTGGTCGCCTGGTCGCGGTCCGCACCATGCAGGATTTCCGTGCGGTAGCGGGAAAAGATCAGCAGCGCGTAGTCGATGCCGACACCGAGACCGACCAGCATCATCAGGTACGGCACGTAGCTCGGCAGCGTGAACACCTGCGACGCCAGCACGATCACGCCGAGTGAACTACCGACCGCGAACACCGCGGTGAGCACCGGCAGGCTCGCCGCCAGGAACGAGCCGAACATGAAGACCAGGATCACCAGCGACGCCAGCAGTCCCGCGCCCTCCGCCGGTCCGCCACCGCCTTCCGCCGCCTCCCGGATCGCGCCGCCGCCCAGCGCGACGGTCAGGCCGTCGCCTTCCGCGGCCTTCGCGGTGTCGATGATCCGGCGGGTGTCCTCGACCGGGATGTCCTTCGGCAACGGCACCGTCGCGTAGGCGATGTGCCCGTCGTCGGAGAACTGCAGCGGGCTCGGCGGCCCGGCGAGGTGCGGCAGTTGCGCGAGCATCCGCTCCACCCGGTCGGCCGGGACCCCGGCCTCGTGGCGGACCACGATCTGCGCGGATTCCCCGACTTCCCCGCCGAAGCGGTCCTGCAACTGCTGGGATTCCGTGCCCGGCAGCGTGTGGTCGTCCTCGTAGGCGCTGCCGACGGCCTGCGAGGCGAAGGTGATCGCGGCCAGCGCCACGATCCACAGCACGATGGCCAGCCGTCGGTGCCGTTGCGACCATTCCGCGAGCCGCTCGAACCGGCTCCGTTCCACCACTGTTGTGTTCACGGCGAACAGGTTCCGGCACCGGCCCCGGTCGCGTCGTCATGCTCACGAGCCGACCTCGCCTACCCCGGGAGTTGTTCCCTACGGGCGATCCCGTACTACCCGGGTTGTGCCCACCGGGGTGTCACCATGGCCGACTCGTAGGCGATCACCACCAGCTGCGCGCGATCGCGAGCGTCCACTTTGGTCATGATCCGGCTGACGTGGGTCTTGGCGGTGGCCGGGCTGAGCACCAGCCGCCTGGCGATCTCGTCGTTCGACAGCCCGGCCGCGACCAGCACCATCACCTCGCGCTCGCGTTCGGTCAGCGAGTTCAGCCGCGGGCTCGGCTCCGGTTTGGTCACCCGCCCGGCGAACTCGGCGATCAGCCGCCGGGTGACCGAGGGCGCGAGCAGCGCGTCGCCGCGCGCGACCACCCGCACGCCGTGGATCAGCTCGGTCGGCTCGGTGTCCTTGACCAGGAATCCGCTGGCACCCGCGCGCAACGCGCCGTAGACGTATTCGTCGAGGTCGAAGGTGGTCAGGATGATCACCTTCGGGGCGTCGTGCGCACCGGAGAGCAGCCGCCGGGTCGCGGCCAGCCCGTCCAGCCGCGGCATGCGGACGTCCATCAGCACCACGTCCGGGCGGAGTTCGGCGGCGAGGCCGAGCACCGCCTGGCCGTCCGCGGCCTCGCCGACCACGGTGATGTCCGGCTCTCCGTCCAAAATGGACTTGAATCCGGCGCGGACCAGCGTCTGGTCGTCGGCGAGCAGGACCCGGATCACCGGCGGCCGCCGATCGGCAGCCGAGCGCGCACGAGCAGGCCCGACTCGCCGGCCGTCATGGTCAGCTCGCCACCGGCCGCCCGCACCCGCTCGCGCATCCCGCGCACGCCCCCACCAGGGGTGATCGGCCCGCCGGAACCGTTGTCCTCGATCTCCACGCGCACCTCGTCGTCGCCGTACCGGATCCGCACCACGACGGTACTCGCGCCGGAGTGCCGGATCGTGTTGGTCAGCGCTTCCTGCACGATCCGGTATCCGGTGAGCCCGATCTCCGGCGGCACCGGCCGCGGTTCGCCGAGTTCGGCGGTCACCGCCAGGCCCATCGCCCGCGCGTGCTCGAGGAGTTCGCCGACGCGGTCGAGCCCCGGCGTGGCGTCCGCCGGCGCGCGCAGCACGCCGAGGGTGGACCGCAGCTCCTGGAGTGCCTGCTTGCTCGCGTCCTTGATCGCGCTCAGCGCACCGGTCGACTGCTCGGGGTCGCCCGCGTGGAGCGCGGCCCCGGCCTGGACGGTGATCAGCGAAAGGTGGTGGCCCAGCGCGTCGTGCAGTTCGCGCGCGATGCGCAGGCGCTCCTCGGTGGCCCGGCGGCGCGCCTCTTCCTCGCGCCCGATTTCCACCTGCCGCTTGACCCGGCCGAGCGCCAGCATCGCGACGATCCAGCCCAGCAGCATGAACATCGCGACGTCGTCGACGTGCCGGGTGACGCTGGCCAGCTCACCGGCCAGCGTCGCCACCACGGTGATCCCGGCGACCACCGCGGCCGCGCGCAGGCGGCCCTCCGCCGACAGCGTGTACAACGCGAGCATCAGCGTCAGCAGCACCGGACTGCCCGCGCCGACCAGCGGGTAGTACAGCCCGACGCCGATCATGGTGGCCACCGCGACCGCCACCGGGTACCGGCGGCGCACCGCCAGCACCCCGCAGCTGAGCACGATCAGTACCAGCCCGAACCACCCCGGCGGCTCCGGTTGCGCCAGGGTGTAGCTCAGCACGAGCGCCAGCACCAGCCCGGCCAGCACCACATCGCCCGCCGGGTCCTTGGGCCACCACCGGTTCACCCGGCTATCGAACCACCGGACGGTAGATGATGCGGACCGCACCGCCGGGGAACTGCTCGGACTCGACCACCTCGAAGTTCACCTGGGTGTCGTCGAACAGGCGCTCGCCCTTGCCCAGCACGGTCGGGTGGACCAGCAGCTCCAGCTCGTCGAGCAGGCCCTCGGCCAGCAGCCAGCGGACCACGCTGACGCTGCCGGAGACCAGGATGTCCCCGCCGTCGCGTGCCTTCTCCTCGGCCAGCTTGGCCGCCGCGTCCTCGTTGAGCAGCGTCGACGGCGTCCAGTCGACCGAGGTCAGCGTGGTGGACAGGACCAGCTTCGGCACGCTGTTCAGCACGCCGGCCAGCGCGTCCTCGGTCTCGTTCGGCCAGTGGCCGGCGAAGATCTCGTAGGTCTTGCGGCCGAGCAGGAGCGCGCCGGCCTCGGTGAAGCGCGAGCCGGTGACCTCCCCCATCCGGTCGTCGAAGAACGGTCCCTGCCAGGTCTCCGGTGCCTCGACCACCCCGTCCAGCGAGATGAAGAGGCTCGCAACAATCTTTCGCATGCAGGCAGCGTCACGGACGGTGCTCTACGCGCGCTCGAGAAGCCCCAGACCGTCGAGCAAGGTGCGCACCCAGGTCTCGGCGAGTTTCCGCCGGGTGGGTTCGTCCTCGTGCTGCTGGTCGAAATTGCTCAGGAAGCCCTGTTGCAGGCAGGCACCGAGCAGCAGGTCCGCCGCCGCGCGCGGGTCGGCCTTCACGCTGATCCGGCCGAGGCGCTGCTCGGCTTCGAGGTAGTCGGTGAGCATGTCGCCGACGTGACGCGGGCCCTTGCCGCGGTCGTGCACCACTTCGCGGTGCGCGGTCAGCAGGTGCGGATCGGAGAACAGCGAGGCGGCGATCGGGAAGGTCCGTCCGTAGAAGGCGATCGCGGCGTAGGCGAACTCGGTCAGCACCTCCTCGACCGGATCCCCGCCGACGCGCTGGGGCAGGCCGCCGATCAGGATGCCGAGCCCGGTCGGCATCCGCTCCTCCAGCACGGCGAGGAACAGGTCGGTCTTGTCGCGGAAGTGCTTGTACAGCGCGGCTTCCGAGAAACCGGCCGCCTTCGCGATCTCCTTGGTGGTGGCTTTGGCGAGCCCGTGGGTGCGCATCACCTGCGCGGCCGCGTCGAGGATCCGGTCCCGCGTGGTCAAGGCGCCTCCTGGTGCACGGTTGACAAGTAAGTGAGTGCTCACCCACTATAGCGGTTAGTGAGCACTCACCAACCTGGAGGGACCATGAAGATCACCCTTTTCGGTGCCACCGGCGCCACCGGGCAGCACGTCGTCGAGCAGGCCCTCGCGGCCGGGCACCAGGTCACGGCCGTGGTCAGGGACCCGTCGAAGCTGCGCAGAGCCGAACTGACCGTGGTCGAAGCCGACACCATGGACCCCGCCGCGATCGAGCCCGCGGTGTCCGGCGCCGACGCGGTGATCTCGGCACTGGGCACCCGGAACGGCCGCGGCCCGACCACCGTCTGCGCCGACGGCGCGAGCAGCATCATGCGCGCGATGACCGCGGCGGGCACCCGGCGGCTGGTCGTGGTCAGCGCCGCCGGCCTGGCCAAGGACAACGACGGCCCGCTCACCCGCGTGCTGGTCAAGCCGATCGTGCAGCGGATGCTGCGGAACCCGTTCGCCGACATGCGCCGGATGGAGGAACTGGTCCGCGCCGGCGCTCTCGACTGGACGATCATCCGCCCGCCCATGCTCACCGAAGGCCCGCGCGGGCCGTACCGGACAGCGGTCGACACCGGCGTGCGCGGCGGCATGCGGATTTCGCGGGCGAATCTCGCCCACGCCGTCCTGCTCGCCACGCCGGACGAAAAGACGATCGGGAAAGTTCTCACCGTCGCGCGATGAGTTCGCGCGAGTCGCCGGGTTACAGGGGAGCAAGCACTCGGCGAAAGGATTTCAGCGATGAACGACCAGGAACGGATCCGGACCCTGATCGAGCAGTGGGTGACGGGGGTGAACAAGGCCGACCTGGACGGCGTGCTCGCGGAGCACACCGACGACGTGGTCATGTTCGATGTGCCGGAGCCGCAGGACGGGGTGCGCGGCATCGAGGCCTACCGCGAGACCTGGCCGCCGTTCTTCGAATGGCTGGCGAGCGGCGCGATTTTCGAACTGGTCTCGCTGGAGGTCACCGCGGGCGCGGACGTGGCGTTCGCCTTCGCCCTGCTGCGCTGCGGCAAGCCGGCGGAGATCGGTGACCAGCGGCTCCGGATCAGCTTCGGCCTGCGCAAGGAGGACGGGCGCTGGCTGATCGCGCACGAGCACCACTCGTTCCCGCTGGTCGTGGACGGGGAGCAGCGGGTCCGCGCGATTCACGAGGAATGGTTCGACGGGACCGCGCGCAAGGGCCTCGACGGCATGATGAGCCACATCGCCGACGACGTGGTGTCGTACGAACACGAGTCTCAGGTGACCGGGCTCTCGGCGGTCCGCGAAGTGTGCCGGGCGGGGCTGGAGCAGAGCACCGGGAAGGTCGAATGGCACGTGCCGGAGCTGCGCGTGCTGACCGGCGACAACCTCGCGGTGGCCTGGGGCATCAACCACATGCGGGCCGAGCAGCCGGACGGCACCTTCGCCGAGAGCCGGTCGCGGGGCACGCGGGTCTTCGAACGCCGTGACGGTCGGTGGCGGATGGTCCACCAGCACGTGTCCTTTCCCGTCGAACCCGCCACCGGCGCGCCCGATATGGCACGATTTCGCAGGTGAGCAGTAGCAGACCCGCGGCGACGCAGCACCTGCGCGATCTCGCGCGGCTGCGTCGCGTCCGCGACCGCATCGACCGCGAGTACGCGCAGCCGCTGGACGTCGAGGCGCTGGCGCGTGGGGTCAACATGTCGGCCGGGCACCTCAGCCGCCAGTTCCGCGCCGCCTACGGTGAGTCGCCGTACGCCTATCTGATGACCCGGCGCATCGAACGGGCGATGGCCCTGCTGCGACGCGGTGATCTCAGCGTCACCGAGGTCTGCTTCGAGGTCGGCTGCTCCTCGCTGGGCACCTTCAGCAGCCGCTTCGCCGAACTGGTCGGAATGCCACCCAGCGTGTACCGGCGCGAGGCCGAGCGGGCCACCGCCGGGCTGCCGTCGTGTGTGTCCAAGCAGGTGACCAGACCGATCAGGAATCGAGAAGCGCCCGCCGGCAGCCTCACCTAGCGTGACGGCCATGGACCTCACCATTCATTCGAGCTTCCTCCCGCACGACGACCCGGACGCCGCGCTGGCCTTCTACCGCGACACGCTCGGCTTCGAAGTCCGCAACGACGTCGGCTACGAGGGGATGCGCTGGATCACCGTCGGCCCGGTCGGCCAGCCCGGCACCTCCATCGTGCTGCACCCGCCCGCCGCCGACCCCGGCATCACCGAGGACGAACGCCGCACCATCACCGAGATGATGGCCAAGGGCACCTACGGCGGCATCAACCTGTCCACCCGGAACCTCGACGAGGTCTTCACCCGGTTGCAGGCCGGGGACGCCGACGTGGTGCAGGAACCGACCGATCAGCCGTACGGGGTGCGCGACTGCGCCTTCCGCGACCCGGCGGGCAACATGATCCGCATCCAGGAGCTGGGCTGACCATGCTCACCCTCGACGCGGTCGAAGTGGACGTGCCGCGAGGGTTCCACGACGACCTGCGGTTGTCCGATCAGGTCGTCGTGGAAACCCCGGGTACCGGTGACGGGCTGTGCGTCCTGACCTACGTCGTCGCCCAGCCGAGCGAGGTCGAAGCCGTGTTGGCCACTGCGATCCGTCACGGCGCGAAGGTGCTCAAGCCGGCGAAGAAGTCGCTGTTCGCCGGGTTCGCCGCGACCTGCCAGGCACCGGACGGCTCGGTCTGGAAGGTGACCGCACCGCCCAGGAAGGACACCGGCCCGGCCGCGAACCCGCCGGTGCCGACCGAGCTGGTGGCCATTCTCGGCGTCGCGGACCCGAAGGCGTCCAAGGTCTTCTACGAGGCGCTGGGCATGAAGGTGGATCGGGACTACGGCGCCAAGTTCATCGACTTCCAGCTGACGCCGGGCAGGCCGAGGCCGGGCCTGATGAACCGGGCGGCCCTGGCCAAGGACGCGGGCGCTGCGGCGGAGTCCGCGGGCGGCCGGATCACCGATGCCGACGGGGAGTTCACCGCCCCGGACGACTACCGGTGGAAAGTTCAACTCGCACACTAGATCCCGCAGATGGAGACACGGATGAGCACGAGGACGGACCAGCCGTCGCCGCACCCTGCCGACAGCCACGATCTGATCCGCGTGCACGGTGCGCGGGTGAACAACCTGCGCGACGTCACGGTCGAGATCCCGAAGCGCCGGCTGACGGTGTTCACCGGGGTTTCGGGGTCCGGCAAGAGTTCCCTGGTGTTCAGCACGATCGCCGCGGAGTCGCAGCGGATGATCAACGAGACCTACAGCGCTTTTGTGCAGGGCTTCATGCCGACGCTGGCGCGTCCGGAGGCCGACCTGCTGGAGGGGCTGACCACCGCGATCATCGTCGACCAGGAGCGGATGGGCGCCAACCCACGGTCCACTGTGGGCACCGCGACCGACGCGAATGCCTTGCTGCGCATCCTGTTCAGCCGGTTGGGCAAGCCGCACATCGGTTCGCCCAACGCGTATTCGTTCAACGTGCCGTCGGTGAAGGCCAGCGGCGCCATCACCATCGAACGCGGCAACAAGAAGACGGTGAAGGCCACCTTCAACCAGACCGGCGGCATGTGCCCGCGCTGCGAAGGCCGTGGCAACGTCAACGACATCGACCTGACCCAGCTCTACGACGAGTCGAAGTCACTCGCCGAGGGCGCGATCACCGTTCCCGGCTACAACCCCGACGGCTGGACGGTCCGCTATTTCACCGCTTCGGGCTTTCTCGACGCGGACAAGCCGATCCGCAAGTACACCAAGCGGGAGCTGCACGATTTTCTGTACAAAGAGCCCACCAAGGTGAAGATCGAGAACACGAACATCACCTATGAGGGCCTGGTGCCGCGGATCCAGAAGTCGTTCCTGTCCAAGGACAAGGAGGCGATGCAGCCGCACATCCGCGCCTTCGTCGAGCGCGCGGTCACCTTCACCACCTGCCCGGAATGCGATGGCACGCGGCTGAGCGAAGGCGCGCGTTCTTCGAAGATCAACGGCAAGAGCATCGCCGATGTCTGCGCCATGCAAATCAGCGACCTGGCCGAGTGGGTGCGTGGTTTGAAAAAGCCCGCTGTGGCACCTTTGCTGGCCACCTTGCAACACACCCTCGACTCCTTCACCGAAATCGGCCTGGGGTATTTGTCGCTGGACCGCCCGGCCGGAACCCTTTCCGGCGGTGAAGCGCAGCGCACCAAGCTCATCCGGCACCTCGGCTCCGCACTCACCGATGTCACCTACGTCTTCGACGAACCCACCATCGGCCTGCACCCCCACGACATCCAGCAGATGAACGACCTGCTGCTACGCCTGCGCGACAAAGGCAACACCGTGCTCGTCGTCGAACACAAACCCGAAACCATCGCCATCGCCGACCACGTCATCGACCTCGGCCCCGGCGCCGGCAGCAACGGCGGCACCATCACCTACCAAGGCCCCCTCGCCGGCCTGCGCACGAGCGACACCCTCACCGGCCGCCACCTCGACGACCGCGCCACCCTCAAACCCCAAGTCCGCACCCCCACCGGCACCCTCAAAATCCGCGGCGCCACCACCCACAACCTCCAAAACGTCGACGTCGACATCCCCCTCGGCGTGCTCTGCGTCATCACCGGCGTCGCCGGCTCCGGCAAAAGCTCCCTCATCCACGGCTCACTACCCACAAACGCCGGCGTCATCACCGTCGACCAAACCCCCATCCGCGGCTCCCGCCGCAGCAACCCCGCCACCTACACCGGCCTGCTCGACCCCATCCGCAAAGCCTTCGCCAAAACCAACAACGTCAAACCCGCCCTCTTCAGCGCCAACAGCGAAGGCGCCTGCCAAATCTGCAACGGCGCCGGCGTCATCTACACCGACCTCGGCATCATGGCCAGCATCACCACCACCTGCGAAGAATGCGACGGCAAACGCTTCCAACCCGCCGTCCTCGACTACCACCTCGCCGGCCGCGACATCAGCGAAGTCCTCGCCATGTCCGCCGCCGAAGCTTGTACGTTCTTCGGCGAAGGCGAGGCCCGCACCCCCGCCGCCCACACCATCCTCACCCGCCTCACCGACGTCGGCCTCGGCTACCTCAAACTCGGCCAACCCCTCACCACCCTCTCCGGCGGCGAACGCCAACGCCTCAAACTCGCCACCCACATGGCCGACACCGGCGGCACCTACATCCTCGACGAACCCACCACCGGCCTCCACCTCGCCGACGTCGAACAACTACTCGCCCTACTCGACCGCCTCGTCGACACCGGCAAATCCGTCATCATCATCGAACACCACCAAGCCGTCATGGCCCACGCCGACTGGCTCATCGACCTCGGCCCCGGCCCCGGCCACGACGGCGGCCGCATCATCTACCAAGGCACCCCCGCCGACCTCGTCACCAACCCGGTCACCGTCACCGGCAAACACCTAGCGGAGTACGTCACTCGCTAAAGACTTTGATCGCCGACTACCAGCCCACCGCGACGGTGTACGAACTCGGTGACCGGTTCGTCTTCGAACGGCCCACGGACTGCAAACCTAACGTTGTTTCGGGCTGCGGTCTTCCGAGGTGCGGGAAGGTCATGCCCAGCGATATCCCATTGGTCATGCCTTCGTTGCCAAAACCATCGCGCGGAAAAGGCATCTCTTCGATCCACTTGTCCGCACCATTATCCATTTCGACTGCCGCCCCGACCGCCGTCCGCACGTGGTCGGCAAGATGCGAATGCCTCCGTCACAGCACGGAGACCGTTCTCGTGGAGAACCAAACCCTTGAGCCCGCGCTTATGTTCCACGAGCTGAAGCCGGCAAGCAGCTGGAACGCAACCGCCCCGCCCCTGAACCAGTCGGCGAGAGTCATCGTCGCGAGACGCTCTCCAGCAGGGTCAAGCCTTCGACGGAGATCGCTCACCAATTGACCGCGAAGGTCGGCCCTGGCTTTCCACAGTTCCTGCCCGCGAAGGGGAGGACGTCAAGACCGAGATCATTTCGGTCATAGCGAGCGCGGGCGTCATCGGTGTCCCGCGCGTACCGGATGATCCACTGGGCGAGTTCCGGTCCGCCACCCAGCTACTGGCTACCTCGCATTCGATGCCGCGTTACGAGAGACGATCTTGTTCCGCTTCTGCTTCTGCGCGGACGGTTTCGTAGAACTCGGCGGCGAGTCGTTCCTCGATCTCGCCCGCTGTGACATCGTCGATTTCGTCGTCATCGTTAATTTCGGTGTATTCGCGATGGAGCAACCAGCAACCGCGGATTCCGTAAAGCAGATCTTCCAGCAGATCGGGCGCCGGGCGCGCAGGATCGAGGGGCGTGATCTTGGGCTGAAGGCTGTCAGGTGGCCAAGTCGATCACAACTTCGCGCGGCGTCTCGCCCGCGTAGAGCCGTTCCAGTACCAGGGTGGGCGTGTGGACGGGGAGCGCTTCGATGTCGTCCGCTTCGATGACGACCTCGGTGGGGTCGCACTCCGCGAGTTCGGCGACGACCTCGGCCGCCGCCTGGAGCCAATGTGCCGCCACGACCGCGGCGGCGGTCGGGTCAACGTTCTGGAATAGCCCGTCGGAGCCGAGCGAGCCTGCCAGAAAAGATCATTGGCGGCGTTCACCAGCAACGGTGATGCGTCAGCGCGGGTCAGGAGTACCGCTTGTCCGGCCCGTCCGGAAAGATCACCACGTTCCGCCTGTTCGACTGCGATGAGCTCGTTCGTGACGTCCGCGACCACCTGGTCGATCAGCGCGACATCGCCGAGATCGTGGAGCACGCGGCCAACCCGGTGAGCAGGTTCTTCGACGCGCACGTAGGACTGAAGAAGACCCCGCCATGAGGCAAATTGGGCTTCCGCAGCGCGTCGATGACAGAGCCGAACGCATCGCGCTCACCCTGCCGACGCCGGCCCTCAGTGTTTACGTCCAAACTGTCCGCGGCGCTCGCGGGATGGGTGTAGGTGCGCCACATCGTTTCCGACAGATTTGTCAATGCGGACGCAAGACGAAGCGCGTCGCCCCGCTGTACGGAGTCTGGCAATTCGGCCGCGGTGTCGGCGACACAGGCGCTCCCGGTGTCCCATGTCCTGAGCAGTAGCCGCCGACTCTCGTCAAACGCATACGCCGTCACGCTGGGGATCGTGCCAGACCTGCTGAGCGGTGGCATGCCGTCATGGCCCGCTTTCTCCGCACGATGCGTGCATAGCCAGGGTTGGCCGTGGGTGGCCTGCGCACGTACCCGGGCCGGTGTTGGCGACGCGTGCGGCGCTCAAGAAACTCGGGGACAGCCTGCAATGACTCCGCTGCTGTACTTTGCTGCTGTACGGACAGCAAAAGGCCCTTCCCGGATCACCCAGGAAGGGCCTTTGACCTGCTGTGGAGCTGAGGGGAATCGAACCCCTGACCTTCTCGATGCGAACGAGACGCGCTACCAACTGCGCTACAGCCCCTTAAAGCTCGTTCAGCATAACAGTGGCTGTCTGCTGCCCGAGCCGGGGGGTCCTATTCGCCGGCTGCCCGGCGGAAGGACCGCTGACCTGGGTCGTCGAGTTCGTGGAAGGCCGGGTCCTCGTCCTCCGGGTCGACCACGACGGCGTGCCGACGCAGGCGCGACGTGGGCGACGGCTTGCGCTCGGCGCCCGGGATCTCGCGGCGCGGCGGCCGCGGCGGGGCCGCCGCGGGCGGAGCCTCCACCGCATCCTCGTCCCGCACCGGCCGCCGGGTGACCCGCGTGCCCGCGTTCAGCCGCGACGACCGCCGCTGCCGGATCTCGTTCTCGATCCGGACCTGCCGCCGCAGGTACGCGAGGTACCCGACGAGCACCAGATCGATCGCCCCGTGCGCCCACCACACCAGCGGCGTCAGGAACGCGGCCAGTGCGGCGGTGACCACGGCGAGCACGAGCAGGATGACCACCACGCGCTGCCGGTAGGCGTACTTCGCCCTGGCCGCGATCTCCGCGGCCTCGGGGTCGTAACCACCGCGGCCCGGCCGGTACTGGCGGCCGCCTTCGCTCGGCTGCGGAAGCGGCGGCAGGTCTCTGCCTACCGGAGCGGGTTCCACGTCGTCGAGGTCGTCGAGGTCGTCCACCTCGTCTTCGAGTTCGGCATCGACCTCGTCGAACTCGTCGTCGGCGTCATGGTCGTCGCGCGCCTGCGGCTTGTCGGACATCGCGAACTCCTCTCGCCCCTCGTGGCGTGTGCTCCCGCTCCGCACGACCCTGGCGGCCAACGCGGAGTCGGCGGTGCGCGCGATCTCCTGGCGCTTGCGCGCGATCATGGGAACGAGGACGACGAGCCATGCCGCGGCCAGCGCGACGATGATCAACGAGCTTGGCATCTCCCGTCACCTCCCCCGACGTGAACTCCTACGTTCGTCACGTTAGTCACAGGAGTAACAGATCGCCGGAAGGCTCGCCGGGTCTTATTCCGGAACTTGTCACTGAATTAGGTGAAAACAGGCCGATGTGGTAACGGGGCACCGCAAGGTCACGCGTAGTCAGCGTGTCCGGCGGCGATCAGCCGGGCGGTGAGCCCCGGACCGGTTTCCTCGACGGTCATCCCGAAGAGCAGGTGATCGCGCCAGTCCCCCGCCACGTCGAGGTAACGCTGGAGCAGGCCCTCCTGCCGGAACCCCGCCTTGGTCAGCACCCGGACGCTCGCGACGTTCTCCGGCCGCACGGTCGCCTCGATGCGGTGCAGTCCGGCCACGCGGAAGGCGTGGTCCACCACCAGCGCCACAGCCGCGGTGGCGACACCGCCCCGAACGGCCGAAGTGGACACCCAGTACCCGACCCACGCGGACCGCAGCGAGGCTCTGATCACATTTCCCACGGTGATCTGCCCGGCGAACGCACCGTCCACGGTGATCGTGAACGGCAGGCACTGGCCACGCCGGGCCAGCGAGCGCAGCGCCGACCACTGCGGCGGCCACGACCACAGCGAGTTCCGCTCGTCCCAGGTGCCGGTGCCGCTGGGCTCCCACTCCTCCAGGTGCGCGCGATCACGCAGCCGCGCCCGGCTCCACTCGCCGCCGTCGCGCAACCGCACCGGCCGCACGGCGACCAGACCGGCTTTCACCCGAACTGGGCCGAGCTTCGCCGGCCAGCCGGGGTGCCGGCCTTCGACGCCGTAGACCTGCGACACCCGGGTCAGCCGCGCTGCGCCAGGAAAGTCACCTTGACCTCGTCACCCGCGGCCACCTCGGTGAGGTCCTCGTCGATGTTGATCAAGCAGTTCGCCTCCGCCAGCGAGGCCAGCAGGTGCGCGCCGGAGGTCCCGAGCGGCTGCACCAGGTACTCGCCGTTGCCTTCGTCCCGCAGCAGTTGCCCGCGCAGGAAGCCCTTCCGTCCCTTGGTGGAGGTGATCGGCGACAGCAGGCGCGCGCCGACCATGCGGCGGTGCGGGTTCCGCGTGCCGCGCGCCGCGCGGATCAGCGGGCGCACCAGCACCTCGAAGACCACCAGCGCGCTCATCGGGTTCCCGGGGATCAGGAAGGTCGGCACCGCGTCCGGGCCGAGCCTGCCGAAGCCCTGCACCGAGCCGGGGTGCATGGCGACCCGCGTCATGTCGATCCGGCCCAGTTCGGACAGCGCCGCGTGCACCTCGTCGCCCGAGCTGCCGCCGGCCCCACCTGCCACGACGACCACTTCGGACATCAGCAGCCTGCCCTCGACCACCTCGCGCAGCCGCTTCGGGTCGCTCGCCACGATCCCGACCCGGCTCACCTCGGCCCCGGCGTCGCGGGCCGCGGCCGCCAGCGCGTACGAGTTCACGTCGTAGACCTGGCCGACCGACGGCGTGCGATCGATGTCCACCAGTTCGTCGCCGACGGACACAATGGACACCCGCGGGCGCGGGTAGACCAGCACCTTGGCCTTGCCCACCGCGGCGAGCAGGCCGACCTGCGCCGAGCCGATGGTGTCGCCCTGGCGCACCGCGACGTCCCCGATCTGCACGTCCTCGCCGGTCCGCCGGACGTACCCGGCCGACGGCACCGGCTTGTGCACGGTCACCTTGGCGTTGTGGCCGTCGGTGTAGGCGGTCGGCACCACGGCGTCGGCGAGCGTGGGCAGCGGCGCGCCGGTCGCCACGCGCACGGCCTGGCCGGGCTGCAACCGGCGCGGCTGCCGCGAACCGGCCGGGATCTCACCGACCACCGGCAGCTGCACCGGTTCCTGCCCGGCCGTGCGCACGTCCACGCTGCGCACCGCGTACCCGTCGACGGCCGCCTGGTCGAAACCGGGCAGCGCGTGCTCGGCGACGACCTCCTCGGCACACAACAGTCCCTGCGCCTCCGAAATCGCCACCCGCACCGGCCGCGGACGGACCGCGGCCTCCAGTGCGAGGGCGATCTGGGCGTCCACGGAGCGGAACTCGGCGAGTTCCTCCGCGACGCCCTCCGCGGGCGCGGCAGGGGTCGGCGCGTCGGGGACGTCAGGCGCGTCTGGGGCGGTCATCGGCTCGCGTTCTCGATTCGTTCGGTCAGCCAGGTGCGCAGCGACGGCCCGTACTCGGGGTCGTCGAGCGCGAAGTCGACGGCTGCCCGCAGGAAACCGCCGGGGTTCCCGAGATCGTGCCTGCCACCGCGGTGGACCACCACATGAACCGGGTGGCCCTCGGAGATCAGCAACGCGACCGCGTCGGTCAGCTGGAGCTCCCCGCCGGAGCCGGGGGTGATCCGGCGCAGCGCATCGAATATGGCCCTGTCCAGCAGGTATCGCCCGGCCGCGGCGTAGGTGGACGGGGCGTCCTCCGGCTTCGGCTTCTCCACCATGCCGTGCACGCGCTTCACATCGGGGTCCTCCGTGTCGGTCACGTCGAACACCCCATAGGGGGAGATCTGCTCGCGCGGGATGTCGAAGGCGCACAGCACGCTGCCGCCCTTCTCGGCCCGCACCGCGGACATCCTGGAGAGCACCCCGGTCGGCAGCACGAGGTCGTCCGGCAGCAGCACCGCGACGGCTTCGTCCTCATCGGTCAGGTTCGGCTCGGCCTGGGCGACCGCGTGGCCGAGACCCAGCGCCTGCTTCTGGATCGCGACGTCGACTTCGAGCAGGGCCGGCGCCCGGCGGATCTTGGCCAGCAGGTCGGTCTTGCCCTTGGCGGACAGCGTTTCTTCCAGCTCGGGGGCGGCGCGGAAATAGTCGACCACCGACTCCTTGCCCGGTGAGGTGACGATCACCAGGCGCTGCGCGCCCGCTTCGGCGGCCTCTTCGGCGACCAGCTCGATGCCCGGCCGGTTGACCACCGGCAGCAGCTCTTTCGGCACGGCCTTGGTGGTCGGCAGGAATCGTGTGCCCAGCCCGGCGGCAGGCACGATGGCGGTTCGGAACGTCTGCGTGATTTCGGCGCCCGTCATGGGCGCAAAGCCTAACCTGAGCAGGTGCGAGCAGTGGGCAATGAGCACCTGAGCAAGGCGGAGTGGCGCGAACGGCTGACCTCCGCGCGGTCGGCCGTGCCGATCGCGCGCCGGGTCACCGAGGCGGGCGCGCTGGCCCGCTTCGTCGCCGAACTCCCGCACGCGGAGACCGTGTGCGGGTACGTGCCCTTCGGCTCGGAGCCGGGGTCGCTGGCCCTGCTGGACGTGCTCCGGGACGCTGGTTCACGGGTGCTGCTGCCGGTCGTTCCTTCCGCACCAGGCCCGCTGGACTGGGCCGAGTACACCGGCTCCTCGTCGCTGGCTCCCGGCCGGTTCCGAGGCGTGCTGGAGCCCGCGGGCGACCGGCTGGGCCCGTCCGCCGTCGAGCAGGCGGAGCTGGTCCTGGTACCCGCGCTCGCGGTGGACCACCACGGCGTCCGGCTGGGCCGGGGCGCCGGGTTCTACGACCGTTCGCTCGGTGCCGCGTCGCACGCCGAACTGGTGGCGATCGTGCGCGACGAGGAACTGGTGCCGCGGCTGCCCGCCGAACCGCACGACGCGCTGATGACCGGCGCGCTGCTGCCCGGCCGTGGTCTCGTCCGCCTTCCTGCCCAGCTCAACGCGGTGTGACGAACACTGGTTTGCGCTGGAGGAATGATCTGAAGCACAATTGGGTTAGCACTCTTGAGTCCCGAGTGCCAATGCCCGAAGGAGCAGCTGTGCCCACGTACCAGTACGCCTGCAAGGAGTGCGACCACCGCTTCGAGGCGGTTCAGTCGTTTTCCGACGACAGCTTGACCGAGTGCCCGCAGTGCACCGGCCCGCTGCGCAAGCTCTACGGTGCGGTCGGCGTGATCTTCAAGGGCAGCGGCTTCTACCGCAACGACTCGCGCTCCGACTCGAAGTCCTCGAGCAAGTCCGGCACGAAGCCCGCGGAGACCTCGGCCAAGAGCGACTCGAGCAAGAGCGACACGTCCAGCTCGTCCTCTTCGTCTTCGTCGACCACCTCCTCGGCGTCGTCGTCTTCTTCGTCCTCCTCTTCATCTACCACGACGAAGACCGCCGCCGCTTCCTGATCCACCGAGTTGTCCACAGGCACCCACTTGTCCACAGGTGCCTCGACCACCGCTGGCTCACCCCATCCCCCGCGCCCTAACGTCCAAAGCGCGGGGGATCACCAAGCCGATCCCCCACCGACCACGGGGGCATCGTGCAACTCTTCGAAGACCTGTTCGCCCGGCTGAACGCGCTGGTCAGCAGTCGCCGCACGCGCAAGACGCTGGCCGCGCTGCTGGCACTGACCGCGATCGCGCTGGCGCTGGGCCCCGTGCTGTTCCCGCCGGGGCCGTCCGGCGAGCCCACACTGGTCGCCGCCCGCGATCTGAGCGCGGGCACCCTGCTCACCCCGGCTGACACGAAAGTCATCCACATTCCGGTCGAGCTGCGCCCGGCGGGTGCGTTGTCCGGGCAGCGCGCTGAACGCATGCTCGCCGGCGCGGCCAGGGCGGGCGAGCCGTTGACCGATGTGCGCCTGGTGTCCCCCGCGCACGGTCCGCCCGGTACGTCCACCGTGCCCATCCGGCTGGCCGATCCGGACGTCGCCGAACTCCTGCACCCCGGCACGCGGGTGGACGTGGTCGCCGCGGACGCGCACCAGCACCGGCAGCTCGCGTCAGCGGTGACCGTGGTCACCGTGGTCACCTCCGCGGGTGAGAGCAAGTCGCGGCCGAGTTCGGCGAAAGGCCCGCTCGTACTGGTCGCCGTGCCGTCGGAGGCCGCCACGCCACTCGCCTCCGCCGCGCTGGACCAGCCGGTAACCGTTACGCTCCGGTAGCGTTTTTTGTCCCTGCTGGAAAGGAGAAACCCCCCGTGCTCAAAGGCTTCAAGGACTTCTTGATGCGCGGCAACGTCGTCGAGCTGGCCGTTGCGGTCGTCATCGGCACGGCGTTCACCGCGATCGTCACCGCCTTCACCACCGGCCTGATCAAACCGCTGATCAACGCCATCGGCGGTTCGGATGCCGCGCAGGGCCTGGGTTTCTACATCTTCTCCGGCAACCAGGGCACCTTCATGGACCTCGGCGGCGTGATCAACGCCGCGATCAACTTCCTGGTCGTCGCCGCGGTGGTCTACTTCCTGTTCGTGCTGCCGCTGCAAAAGGTGCAGGAGCGCCGCAAGCGGGGCAAGGAAACCGGCCCGGCCGAGCCCACCGATGTCGAACTGCTCAAGGAAATCCGGGACCTGCTGCGCCAACAGCAGCAAACCGACGACGCCCCTTCCCACCGCACCCCGCGCCCCTGACCCCAGCCATTCCCCTTCCCCGCACGGCCAATCCCACCCCCACGCGGCCACTCCCCACCCAACACGGCCAAGTCGCACCCCGGCGCGACCGAGCCTCACACCTGGCGCGACCGAGCCCACCTCTGGCGCTGCCGAGCCCACCCTGGGACGACTGAGTCGCACCTTTACACGACAACGACCACGGCTGAACCTCAGCCATGGCTTCCCCAGCTGTCGCGCAGTCGCACGGCCGAGCCACCAGCCCGCGCGGTGAGACACAAGCCCCGCCACAGACACGACCGCCGCCAAGCCCCACGACTGAGCCCCACCGCCACGGCTCAGCCCGGCGGTCGCGCGGTCGCACGGCCACCAGCCCTCGTGACCGAGCCCCGGCCCGCGCGGCGGAGGCACAAGACTGCGGCCACGGTCGCGCGGCCGAACCGCGCATCCAAGGCGCGAGGTTCACACCCAGCCCTCGAACCCACCGGGCAATGGCCGCACTGGTCCGCAAAAGAGAATCGCCTGCTCCGCAGTGGGCGGGAGCAGGCGATCCGAAGTGTCAGCGGTCGTGGTGGGGTGGGCGGTTTTCGTAGTACCAGGAGTCCGTGTCCCCGCTGGGTTCCTGCGGGCGTTCGTCCGAGGTGGTTTCCGGGAGCACGTCCCCGAAGACCTCCTCCAAGCGGCGGCGGCGCTCAGGCTCAGCGGGCTCGGACATCAGGACTCGTTCAGGCCGGACAGCTCGTCGATCACGTAGGGCACGAGTGCCGAGAGCGTCGCCATGCCGTCGCGTACGGCGGCCCTCGAGCCCGCCAGGTTGACCACCAGCGTGCTCCCCGACACCCCGACCAGACCCCGCGAGATACCCGCGTCGACCGCGCCCGCGGCCAGGCCGGAGGAACGCAGAGCCTCGCCGATCCCCGGGATCGGGCGGTCCAGCACACCGGCCGTCGCGTCCGGGGTGACATCGCGCGGCGACACGCCTGTCCCGCCGACGGTGACCACCAGGTCCGCCCCGCCGATCACGGCCGTGTTCAGCGCGTTCCGGATGGCGACGGTGTCGGCGTGCACCACCACGGTGCCGTCGACGATGAAGCCCGCCTCTTCCAGCAACTCCGTGACCAGCGGACCAGCGGTGTCATCGACCTCGCCGTGGGCGGCACGGTCGTCCACGATCACCACGAGGGCACGGCCCAGCCGTTGTGCACTGCGTTCCATGTGCCCACCGTAGCGCGAACCGGCGCCGGACGATCAGCGCGCGTCCCCGCCCGGCCGGGCCGTCGCGAAATGTCCTCGATGTCCGAACCTGCTTCTGCGGGCAAAAGCAGGTTTCCCAGGTCAGGGGCGTCCAAATGTGACGGAAGGCTGACGGCACCACCGCGACGCTGCCGCCGGACCCCCCGGCCGCCCTAGCGTGATCGGGGTGCGAGTACTCATCACCGGCGGGGCCGGGTTCATCGGCTCCCACATCGCCGATCAGCTGACCGCCAGGGGCGACGAGCCCGTCCTGCTCGACAGCCTGACGCCGACCGCGCACGACGACCCCGAACACGACGACGCCCCCGAATACACGCGCGACCACGAGTTCATCCGCGGCGACGTCACCGACCTGCGCGCCGAGCAGCTCGATGGAATCGACGCCGTCTGCCACCAGGCGGCGATCGTCGGCCACGGGATCGACCCGTCCGACGCGCCCGCCTACGCCTGGAACAACGACTACGGCACCGCCGTACTGCTGGCCGCCATGCACCGAGCGGGCATCGGCAAACTGGTGCTCGCCTCCTCCATGGTCGTCTACGGCGAGGGCCGCTACGCCTGCGCCGAACACGGCATCACCGCCCCCGCGCCGCGCAGGCAGTCCGATGTGGACGAAGGCAGGTTCGAGCCGCGCTGCCCCCGGTGCGGCGAGCAGCTCGAATCCCGGCTGGTGCCCGAGGACGCCCCGCTGAACCCCCGCAGCACGTACGCCGCCACCAAGCTCGCCCAGGAACACCTCGCCGGCGCCTGGGCCCGCCAGACCGGCGGCCAGGTCTGGGCCCTGCGCTACCACAACGTCTACGGCCCGCGGATGCCGCAGAACACCCCGTACGCCGGCGTCGCCTCGCTGTTCCGCTCGGCGCTCGAACGCGGCGAGGCCCCGACCGTGCTCGAGGACGGGCGCCAGCGGCGCGACTTCGTGCACGTCGACGACATCGCGCGGGCCAACGTCAACGCACTGGACACCGAGCCGCCCGAGGAGATCACCGCGGTCAACGTCTGCTCCGGGGTGCCCCACACCGTCGGCGACATGGCCACCGAACTGGCCCGCGCGTGCGGCGGCCCGGAACCGCGGATCGTCGGCGGAGCGCGCCCGGCCGACGTCCGGCACGTGGTCGCCGACCCGGCGCTGGCCGAGAAGCTGCTCGGCTTCACCGCCCGCGTCGGTTTCCGGGAAGGCGTCACGGCCTTCGCGACCGCCCCGCTGCGGGGTGCGCGGCGGTAATCTCGAACGGCATGGCGGCGGCGAGCAGCTGAGCGATCTGGAGATCCGCGACCGGATGGTCACGCTGATCGCCGCCGGATCACGAAAGGCCGTACCTCAACGGCGCTCTGCTGCTGTACAGCCCGTACGTCACGCACCGCCTGCCGGAGTTGTGGCCCCGCCGCCATGTGACCACGGGACGGTCTCAGAGCCGAAGTCCGCTAGGCCAGCGGCAGGTGCACCTCGAACCGGCAGCCGGGGCCGTGGTTGCGCACCAGGATCCGGCCCTTGTGTGCCTCCACCAGGCCCTTCGCGATGGCCAGCCCGAGCCCGCCGCCGGCGCCGTCGCGTTCGGGTGTGCGGGCACGCGTGCCGCGGAAGGCGACATCGAAGACCCGGCCGATCTCGTCCTCGGGAATGCCGCCGCACCCATCGTCCACGGCGATCAGCGCCTCCGTGCCGGCCACGCCGATCTGCACCGCGACCGTGCCGTCCGGCGGGGTGTGCCGGATCGCGTTCGACACCAGGTTCCGCACGATCCGCGCCAGTTCCGGGTCGCTGCCGCTGACCACCGGTGACGCCTGCGCGTACGCCTCCACGCGCACGCGCTTCCGGTGCGCCACCGGGCTCTGCGCGGCGATCGTGTCGCTGACGACGTCCTGCAGCGGCACCGCGGACATGGTCAGCCGCAGCGCGCCCGCGGTGATCCTGGACAGCTCGAACAGGTCGTCCACCATGCCCGACAACCGGGTGCTCTCGCCGCCGATGCGCTGCGCGTACCCGGCGACCTCGGCCGGCTCGGAGACCACGCCGTCCGCCAGCGCCTCGGCCATCGCGCGAATACCGGCCAGCGGGCTGCGCAGGTCGTGGCTGATCCAGGCGACCAGTTCCCGGCGCGACGCCTCGGCCGCGCGCTCGCGTTCACGTGCCTCGCGCTCCCAGACACTGCGCCGCGCGATGGCCCGCCCGAACACGATCGCGCAGGGCACCACCACCAGCGCGACCAGCAGGCACACCAGCACCATGGTGGTCAGCGTCGAGTTGAACATGAACCCGCTGACACCGAGCACCCCGGTCAGCGTGGCGACCAGCGGGATCACCACCAGCACGGTCAGCGTGGTGGCCAGCGAACCGTGCCGCAGCCGGTACAGCACCAGCCCGCCCAGCACCGCCACCGGCAGCGCGAACAGCAGCGCGAACGGCAGGATGTGCCACGCGTGCGTGAGCATCGCGCCGAAGGACTCGTCCGACTCGATCATTTCGCCACCGGGTCGTAGCGGTAGCCGACGCCCCACACCGTGGCCACGCGCACGGGTTTCGCCGGCCGGGGCTCGATCTTCTCGCGCAACCGTCGCACGTGGACGGTCACCGTCGACTGGTCGCCGAAGTCCCAGCCCCAGACCTTCTCCAGCAGGTCGGTGCGGGAGAAGGCGGTGCCGGGATGGCTCAGGAAGAACGCCAGCAGGTCGAACTCGCGCGCGGTCAGCGGCAGGACGACCCCGCCGAGCGTGGCGTCGCGCGCGGTGGTCCGCAGCACCAGGTCGCCGTCGCGCAGTTCCTCGGCCGGAGCGGCGGGACGGCTCGGCAGGCGCGCCCGGCGCAGCACCGAGATCACCCGCAACGCCAGTTCACGCGGGCTGAACGGCTTGGTCACGTAGTCGTCGGCGCCGAGTTCGAGCCCGGCGATCCGGTTCTCCTCCTCGCCGAGCGCGGTCAGCAGCACCACCGGCACCTGGCTGGTCTGCCGCAGCCGGCGGCACACCTCCAGCCCGCTGATGCCCGGCATCATCACGTCGAGCACCACCAGGTCGGGCGTCCGCTCGGCGAACAGCCGGAGGCCCTCCTCGCCGGTGCCCGCGACCTCGACGGTGAACCCGGCGACCTCCAGATACCGGCGCACCACGTCGCGCACGGTCTCGTCGTCGTCGACCACGAGCACCCGCCCGCTCTCCTGCGTCATTCCCGCTCCTACCAGTACGTGAAGACCAAATGGTTCACCACGAGCGCGGTCGCCGCCTGCGCGGCCAGCCACCAGCGCCTGCCGGGTGCGGGCAGCAGCGCCGCCGCGGGCAGCAGCCACACCGCGAACGGTAGCCAGATCCGCTCGGTTTCGGCCTTCGAAAGCCCGGAAAGATCCGCGAACCCGACCACCAGCAGTGCCGCCAGCCCGAGCAGCACCACCGGATCCGACCAGCGACCGGCGATCGTGCGCCGCACCCCGGCGACCAGCGCGGGTCCCGCCGCGATGGCCAGGCACGCGAGGTTCGCCCAGACCCAGTAGGCGTACGGCCGTTCGGTCGCGATTCCCTGGTAGTACCGCTCGACGACCAGGTGGTACCCGTCCAGCCACCAGAATCCGGCGAGCCAGAACACCAGCACCACGGCCAGCGCTCCGGTCAGCGCCAGCGCGAACGTCCGCCAGCCGCGGACCACTGCCAGTGCGATCAGGCCGAGCAGCACCAAGCCGTACGACAGGAAGATCCCGAACCCGAGCACCACGCCGGCGGGCAACGCGAGCAGCGGGCGCAGACGGGCCAGCGCGAGCAGTGCGATACCGGTCGCGGTGACCCCGGCGAACAGGCCGTCGGCCGAGACGCCGACCCAGATCGCGCCGGGGAACAGCGCCGCGAACGGCACCATCGCGCGCCCCGCCTCGGGGCGCCCGAGTGCGGAAACGGTCACCGGAATGGCCACCGCGAACAGGCAGCCGACCAGGACGCAAACGATTGCGGCCCAGGTCCCGCCGCCGAGGCCGAGCCGGTCGAGCCAGACGAAGACCAGCGTGGCGCCGGGCGGATGACCGGACACGTGGGTGGTCCACGAGTCCGGCTGGAAGTCGAGAATGCGGGAGCTGAACTCGCGCAACATCAGCGGGATGTCGGTGATGCCGGGGACCTCGCGCAGGTACTCGTGATCGCTTTCGAGCCGCCCGGCGAAGCCGGTGCGGAAACCGTCGATCAACGCGAGCGCCATCGTCCAGCAGACCGTCACGCCGTAACCGAGCGCGAGCAGTGGACGCCACGAAAGCCGTTCGGCCAGTGACGGGCCCCACATCACCACGGCCGCGGCGATCAGCACCGCGAACAGCGAACCGGGACCGACGCGCGGCAGCCAGTCACCGTAGAGCGGCGGCGCGAACGCGAAGATGACCACCCCGGAGCCGGGGCGGTTGAAGTACAGCCCGAGCGCGGTGCCGAGCGCGACCAGTACCGCCGCGACACCGACGGCGACCAGATCACCCCGGGACACCACGGATTTGCGCGGCAGGACGTCGACCACCAGCGCACGGTAAGCCCGGCGGCCCTGGTCCGTCGACCGTTCGCGGCGGTCCGTCACCATCCGGTAAGAACCTGGCCGCTGTCACATTTTGGTAAGCACGCCAAGGGTTTTTCAGTGTCCACAGCAGCCATAGCGTGAACGGCCGTGATGGTCGACGTGATACTTCCCTGTCTCGACGAAGCGGCCGCGCTGCCCGGGGTCCTCGGCGCGCTGCCCGATGGTTACCGCGCGATCGTGGTCGACAACGGCTCCGGTGACGGTTCGCCGGAGATCGCCGCGGGTCTCGGCGCGAAGGTGGTGCACGAACCGCGACGCGGCTACGGTGCAGCCGTCCATAGTGGACTCGAAGCGGCGACGGCCGAGCTGGTCGCCTTCCTCGACGCCGACGGTTCGCTGGATCCCCGCGAGCTGCCCGTGCTGGTGGCGGCCGTCCGGGACGGCGCCGACCTGGCCGTGGGCCGCCGGGTTCCGACGAGCAGCAACGCCTGGCCGTGGCACGCGAGAGCGGGCAACGCGGCGCTCGCGGCCTTGCTGCGCCGTCGCGGCCTCGGCGTCAGCGACATCGCGCCGATGCGCGTTGCCCGGCGAGAGCACCTGCTCTCGTTGCAGATCACTGATCGCGCTTTCGGGTATCCGCTGGAACTGCTGGTGAAGGCCGGTCGAGCAGACTGGCGGATCGACGAGTTCGAGGTCAGCTACGGCGAACGCGCCAAGGGCACCAAGTCGAAGGTTTCCGGGTCGGTGCGCGGCACGCTGCGCGCGGTCCGCGACATGGGTCGGGTGCTGGCCCGGTGAACTGGTTCGCCCTACTGGTCGTCGCGAAGGCTCCCGTACCCGGATTCGCCAAGACCCGCCTGTGCCCGCCCGCGACCCCCGAACAGGCCGCCGGGATCGCCGCCGCGTCGCTGCTCGACACGCTCGACGCCGTGCTCGCCACCCCCGGCGCGGTCCCGGTCGTCGCCTTCACGGGCGAACTGGCCGCGGCCGCGAACCGCGCCGAACTCACCGAGGCGCTCGGGCGTACCACCGTTCTTCCCCAGCGCGGCAACACCTTCGGCGAACGGCTGGCCAACGCGCACGCCGACACCGCAGCGCACTTCCCCGGCCTGCCCGTGCTGCAGATCGGCATGGACACCCCGCAGGTCACACCGGCTCTCCTGGTCGCCACGGCCGCCCGGCTCGACGAACGGGAGGCCGTGCTCGGCCCGGCCGACGACGGCGGCTGGTGGGCGCTGGGCCTGCGCGACCCGCTGAAAGCCCGCGCGCTCACCGAGGTACCGATGTCCACACCGGACACCGGCGCGCTCACCCGGAAGGCACTGGGGCTCACCGTCGACATCGGCACCAGGTTGTCCGATGTGGACACCATGGCGGACGCGGTCGCGGTGGCGTCACGAACGCACGGCCGCTTCGCCACGGCGGTGCTGGCATGACCGCCTTCGACACCGGCCTGCTCGGCGGCCCGTGCTGGCTGGAATCCGGGACGGGCGAACGCATCCGGCTGCCGGCGGAACGCTGGACCGAGGAGCCGGGCGCGGGCGACGAACTGCTGCTCGGCCGCTGCACCGGTCCGACGATCGACCTCGGGTGCGGGCCGGGACGGCTCACCGCCGCGCTGACCGCGCGCGGGATCACCGCGCTGGGCGTCGACCATTCCGCCGTGGCCATCCGCCTGACCAGAGCACGCGGCGCGGTCGCACTGCGCCGCGACGTGTTCCGCCCGCTGCCCGGTGAAGGGCGCTGGCGGCACGTCCTGCTCGCCGACGGCAATCTCGGCATCGGCGGTGACCCGGTGGCCCTGCTCGACCGCGTCCACCGCCTGCTCAGCGCCGATGGCACAGCGCTGGTGGAACTCGATCCGCCCGGCCGTGGTCTGAAGCGGAGCGAGGTCCGCATCGGCACCGGTTCCTGGTTCCCGTGGGCCTGGGTCGGCGCGGACGCGCTCGGTGAACTCGCAGCCCGCACCGGCTTCCGTCCGGAATGGACAGCGACCAGCGGGCAACGCTGGTTCGCCGAACTGAGGCGGCGATGAACCGCTTCCGCGCCGCGGCGCACTCCCCGGCGGTGACCTCGCGGATCGGCGCCGCGCTCGGCATCGCGTTCCTGCTGTGCTTTCTCACCGGCCTGCTCAGCCACCTCATCCAGCATCCGCCTTCGTGGTTCACCTGGCCGAGCCGCCCGGTCCAGCTGTACCGGATCACGCAGGGCTTGCACGTCATCTCCGGGATCGCCTCGATCCCACTGCTGCTGGCGAAGCTGTGGACGGTCTACCCGAAGCTGTTCGAGAAGCCGGCGGTGCGGTCGATCCCGCACGCGCTGGAACGACTGTCGATCCTGGTGCTGTCCGGGGCGGCCTTCTTCGAGGTGGTCACGGGCCTGCTGAACGTGGCGCAGAACTACCCGTGGGACTTCTACTTCCCGTCGCTGCACTACGCGGTCGCCTGGATCGCGGTCGGTTCGGTGGTGGTGCACGTCGCGGTCAAGCTGCCGATCATCCGCGGGCCGAAGGAACCGGAGGAGCCCGCGCCGGGGTTGTCCCGGCGGGGTTTCCTGCGGTCCACGTGGCTGGTCACCGGAGTGGCCGTGGTCGCCACCGCGGGTGCGACGGTTCCCTTGCTGCGCAACGTCTCCGGGCTGTCGTGGCGGTCGGGCCGGGACCTGCCGGTGAACCGGACCGCGGCCGCGGCGGGCGTGCTCGCCACGGCGCAGGACCCGAACTGGCGACTGGAGATCGTCACCGCCACCGGAATGAAGTCCTTCTCCCGCAACGAACTCGCCGCGCTTCCGCAGACCACCGCGGAACTGCCGATCGCCTGTGTCGAGGGCTGGAGCCAGTCGGCGGTGTGGAGCGGGGTCTCGTTCGCCGATCTGCTGCGTGCCGCCGGCGCCGGGCCAGGTGCCGACGTACGCGTGCTTTCCCTGGAGCGCAACGGTTTGTACGCCACGAGCGAGTTGCCGGGCACGCACACCGCCGACCCGCTGACCCTGCTCGCGCTCACCCTGAACGGCGAGGTGCTGCCGCCCGACCACGGTTATCCGTGCCGGGTGATCGCCCCGAACCGGCCGGGTGTGCTGCAGACGAAGTGGGTCCGCCGCCTGGAGGTCCGATGAGATACCTGATCGCCCTGCCGGGCGTCGCCGCGCTGGTCTACGGCGTGTACCTGCTGGTGCCACTGGCCGACTTCACGGTCGGGATCTGGCTGGTCGCCGGGCCGCTGGTGCACGACCTGCTGCTCGCGCCGCTCATCGCGCTCGCCGGGTACGCCCTCACGCGCCTGCCGAACGCGAAGCCGCTGCTGGTCGGCGGTGCGCTCACCGGCGTGCTGTGCCTGCTGGCCGTTCCGCTGCTGTGGCGCACCTACGGCACGCCGCCGAGCCCTGGGCTGCACGACGGCAACACCTGGCTGGGCCTCGGCCTCACCCTCACCGCCGTCTGGCTGGGGATCGGCTTGTACGTACTGGTACGAAGGAACCGCGGGGACCAGGAGGGGGCTTCCTGATCACCGCGGTTCATCTCCACCGGTCCCTGCTAGGCCGGGAGTTGGTCTCGGTCGCTACTGCGACCGAGCGTCTTAGTTGGTCGGCACCGGCTGGCCGCCGAGGGTCACCTCGATGACGTTGTTCGAGGCCAGCGTCAGCTTCACTTTGTCGCCGGGTGTCTTCGTGCGGATCGCCGCGACCAGCGCGTCCGAGCTGTCCACCAGCCGCTCGTCGATCTTGGTCACCACGTCGCCCGCCTTGAGCCCGGCCTGCTCGGCGGGGCTGCCCGGGGTGATCTCGCGGATCGCCGCGCCGCCCTCCGGCGCGTCGGTCACCGTGGCGCCGATGAAGGTCTGGGTGGCCTTGCCGGTCTTGATGATCTCGTCCGCGGTGCGGCGCGCCTGGTCGATCGGGATGGCGAAGCCGATGCCCACGTTGCCGCCCTGCGACTGCCCGCTGCTCGGCGGGCTGTAGATGGCCGAGTTGATGCCGACGATCTGCCCGGCCATGTTCGCCAGCGGACCACCCGAGTTGCCGGGGTTGATCGCCGCGTCGGTCTGCACCGCGTCCATCACGGTGGCCTGGCTGCCCTGGTCGCCGCCCGCCTTCACCGGCCGGTGCAGCGCGCTGACGATGCCCGAGGTGACCGTGCCGGACAGCTCGAACGGCGAGCCGATGGCGACCACGCCCTGGCCGACCTTCAGATCGTCGGAGCGGCCGAGCTCGACCGGGGTCAGCCCGCTGACGCCCTCGGCCTTCACCACCGCCACGTCGGAACTGGGGTCGCGGCCGACCACGGTCGCCGGGGCCTTGCGCCCGTCCTGGAACACGATCTGGATCTGCCCGCCACCGTTCGCGGCGTTCTCCACCACGTGGTTGTTGGTCAGGACGTAGCCGTTGCCGTCGATGACGAAGCCCGAGCCGCCGTTGGCCTGGCCACCCCGGCCGACCACCTGCAGCTGGACCACGCTCGGCGAAACCTTCTGCGCCACCGCTTCCACCGAGCCGGCCGGTGCGTTGCCGGTCTGCCTGGCCGGTTGCGGTGCTTCGAGCGAACTGGCCGACGAGGTCGAGCCGTCGGAAGCCAGGTAACCGCCGACCGCGCCCGCGCCACCGCCGACGAGCAGCGCCAGCACGGCCACCCCGGCGACCAGCTTGCCCGCGCCCTGGCCGCGCTGCTGCTGGTGCTGCTGCGGCGGTGGGTAAACGGCGGTGCCCGTCGGCTGGTACTGCTGGTAGTACTGCTGACCGGGAGTCGCCGCGTACGGATTGTGCTGCGGCTGCTCCGAATGCGCGCTCTGCGCCGACCACGGGTTCGGCGCGGCGTACTCGTTCCCAGCGGAGTTATCCGGCTTGTCCTGAGCTTCCGGCCCCTGGCCGTGCGGGTCGTTCTCGGTCATGTCTCCACCATGCGCTCCGGTCCTGAGAGGCACCTGAGCCGAACCTGTGGGTTGGACCAGAACGACTCAGCGCGCGGCGCGCAGCCTCTCCGCTATCTGCTCCGGGGTGGTGTCGTTCACCCAGACCGCCATCCCGGACTCCGAACCGGCAAGGTACTTCAACTTGTCCTTGCTCCGCAGCACGGAGAACAGTTCGAGGTGCAGCCACCAGTCCTCGCGACCCGCGCCGACCGGGGCCTGGTGCCAGCCGGCCACGTACGGCAGCGGGCGGTTGTAAAGCGCGTCACACCGGCCCAGCACTTCCAAGTAGACGGACGCGAAGTCGTCGCGCTCGGCGTCGGTGAGCGCCGGGATGTCGGGCACCTGCCGGTGCGGCACCACCTGGACCTGGACCGGCCAGCGCGCGGCGGGCGGCACGAACGCGGTCCAGTGCTCACCGCGCGCGACCACCCGTTCCCCCGCGGCCCGCTCGGCGGCGAGCACGTCACCGAGCACGTGCCTGCCGTGCTCGGCCTGGTACGCGCGCGCCACTTCCAGCATCCTGGCGGTTTTCGGGGTGACGAACGGATAGGCGTAGATCTGCCCGTGCGGGTGGTGCAGGGTGACGCCGATCTCCTCACCCCGGTTCTCGAACGGGAAGACCTGGCGCACACCGTCCAAACCGGACAACTCGGCGGTGCGGTCGGCCCACGCCTCGACCACGGTGCGCACCTGGCGCCGGCTCAGCTGACCGAACGAGCGGTCGTGGTCGCTGGTGAAGCAGACCACCTCGCAGCGGCCGCGGCCGGGCGCCAGCGGCACCATCGGCATGCCGTCCACAATGGACTCGACACCGGAGACGCCCTGGGCGAAGGACGGGAAGCGGTTCTCGAAAACCGCCACCTCGTAGTCGGATTCCGGGATCTCACTGGGTTTTCCCGGCTTGCTCGGGCACAGCGGGCAGAGATCGGCAGGTGGCTTGTAGGTGCGGGTCTGGCGGTGCGCCGCCATCGCCACCCATTCGCCGGTGAGCGGGTCGAGCCGGATCTCCGAGGCCGCCGCCACCGGCGGCAGGTCCCTGGTGTCCACCGCGGTGCGCGGCGGGGCGTGCTCGTCGGCGTCGAAGTAAATGATCTCCCGGCCGTCCGCGAGCTTGTGCGACGTGCGCCTCACTCGTCGTCCCCCGGCACATTCGCGATGATCAACTCTCCAGCTTTCTCACGGAGGATTTCGATGGCGCGCTCGGACAGCCCGTCGTCGCTGACCACGACGTCGGCCTCGTCCAGATCGGCGATGGTGGAGATGCCGACGATCTCCCACTTGGTGTGGTCGGCGAGCACCACCAGGCGGCGGCCCGCTTCGACGAGCGCCCGGTCGGTCTCGCTCTCGGTCAGGTTCGGTGTGGTGAAGCCGGGCCCGTCGGCCATGCCGTGCACACCGAGGAAGACCACGTCGAGGTGCAGGGAGCGCAGGCTGTTCACCGCGACCGGGCCGACCAGCGCGTCCGACGGGGTCCGCACCCCGCCGGTCAGCACCACGGTGCGGTCGGCCTGGCTCGACCCGCGCAGCACGTCGGCGACCTGGATCGAGTTCGTCACGATGGTCAGGCCCGGCACCGCGTCCAGCGCCCTGGCCAGGGTCCAGGTGGTGGTGCCCGCCGAGATGCCGATCGCCGTGCCCGGCTTGACCAGGCCGGCGGCGAGCGCGGCGATGGCCTCCTTCTGGGCGCGCTGGCGCACGGACTTCGCCTCGAAGCCCGGCTCGTCGGTGCTCTTGCCGACCACCGAGGTGGCGCCGCCGTAGACCTTCTCCACCAGCCCGCGGCTGGCGAGCACGTCGAGATCGCGGCGCACCGTCATGTCGGATACGCCCAGCCTGCCGACGAGGTCGCTGACCCGGACCGCACCGGTCCGCCGCGCCTCTTCGAGGATCACCGCCTGTCGCTGCCGCGCCAGCACTTTGTCGACTCCATCCCGAACCCCATCAACTACACAAAATCCTACACGATCAAACACCGATCGCGATCGTCAGGATTTCCTCAGCCGGGCACCCCGGGGAGTCGGATGGTCAGCAGCGCACCGCCGCCGGGCGCCTGCCCCGCGTACACCGTGCCGCCGTGGCGTTCCGCGGCCTGCTTGACGATGGCCAGGCCCAGGCCGGACCCGGGCAGCGTACGGGCTTCGGACGAGCGGTAGAACCGATCGAACACCTTCGGCAGGTCCTCCTCGGCGATGCCGGGGCCGGAGTCGGCGACCTCGACCACCGCCGTGCCGTCGCCGAGCGGGTACAGCCGCAGCCGCACGTGCCCGTCCGGCGGGGAGAACTTCACCGCGTTGTCCAGCAGGTTCATCACCGCGCGTTCGAGCGAGCTGGAGTCGCCGCTGAGCACCCACGGCCGCAGGTCCACGTCGAACTCGATGTCACCGGCGCGACGCCGGGCCCGGTCCAGCGCCCGCTCGACCACCTCGACCAGCTCCACCCGCTCGAACTGCGCCCGCGGCTCGTCGGCCCGCGCCAGCTCGACCAGGTCGCCGATCAACTGGGTCAGCTCGTCGAGCTGGGCGCCGATGTCGGCCTCGATGTCCGCCCGGTCGGTGTCGGACAGCTTCGGCGCGCCCGCCCGGTTCGCCGCGAGCAGCAGTTCGAGGTTGGTGCGCAGCGAGGTCAGCGGGGTGCGGAGCTCGTGCCCGGCGTCCGCGACCAGCTGGCGTTGTCTCTCCTGCGACTCGGCGACCGTGCCGAGCATGGTGTTGAAGCTGTGCGTCAGCCTGGCCAGCTCGTCGTCCCCGCTGACCGGGATCGGCGTGAGGTCGCCGGTCTTCGCCACCCGCTCGGTCGCCTGGGTGAGCCGCTCGACCGGCCGGAGCCCGCCGCGGGCCACCACGGTGCCCGCCAGCGCGGCGACGATGATGCCCGCGCCGCCGATCAGCAGGAGCACCACGGACAGCTCGTTCAGCGTGCGCTTGGTGCCTTCGAGCGGCTGGGCGATGATCAACGCGAGCGGCGTGCCGCCGGTGACCTCGTACGGCACGGCGAGCACGCGCGAGTCGGTTTTGCCGTCGGTGCGGATCGACGGGCCACCGGTCCTGGCCGCGACCTGCCGCTCCGGCTGCCCGATCGGCGGTCGCCCGGTGACCTGGTCGCGCAGCGCGCTCTCGCCGTTCGGGTAGATGACGTCGAACTGCACGTCGGCCAGCTTGAAGATGTAACCGGGGATCTCGGCGCCGCCCGTGCGCACCACGTCGGGGTCGTTGAGCACGGTGCTGGCGCGGGAGTTCAGACTCTCGTCGATCTGGCTGTACAGGTTGTCGCGCACGGTGAAGTAGGCCCCGAACGAGGCCAGTGCGACCGCGCCGGCGACGCAGACCGCGGCGAGCATGGTGACCCGGAAGCCGAGCGACATCCGGCGCCGGCCCGATTCCGGGGTGGGGTCCTCCCCGACCACCACCGTCTGGACGCCTGCGCTCACGGTGGGGTCTCGCGGAGCACGTAACCGACACCGCGCACGGTGTGGATGAGCCGGGGTTCACCGCCGGCCTCGGTCTTGCGCCGCAGGTAGCCGACGTAGACCTCGAGCGCGTTGCCCGAGGTCGGGAAGTCGTAGCCCCAGACCTCCTCGAGGATGCGGCCACGGGTGAGCACGTGCTTCGGGTAGGAGAGGAACAGCTCCATCAGCGCGAACTCGGTGCGGGTCAGGCTGATCTCGCGGTCGCCGCGGCGGACCTCGCGGGTGCCGGGGTCGAGGGTGAGGTCGGCGAAGGAGAGCGTCTCGACCTGCTGGCCGGGCTGCGCCTCCGGACTGGCGCGGCGGAGCAGGGCTCGCAGGCGGGCGAGCAGCTCCTCCAGCGCGAACGGCTTGGGCAGGTAGTCGTCGGCACCGGCGTCCAGACCGGACACCCGGTCGGAGACGGTGTCGCGGGCGGTGAGCACGAGGATCGGCAGGTCGTCGCCGGTGGAGCGGAGGCGGCGGGCCACCTCGAGGCCGTCGAGACGGGGCATCATCACGTCGAGCACCATCGCGTCCGGCCGGTTGGCGATGATCGACTCGAGGGCCATCGCACCGTCGCTGGCCAGTTCGACCTGGTAGCCGTTGAACTCCAGGGAGCGGCGAAGCGACTCGCGGACCGCCCGGTCGTCGTCGACAACGAGAATGCGCATGGGCACAGTCTTACCCGCTGGTCTGAGACAGTCCTAAGAGCACGCGCAGAATCAGGTGAATGTACTCGGTGGGGTGCCCTTCGCGACCGGGGCGTTCCAGCGGCGCCACAGCGCCAGCACGCGGATCGCGACGGTGGTCACCGCGGCGACCGTGGTGACCAGACCGGGCGGGAGCCGCAGCAGGTGACCGGCCCCGACCAGCACGCACCCGGCCAGCGCGGCGACCGCGTAGATCTCCTTGCGGAGCACGAGCGGGATCTCGCGGAGCAGGAGGTCACGCACAGCGCCGCCGCCGATACCGGTGGTCATGCCAATGAGGCAGGCGGTGTAGACCGGTGCCCCGGCGTGCAGCGCGATCGAGGTGCCGGCGGTGGCGAACACGCCGAGCCCGATCGCGTCGGCCAGCAGCACGGCCCGCCGCAGCCGCGCCACCTGCGGGTGGAACAGGAAGACAAGCAGCGCGGTGGCGGCGGAAACGGCCAGGTAGGGCCAGGTGCGCAGGGTGGTCGGCGGGGTGATGCCGAGCAGCACGTCGCGGATGATGCCGCCGCCGAGCGCGGTGGTCAGGCCGACCACGATCACGCCGAAGAGGTCGAGCCGGGCCTGCACCGCGGCCAGCGCGCCGGAGCCGGCGAACGCGACCAGCCCGATCATCTCCAGCGCGATGAGCATGGGTTCTAGTCGATCAGGCCACCGCGGTAGGCGAGCAGCGCCGCCTGGACCCGGTTGGCGGCGCCGATCTTCGAGAGCACGGCGCTGACGTAGCCCTTGACGGTGGCCTCGGACAGGTGCAGCCTGCCGCCGATCTCGGCGTTCGACAGGCCCTGGCCGATCAGCCCGACGACCTCGCGTTCGCGTTCGGAGAGCGAGGCCAGCAGCTTGCGCGCGGGTTGCGCGGCGCGCTGCTCGTCGCGGTGGGCGTTCACCATCCGGGCGGCGACGCCGGGGTCGAGCACGGCGCCGCCGCGGGCGAGGTCGCGAATGGCCCTGAGCAGGGCGGCGGGGTCGATGTCCTTGAGCAGGAAGCCGTTGGCCCCGAGTCGTAGAGCGAGGCTGACGTACTCGTCGATGTCGAAGGTGGTCAGCATGGCGACGGTGGGTGGTTCGGGGAACGCCTGGATGGCGCGGAGCGCGCGGATGCCGTCGTCGGCGGCGCGCATCTTGATGTCGAGGAGGACCACGTCCGGGTGAAACCGGCGCGCGGTCTCGACGGCTGATCTGCCGTCGCTGGCCTCGCCGACGATCTCGATGTCCGGAGCTCCGGACAGCATCGCGCGCAGGCCCGAGCGGACCAGTTCCTCGTCGTCGGCAAACATCACCTTGATCAACGGACGCCTCCGGCTGCCGGGGGACGCGGGGTCCCCGCTTCCCATCGCCGAAGGTTACCTAGGGGTAGCGTCGGTTTCGAAGCGAGCCACACCCGCCTGGTGACCACCGGCAATACGGTGACGGTGGCGGGGCGGTTCTATGACGCGCCGTGATCAATCCCTGATCTTTCCCCTGGCCTGCGGTCGTGCTCTTGGGCCGGGTAGGCTGAGGGCGCACGTCCCCGCCCTCGTAGCTCAGGGGATAGAGCACCGCTCTCCTAAAGCGGGTGTCGCAGGTTCGAATCCTGCCGGGGGCACGCAGAGGCATCGAGGCGACCAAGCCCAGACACCAAGCTAGTGGTGCCTGCCTTACTTTGACTGCTAGCTGCTCCAGCGGCACACGAGCTGACTCGCAACCGTGTCAGCCGTGAGCGCGTAACACTCATCGGCGACTTCGCTCGCTCCCCCAAGTCGCGCGGCTGACCCTGGGCGAGCGAAGTGACGACTGTAGCTTCGTCGCTCCAGCTCATCGACCAGTCTGTCAAGTCCTACCTTGAGCACACCGGGCCGATAGTTCGCCCTCCCGAACAGCAGAATCGCCCCTCCGCTCCTATGCTCGACGACCTAACAAAAAAAAGACCTCGTCACGCACCGCATCGATCAACTGATCAGTATACTCCTGCAGCAGTACCAGAACGCCATCAATTCGATCGATTGCCTCCATGGAGGTAAATGAAACCATTTCACCATGAGCAACCTGATTCCGTCCGTGCACCAATTTTTCGTCAATAAAGGCTTGCCGTGTTGCATAAGTATCCAAATAGTCCAGACCAAGCGCGATCACAAGCCCCTTGAAGGCCGTGGATGATAAATTGCTTTCCGTGTCGACTATTTTTTCCGGACTTAGTCGAAATACCTCACACCGCCTAGCATCCATCTCCGAAAGAATAGATCCAAGGTAGCCAATCTTGACAGAACCTTGCGCCCGCTTGAAATGCGATGCCAGACAAGCAGCTTGCAAAGATAAATTCAGCCGATCAACTCTGACCCCTCTAGAATTTATCAGTTTTATGTAGCGAACACTAGATTCCTTGACAAATCCTTCCCAATGAGCATAAGCGAGAACAATTGCACTTCTTTCTGCCCAGTTGCCAGTCGAAGCCCCACCCGACAACTGCCGAATGTAAATTCTAACGTCAGTTAGTTCGACTTTACGCTTCGCCAGACTTCTATGAAGGTGGTTCGCAAAGTCCTCCGCGTTCACTGCTCCACCACGGCCCCAAAAAGTCTCCGACCCGCAGGGATAGTCTTACGCATACGCTGATCGGCGCGCAAACCAAAAGAAAAGCCGGACTTAAAACCTTCTTTCTGCCACAACTCCGAACGCTTCTTCCGAAGAATCGGAGCAGTGATGCGCTTACTTGCATCATAGTAGCCGATTCCGAGCGCCATAGTCTCGAAAGCAGTCAAAGCAAATGGCCCTTCCATTCGCTCCCGCTGAGGATTCCACCTGCGCAGCAAGGTTGGCCCCCCGGCCTCGTCCATCAACGCGAAGGTGTTGCGCAAAATACGGCTTTCCTCGTCGCGCTTTTTCTTATTAAACTCGGTCAGCGATACAATCTCCGCGTCAAGGTATTCGCCGATATTTCCAATCTTGGACAACTGCGCTTCGTTGACCTGGCGAAAAATAATGAATCTTAATGCAAGTTCCATATGATACTGTTCCTCAAGGAGTCGCTCCGGCAAGTCGAGAACTCCCAGAAAAATCGGATCATTGGACAGTTCTTCGATCCATTTATAGTGCAACTTGCTGATACTCACCAGCAGGCAATTTCTAAGCTCCTGCTCCGTGGCCTTCGTACCGTAAGAGTTGAGGCGCTGAAACAAGTCATACTTAGCGCGCTTATCGCTTTCGCGCTTGATGATCTTGACATCTATACGCGCGCGCTTGAAGTCGAGACGCTGCGCAGACGTGAGCGTCTTTTTTGCCCCACCAGAATCCTCGAAGCCGATGCCGTTCATGCTCTTTAAGAAAGGCGGAGTGCCACAGACGAAGGGTTCCTGCACGACGTCGCCCTCGTCCCTCAGTATCCCCATGAATTGAAAGATAGACGACAACCTCTGAACACCGTCAACCACATCCCAAACCCCACGCTCATTCTGAGCAACAAAGATGCTCGGCAATGGTATTCCAAGAAGAATACTCTCGACCAAGCGAGTCTTCTGCTCGTCAGACCATCGAAATATCCGCTGAAATTCAGGATGAATGTCTAGCTCGTTGTCTCGGTAAAGGTTGCTCAGTTCGCCAATCGACATTGGGTATGCATCAGTGGCGATCTGACGTCGATACTGCTCCAGCTCGGCTTCTAGCGACATGCACGTAGTGTACTCTCCCACATCCTTCACAGCCCGTCATGTCGAATCAGGACGAGCTGCTCCGCCGCCACAAGCACCTACCCTTCACCGCTGGACCGAACTACAACCCTTCGGGGCCGCCCTCCCGGCTTCGCGCGGCGCAGATTTACACCAGAACACCACCCCGAATTTAGACACTTAAGTAAGTGACATATCAGTAACGTTCTGCGTAGCGTGTTGGGGATTCGCCGAATATGGATTTGAAGTCTCTGGTGAAGTGGGACTGGTCGGCATAGCCGAGATCCGCGGCCAGTGCGGACCAGTCGACGGCACCGCCCGCGGCCAGGCGTTCCGTGACCTCGTGCAGCCGGTAGCGTCGGATCACCCACTTCGGGCCGATGCCGACGTACTCGGCGAAAAGGCGTTGCAGGGCACGCGCGTTCGTGCCCAGTGCCGTGGCCAGCATGGCAACCGTCGTGATTTCGGGTTTGGCGATGATCAGGCTGACAGCGTCCGCGGCGGTATCGGCTCGTGGATCGGCGGCAGGCAACTGGCTCAGCAGGAACTCCTCGACGCCCGAAACCGTCAGCGGGTCCGGGATCGGCTCGCGGAACACCTCGGCGACATCCACAGTGCGGTCCGTCAAGGTCGACACCGAGCGGCCCAGGAACGGGCGGAACATGCCTGGTCGGAAGGCGACGCCGAAGACGCCATCCGCGCCCGAGAGCACCCGGATCTGGTGTCCTGACGACACCCCCGTCACGTAGGCGCCACCGCTCCGGTTGAACACCAGGTGCACATTCGGATAGGGCACGATCAACTGCCGATAGGGCGTCTCGTAGTTCCACGAGACATCCCAGTAGCGAGCCACGTAGCGCGCCAAAGCAGGTGACGGGCCCGGAAAAGAGAGCCGCTGGAACTTGGTCCAGGCGCTCCCCAGCTCACGTTCGTCCCTGCTCACGGGGACGAGTCTATGCTGGCGACCAGTGTGGAACTCCGTCACAAGCCCGAACTCGCACCGTTGTGGCAGGTGGTCCACGCGCGGCTGTCCTCCACCGTGCTCGCCGCCGGGTTCCGCACCGAGGGCGACGACGTCACGAGCCGGGTCCCCGCAGCTGGTCAAGCCGCCGTGCCTACCCTGCAACAGCTCAGAACCAGCCGTATCGAGCCGCCGGAGGACGTCTGGGTCTTTGAGAACCGAGCGTGCTGGCGCTCGACCACCTCGCCGCGGCCGGTGACGGGCCGCCGGTCGGCCGGGTCACCGCGGTGCCGTGGGACGCGGCGCCGGCCGATCACCTGAACACCGTCGGCACCACGGTTTCCGAGGAGCGCGTGGCACCGGCCTTGCTCACCGAACTACCCACCATGAAATAACTGTCGGTATCACCACCTACCGTGTCGCCATGGACCCGATCCGCGTCCCACCCGAGATGTTCCGCTTCACCAGCGGCGACCGGGCCGAGCTGTACGTCGCGGTCCTGCACGCCTTCGGTGAGGCCAGCGAACGCCTGGAAACCGCGCTCGGGCTCGACGAGGTCCGCGCACGCCTGCGCTCGGTCGGCTGGCTCGACGCCCTCACCGACAACGATCTCTCCACCGCGCTCGACCAGCTCCGGGACTGGCGCCTGGTCGACGTCATCCAGAACCACTCCGAGAACTACCGCACCGCCAGCGAGTACGAACGCCGCAACCTGCAGTACTCCCTCACCAGGCAGGGCGAAGCGGCGTTCGCCGGCGTGGTGCACGCGATGAGCCTGCTGGCCTCCACCGGCGCACTGCAGACCGCCGTGCTCGATGCGATCTCCGACCGGCTCGGCGATCTGCTGCACGAGCTGGACACCGGTTCCGACCGGCGGATCTTCAGCGCGCTGATCGAGCTGGAGGGACATCTGGAAGCCTTGCGGGGCAACACAAAGCAGTTCAACGGCGAACTCCAACGGTTGCTGCGCGCGGACGGCGCCGACCTCACCACGTTCCACGAGGTCAAGGCGTCGACCGTGGCCTATCTCGAAGAGTTCCTCACCAACCTGGAGCCTCGCAGCCACACCATCGCCACACGGATCGAGAAGATCGAGGCACACGGCGTCGACCTGCTGCACCAGCGCGCGCTGCTCGGCGCCGACCTCCCCCACCTGACCGGCACCGATCCCGGCCCGGCCTGGCTCGCGCACCGGCGCGCTCGCTGGGACGGGCTGCGCGCGTGGTTCCGGCCGCTGGACGGCTCGGCGCCCAGGGTCGAGCAGCTGCACCTGGTCGCCCGCCGGGCGATCATCACCCTGCTGCAGGTGCTCGCCAGGATCACCGAGTCCAAGCGCCACGCCAGCAGCGCGGTCGCCGACTTCCGCGAGCTGGCCAGGTGGTTCACCGCGGCCCCGGCCCAGGACGACCTGCACCGCCTGTGGAGCACCATGTTCGGCCTCGGCTCCGCGCGCCACGCGCACCTCGCGCATCCGGATCCAGAGCTGATCAGCCCCGCCGCGTCCTGGTACGAGACGCCGCCGGTCGCGGTGTCACCGCTGCTCAGGTCCGCGGGCAAAGCCGAGCGGTTCACCAAAACCGGTCGCGTCCGCGACGTCACCGCGATCAAGGCGGCGCGGAACGAGCGGGCGCTGGCGGAACGAGCGGAGCTGGAAGCCGCCTGGGACCTGCTCGACACCGGCGGCCCGATCCGGCTCTCGGCCTTCGACCGGATCGACCACGCGCTGTTCGAACGCCTGCTGGACCTGCTTGGCCGGGCGCTCGCCACCGGGCCAGACCCCGGCGGTACCCGGCGGAGCACCACCTCGGACGGCCGGATCGAGATCCTGCTGCGGCCGCCGCGGGACGGCGCGATCGCCGTGCTGACCACCAACCGCGGTGAGTTCCGCGGCCCCGACTACGAACTCGAGATCCGGGCGGCCGGGCAACGAAGACAACGAGCGAGCGGAGACCGCGCATGAGCCAGCTCGCGAACCACCTGGTCACCGCAGAACGCGAGGAGGTCGCCCACGGCATCCGCCGCCTGCTGGCCACGCCCCTGATCACCGAGCGATCGGCGCCCGAGGTGTTCGACCTGGTGCGGCGCCGCCGGGAACCGATCCGCAAGTGGTTCGACTACTACTGCGGCTGGACGCTGACCGTCGAACCGCGCCTGGGATACGCCCGGCTGGTCAAGGTGCGGGTGGCCGCGGACGCCGGACGGCCCGCCCGGCGGCTGCGTTCGGGCCGGGCCCCGTTCGACCGCCGCCGGTACGTGCTGCTCTGCGTGGTCGCCGCGGAACTGCTGTCGGTGCCGGTGACCACCATCGGCCTGCTGGCCGACCGGATCGCCAGGGCCACCGGCGCGGACGAGGTGGTCACCACGTTCGACACGTCGAGCCGGAGCGAGCGGATGGCGTTCGTCGATGTGCTGCACCTGCTCGAAACCTATGGTGCCGTCGACGTGGTCGACGGGGCCACGGAGACCTTCGTCGACTCGGCCGAAGCGAAGGTGCTCTACCGCGTGGACGCCACGCTTCTGTTGCGCCTGCTGGCCGCACCCGTCGGTCCTTCACAACTCGCCGTGCCCCACGAGGACGTGGCGCTGCGCTTCGAAGAGCTGCTCGAAGCCGTCTCCCGGGAGCGCCGGTACGGCCTGTCCTCCGGGCGCCACGAGGACACACCGGGCGCGTCGGAGGTGCAGCGGAACCTGTGGTTGCGGCATTCGATCTTCCGCAGGCTGGTCGACGATCCGGTGGTCTACTTCGACGACCTGTCCGATGACGAGCAGGCGTACCTCAACTCGCCGACCGGGCGCCGCCTGCTCCGCCAGGCCGCCGAGCTGGGCGGATTCCTGCTGGAGGAACGCATCGAGGGCGTGTTGCTGATCGACGTCGACGGCATCGCCACCGACAGCCGGTTCCCCGACGACGCCGCCAACGCCAGGGTCGCCGCGCTCCTGCTGCTCGACACGATGACCGGCCCGGTCACCGTCGAGCAGCTGGAGTTCACCGCCACCGCCCTGCTCGAACGCTTTCCCCGCTGGGCCAAGAGCTACCGCGGTGACGACGGCCCGCGCCAGCTGACCACCGACGCGCTCGCCGTGCTGACCGCCTTCGACCTGGTGCGGGTCACTTCGGGCGTGATCCGGCCGCAGCCGGCCGCGGCGCGGTATGCCGTGGCCGCCACCAGGACCACCGAGGAGACCACGTCATGACCGTGACCGACCTGCCTCGCTGTGCCGCGGACACAGCTCGCTGGGTTCCCACGCGGGCGGGCATCCTCAACGTCTGGCGCTACTACGACGAGGTCTTCGAATTCCACAAAGGACGGTTGCTGCTCCGCGGGCCCAACGGCAGCGGCAAGTCCAAGGCGCTCGAAGTGCTGCTGCCGTTCCTCTTCGACGCGAACCTGCGCGCGAACCGGCTGTCCACCTTCGGCACCGGCGAGCGCACCATGCACTGGAACCTGATGGGCGAGGGTGCCACCGGCACCACGCGCGTGGGGTACGTCTGGCTGGAGTTCCGTGCCGGCGACCGCTGGTTCACCTGCGGCGCGCGGCTCCAGGCGAGCACGCACACCACCACGGTGCACCCCGAGTACTTCACCACCGAGCTGCGCATCGGCTCGGATTTCTCGCTGGTGACCGAAGCCGGTCAGCCGCTGACCAAGAACGCGCTGATGGAGCGGCTTGGCGAGCGCGGCACCGTGCACGGCAGCGCCGCCGACTACCGCACCGAGGTCCGGACGTCGCTCTTCCCGTCGTTGAGCGAGCAGCGCTACGACGCGCTGATCCTGGCGCTGCTGCAACTCCGCACCCCGAAGCTGTCCCAGCGCCTCGATCCCGGGCTGCTGTCGAACCTGCTCTCCAGGGCGTTGCCGCCGCTGGGCCAGCAGGAGATCGCCGACCTCGCCGAGGGCTTCGAACGGCTCGATTCCCAGCGCGACAAGCTCACCAAGCTGGATGAGGAGGTCGCGGCGACCCGCACCCTGGCCGCCCGGCAGAAGACGTACGCGCAACGGGTGCTGCGCGCCGGCGCGGCCGCGCTGACCTCCGCCACCACCGACCTGGAGAACCTCGCGAAGGCGGCACGCGCGTCGGCCGAGGAGCACACCCGCGTCGAAGCGGAGAAAACGGCAGCGGAAGACCGCGTTGCCGCGCTCGAAAAGGAGATCAGCGCAGCCGAGTCGCGCAAGGCGGGCCTGACCGAGAGCGACGCGTACAAGCAGGGCCAGGAGCTGGATCGGCTGCGCGAGCGGACCGCCGAAGCGAAAAAGCGAGCGACCAGGATCCGTGAGGACGCCGACCGCAAACGCGCGGAGGCGGAGGCCGACCAGGCTGCCGTGCACAAGGCCGAACAAGCGGAACGCCGTCACCTGGAAACCGTGCAGGCCCAGCAGACCGACATCCGCCACGCGGCGGCCAGGGCCGGGTTGACCAGCGTGCACACCGAACTGGTCCGTGCCCCGGGGCGGCCCTTGCTCCGCGCGGCGCTGCGGGCCAAGCGCGAGCAGCTCGGCGAGGTCGGCCATGCGCTCGACTCGCACGAGCGAGCCGTGGAAGTGCGCCAGCAGGCCGAGAACGATCTCGACCTGGCGCGGACGGCGTTTTCCCAGGCACAGCAGGCTCTCGACACGGCAGCCGTCGAGCGCGAGAGCGTGCTCACCGACCTCGGCACGCGCTTGGCCGACTGGGCGGCCGGGTGCCGGGAACTGAGGTTCGACGACCCGTCGGCGGTGTCCGAGCAGGCCGAATCCGAATCCGCGGTACTGGCGCTGGTCGAAACAGCCGCGCTGCGCGGTCAGCAGGAAATCACGACGCTCGAAACGGCGAGGAGCGCGGCGCTGACCGCCGCCGAGCGAACGCGGGGCGAACTCGCCACCGAGGTCGAGAAGCTCAGCGCCGAACACGACATCCCGCCGGACGCACCGGCCACCAGGACAGCGGACCGAACCCGCATGACCGGCGCACCACTCTGGCGGCTGGTGGATTTTGCCGACAGCACAACGGAAAGCAGTCGCGCCTCGATCGAGGCCGCGCTCGAAGCGTCCGGTTTGCTCGACGCGTGGCTAGGCCCGCGCGGGGAGATCGAGGGGCACGACCTTTTTGCCGACCCGTACGCCTTGCCGGCTGTCGCCGGTAGTTCACTCGCGGACGTGCTCGTGCCCGAGAACGACGGCGCCCGGCGGCTGCTGTCTTCGGTGGCCTTCGGCGAGGTGCTGCCGGACGAGCCGGCCGCGATCGGCGCCGACGGTTCCTGGCGGATCGGGAACCTCACCGGCAGTTGGCAGAAGGACCACGCGACCTACGTCGGTTCGGCGGCCCGGCAACGCGCGCGGCAACGCCGGATCCAGGACCTGCAAGACCAGATTTCCGACCAGGAAGCGGAAGTCGCCTCGCTGGAACGGGAACTGACCTCGTTGCGCAACCGGCGCCAAGTGCTGGAAGCCGAACGCGAGGGCCGCCCTGGTCACGGTCCGCTGATCATCGCCACGCAGGCGCTGACCAGGGCCGAAGCCGAAGTCGGAGCCGCGAACCGCGTGGTCAGGGAACGCGTCGACACGGTGACAGCCAGGGAGGGTGACGTCACCAAGGCACTGCGGCAGCTGACCAGCCTGGCCGCGGAACACGGCCTGCCCGCCGACCGCACCGGTTTGTCCACAGTGGAATCCGCGGTCAGCTCCTTCCACGACCAGGCGGAAAGCTGGCTGGAGGCGCTCGAGGACCTGCACGACGCGCGGCGCGTACTGACGGTCGCGCGCGACCAGGCCCGGCGGTCGGCGGCCGGGTCGGCCGCGCGCGAGGAAGAGGCGGTCGAGGCCGAAGTCCGCTACGAAGATCTCGCCACCACGCTCGAGGCGGTGGACAGCACGTTCAAGGTCGAGTACCACGAAGTGCTGACCGAGATCACCGAGCTGCGCAAGAAACTGGGCGCGCTCACCGAAGAACGGCGTGCGACCGCGCGTGAGGTCACCGAACTGGCCGTCCGGCTCGGCGAGTTCGGCGCACGCCGGGAGGCCGACGCGCATGCCCGCGACGAAGCCGCCGCCCGGCGCGACGTGGCGGCGCACCGCTTCCGCCAGCTGGCCACCGGCGTGTTCCCGGCCGACAGCGGCCTCGACGACCTGACGAAGTTCGAAGAAACGCTGCGAGCCTCCGAAGGTGTTCGCGCCGCGCTGGACGCCGCGAGGCTGGTCACCACGGCCTGGCCGACCATGCCGCACGCACCGAAGAACCTCGGCGACGCACTGCACCGGCTGTCCGAGTCGGTGCACACCTGCCGGAGCGCGCTGAGCGCACGTGCGGATCTCGACCTGGAAACCGACGAGGACGTGCAGATCTTCACCGCGGTGGTGGACGGGCTCCGGGTCGGCGCCACCGAACTGCTGCACATCCTGCACACCGAAGCCGAGGACAGCCGCCACGAGATCACCGAGCGGGAACGCGAGCTGTTCGACCAGACGCTGACCGGTGACACCCGGCGCCACCTCGCGGCCCGCATCCGCCAGGCCAACGAGCTGGTCGACGACATGAACGCCCGCCTGGAACGCGTGCGCACCGCGTCCAAGGTGGCCGTGCGCCTGGTCTGGCAGGTCGCCCCCGACCTGCCGCCCGGCACCAAGGCCGCGAGGGAGCTGCTGCTCAAGGACCCGGTGCGGTTGTCGGACGACGATCGGCAGTCGCTGCACCAGTTCTTCCGCGAGCGCATCGAGCAGGCACGGGCCGATGACACCGCCACGACCTGGGAGGAGCAACTCGCCCAGGTCTTCGACTACACCTCGTGGCACCGGTTCGTGGTGAAGGTCGATCGCGCCAACGGCAACGGCTGGGAGCTGCTGACCAGGAAGCTGCACGGCGCGCTTTCCGGTGGGGAGAAGGCAATCGCGCTGCACCTACCGCTGTTCGCCGCGGTCGCCGCGCACTACCAGGCCGTGCCGGAAGCTCCTCGCGTGATCCTGCTCGACGAGGTCTTCGTCGGCGTGGACACCACGAACCGCGGGCAGGTGTTCGCCCTGCTGGCCGCGCTGGATCTGGACCTGATGCTGACGTCCGACCACGAGTGGTGCACCTACGCCGAGCTGAGCGGCGTGGGCATCCACCAGCTCATCACCGGTGGCGACGGCGACGACGCGGTGACCACCGCGCGCTTCACCTGGGACGGGAGCGCGCTCATTCCCGAAGAGTAGCGAGCAGACGATCCAGCACGGCCCCGTTGCTCACGCGCAGGCCGTCGTGGCCGTAGTCGGAGGTCAGCCAGGGGCGCAGGCCGCGGATCAGGCCCGCGGTCGAGAGCGAGAGGTCGCGTGCGATGTACATGTCCTCCGCGTAGATCGCGGCGGCGACGGGAACTTCGTTGTCCCGCAACCGGTCCAGGTCGTACAGCGCGGGCCAGTGGTGCTGCGCCAGACTGTGGGCCAGGCTGCGGAACGGCCTCAGCAACGGGTCGTTGTCGAACATCCACGGGTAGATCATTTCGCCGAGGAAGTCGAGACCGGGGAACTCGGCGCGCACTCGCTCGCCCGACCAGCCGGTCACGCCGTTCTGGGCGTAGGTCGCCTCGTGCAGGAGCGAGTAGATCGGCGAAGTGCTCGCCCACGACAGTTCTTGTTGCACGCGCATCAGGAACGCGTCCGAAAGCTGACGGGCGCTGAACGGGTCTTCCAGCAGGTAATGCAGTTGTCGGCTGCCTGTGCTGGAGCCCAGGAGGTTGCCGAGCAGGCGGAACGCGTCGACGGTCAGCACGCGGCCGCCGGGCAGCCGCACCTCGCGGGCGCGAAGGTACTGCACTATTCGCCTGACCTGGTCGCGGTCGCCGGGGAACTGCTCGTAGTGGGCGGCGATCTTCGCCGCGACGACCGGGTAGAGGTGCCGGTAGACCGTGTCCGCGTCGGCTTCCACGCCGGGCAGGCCGCCGGTGATGAGCGCTTCCCGCAGGCCCTCCGGCGCGATGGACAGGTACGCCACCGTGCAGTAGCCGCCGAAGCTCTGGCCGAGGACCGACCACTGCTCGTCGCCCAGCAGTGCGCGCCTGATCAGCTCGGCGTCCCGCACGATCGAATCCGCGCGGAAGTGCTCCAGGTGCGGCCCGAGCCGGGTGAGCGTGTGCCGGTTCAACGGGGTGGACCGGCCCGTTCCGCGCTGGTCGAGCAGCAGGACGCGGTAGTCGGCGAGCGCTCGCCGCAACCAGCCTTCGTCGCCGTCGACCCGCGGCGCCGGGAAGCCGGGACCGCCGTTCAGGTACAGCAGCCACGGCCGGTCCTCCCGCGTCCGCACCTCTCGCGCGAAGACCTCGATTTTTTCTCCGTGGGGTTCTTTGTGGCTCAGTGGCAACAAAAACCGGTGCTCTGCGAAGACGGTCGAAGACACCGCCCGACGCTACCAACGTGAAACTGTCGGGGCACCCGCTTATCGTCCCCGACGTGATCGAATACCGGCTCGACATCCCCGAAGCGGAGCTGCTCGACCTCCGCGACCGCCTCCTGCGCACGCGCTGGCCGGAGGCGGAGACGGTCGACGACTGGTCACAGGGCGTGCCGCTCGCGTACCTGCGCGAACTGTGCGAGTACTGGGCCACCGGCTACGACTGGCGGCGCGTGGAGGCCCGGCTCAACGCGCTGCCCCAGTTCAGAACCGAGATCGACGGGCTGGGCATCCACTTCCTGCACGTCCGCTCGCCGCATCCCGGTGCCGTCCCGCTGATCCTGACCAGCGGTTGGCCCGGCTCGATCGTCGAGTTCCTCAAGGTGATCGAGCCGCTGACCGATCCGCCGGATCCCGCCGACGCGTTCCACGTGGTGTGCCCGTCGATCCCGGGTTTCGGCTTCAGCGACAAGCCAACCGAGCCGGGCTGGGGCATCGAGCGCATCGCCGCGGCGTGGCTCCGGCTGATGACCGAACTGGGTTACGAACGCTTCGGCGCCCAGGGCAGCGACTGGGGCACGAGCATCACCACGAGCATGGCGCAGCAGGCGCCGGAACGGTTGATCGGCATCCACCTCATGCCGCCGATCGCCGCCCCCGATCCGGAGACCTTCGACGACCTCACCGAAGCCGAGCGGCAGTCGATCGAAGCGCTGAAGCACGCGAGCGAATGGGAGGACGGATATTCCGCCGAGCAGTCCACCAAACCGCAGACGATCGGCTATTCACTGGTCGACTCGCCGGTCGGGCTGTGCGCGTGGATCGTGGAGAAGTTCCGCGCGTGGACCGATTCCGGTGGTCACCCGGAGAACGTGCTCACCAGGGACGAAATCCTGGACAGCGTGATGTTCTACTGGCTGCCCGGCACCGGCGCTTCGTCCGCGCGCCTGTACTGGGAGAGCATCCGCCAGGTGCGGACGTGGTTCACCGAGGCAACCACCGATGTGGTCGGGGTGCCGGTGGGCTGCACCCTGTTCCCCAGGGAAACCCCGCGGCCGTCCCGGCGCTGGGCCGCGAAGCGGTACACGAACATCGTGTACTGGAACGAGCCCGATCGCGGTGGCCACTTCGCCGCGTTCGAGCAGCCCGCCCTCTTCGTGGAGGAGGTGCGTGCGTTCTTCCGAAAACTCGACAGCTGAGTAGCTGCGATCCGCTCGTTGGTCTGATTCCTGGGCTCCTCCGTCAGCCCGTCGTTTCCGCTGTTTGACAACTAAGAGTGCGCGCGAGCAGGGCAGGTGGATGCCCGTCGTGATCGAGGTGGTTCCTGGCGGTGCCGCGCCGGCATCGCCGTACTGGACCGTGCACTCGATACAAGTCCCTGGTGGCCAGGGGCGAGTAGGGCTTGATGGAGGTGGTCGCGGCGTTCCCAGTGGATGCGTAGGCGTTTCATGCCGTGGTACCAGGCAATGGTGCGTTCGACGACCCACCTGGGCGCGCCCAGGCCGGGGCCGTGCGCTTGGCCTCGGCGAGCGATGCGTGGCCGGATGCCTCTGGCCCGCACCTTCTTGCGGTACTTGGCGTGGTCGTAGGCGCGGTCACCGTAGAGCTCGCCGGGCCGCTGGCGTGGTCGGCCACGGCGGCCTCGAACCGGCGGTATCGCTTCAATCAACGCTTCGCGTTCGGTGATGTCGTTGCGGTTGCCGCCGGTCAGCGACACCGACAACGGGATGCCGGCGCGCTCGGTCAGGACGTGGTGCTTCGAGCCCGGACGGGCGCGGTCGAACGGGCTCGGACCGCTTTGGGGCCACGCCTCACGGCCCGGACATGGGAAGAGTCGATGATCGCCCGCGGCCAGTCCAGCTTCCCGGCACCGTGCAACTCGGCCAGCAACAACTCGTGCAACTGCGGCCAGACTCCGGCCCGGTTCCACTTCTCCAGGCGCCGCCAGCAAGTCATACCCGACCCGAACCCCAGCTCCTGCGGCAGGAACTCCCACTGGATCCCGGTGTGCGGCACAAACAAGATCCCGCACAACACCTGCCGATCCGGGATCCTCTTCCGTCCCGGATACCGCGGATTCCGCGGCGCTGGCTGGGGCAGCAACGGCTCGATGCGCTGCCACAGCCCGTCCGGCACGATCCACGGCGGCTGCTCACCACGCCTCACGGCCCGACATCGCAGATCAACATCCACGCAAGACGGAAGACTGAAGATCAACTTTGTGAGGAACTCTAAAGATCTTCGAGGCGGACCAGACCGTCCTGGATGGCGCGGGCGACCAAGCCCGCCTTCGTGGGTGCCGCGCGGCCCGCGTTGGCGTACTTGATCCGCACGCGGTCGATGTAGGAGTTGACCGTGCGCACCGAGAGCCCGAGCTTCTCGGCGACCATGTCCTTGGACTCGCAGGCGAACCAGTTCACCAGCACGTCGACCTCACGGGCGCTGAGGCGCGGCCGGTCGGGCCGGGTGTCCACGCCGATCGCCCTGGCCATGGAGGGCGGTGTGTAGGGCAGCTGCCTCGCGGCGGCGTGGATCGCGGCGACCAGGTGCATCGGGCCCTCGGCCTTGGTGAGGTAGCTGGACGCGCCGATGTCCAGGCAGGTCAACGCGGTGTCCTTGTCGTCGCGCATGGTGTAGACCACCACCTGGCGGCCGGCGTCGACCAGCCGCCGGAGGTCGCCGTAGGCCGGGGTGGGCGCGGCGAGCTGCAGGTCGAGCACGATCACGTCGGCCTGGCCGCCGGGGTCGAGCCAGGCGACGGCCACCGTGGGGCCGGAGTCGACCACCCGCACGGGCGGTTCGGCGGCGGCACACCAGGCTTCGATGCCGCTGATGATGGCGGGGTGGTCGTCGATGACCACCGCGGTGATCAGTTCGTCGTCCACGCGGCCTCCACCCAATGCCTGCCACCTGTCTCGCGGTGGGTAATGGTGACCTGCGCCGACGTGACCAGTGGAGTCGGTGGCGGGGCGTCGGTGACCACGCTGACGGTCGCGGTGCCTGGCGTGCCCAGCACGGTCACCCTGGCTTCGGCGACGGTCGCGGCGAGGCAGGCCACCACCGGCTCGGTCAGCGCGCGGCGGACCCGGACGGGTAGTTCGGGCCGGTCTCCCCAGGTGCCGAGGAACACCGTGACTCCCTTGCGTTCGGCCACTTCCGCACAGGCGCGCAGCTCGTGCAGCAGCGGGTCGTCGACATCGTCGGTTTCGGCGAACAGCCGGCGCATCCTGGCCGCCTCCACGGCGTAGGACGCGCGGTCGTGCACCGGGGTTCCGGCGGCGAGCCGGGCGAGCAGCGGCACGGTGGTGGCCGCCAGCTGCTCGAACCGGGCGCGCCGATCGCGGTGCAGCTGGTCGGCGACGGCTTCGGCGGTGCGAGTCCGTTCCTCCACCGCGGCGGTCTGCTGGGCGAGGCGGGCCATCCGGTTCAGCGCGGCCGTCGACGCGGCCACGGTGAGCTGGTAGCCGAGCACCAGGATGGTCACCGTGGCGAGCCCGGCCAGGCTCAGCCGGTCGGCCTGCCCGACCAGGACCAGCTGCCCGAAGCTGAACAACTGGTGCGCACCGAGAGCGGCCAGCACGGCGGAGAAACGGTGGTCGGCGAGCAGCAGCAGGCAGAACCAGCCGATCGTGCCGTAGGACCACTCCGCTTCGGTGATCACGAGTTCCGGTGGTACCGCGAACACCGCGGCCAACGACGCGGCGAACACCGCGGCGAGCGCGGGCCAGCGCGAACGGCCGAGCGGGCGGTCGCGCCAGATCCGCACGCCCGCGAACGCGGCGATCGCGGTCAGCACGGCGAACGCGGTGAGTTCCACCGCGAACGAGCGGTAGACCTCGGCGTTGGCCAGGAGCAACGGCAGGTTCAGGCCGAACAGGGTGACCGCGGTGATGAGCAGCGTCGCCAGGCGCAGGCCGCGGAAGAGCTTGGAGACGGTGAGTTCAGCCATGCGACCACTCCAGCTCGACCGTGGTGCCGGTGCCGCGCGCGCTCCGCACCGTCGCCGTGCCGCCCGCCTCGGTCATTCTGTCCACAATGGACGTGGACAGGCCGTGGCGATGCGCGGGGACCGATGTCGGGTCGAATCCCCTTCCGCTGTCGGAAACTTCGACCCGGACACCGTTCGTCACGCGGTGCACGGTGATCACCGCGGAGTCGACGCCCGCGTGCCGGGCGACGTTCTCCAGTGCTTCACCGGCGGCCCGGCACAACGCGACGGCCGGGGCCGCGGGCAGCCGGATCGGCTCTGGGGCGCGGAGTTCGGCGTCGACGCGGTTGTGCCGCGCGACTTCGTCGAGCATCTCGACCAGGTCGACCTGGCCTTCCGGGAGTTCCGAGCGTCCGGAGAGCGCTTCGAGATCACGTCTCGCGCGCTCGGCGAGCCACGGTTCCCGCCCGGTGACCATGCCGGTGCCGATCGCCAGCATGGTCGCGGCGGCGGTGTCGTGCATGGTGGCGAAGTGCGCGCGCTCGTCGGCACGGCGAGCCGCGGCGACCTCGGCCTCGCGGCGCACGCGCTCCCCCGCCGCCGTCCCGCGATCGACCGCGCGACCCGCCTGGCGCACCAGGACGCGCAGGCCACGCGACAGTCCGGCTTCGGCCAGCGTCCACAGGCCGAGCGGCAACGACGCGGTCCAACCACCGGGGTCGGCGATCGCCGCTCCGGCCAGGTAAGCCGCGATCAGCACCACCGTGAGCACGAAGCCGGGCGCCGGAGCGCACAGCCACTGGTGGCAGACCGCGGTGATGGACACCGCGACCAGCACCCAGCTGGTGCTGTCGTGCAGCAGCACCACCGGGTCGATCCACCGCGCGCCAAGGCAAACCAGCGCGATCACGGCGGTGTCGAGCGCGAGCACGCGGGACGCGCGGTTCCAGTAGAAGGCGCTCCACAGGCCCAGTGCGGCCACGACGACCGCGGAGCGTTCGAGCGGCACGGTCAGCGACGTCAGGCAGGCGACCGGCATCAGCACCGCCGTGCGCACGACCACCGCGTACCGGCGGCCGACGCGCTCGACCTCGCGCTCGGCGGGACCACCCGGTGTGGGTTGATCGACCGGCACCGCGCCTCCAACACCCGCACTAGCTTCGGTTTTCCAGCCGACCAAGGAGGACACGCGGTGGAACAGGATCAGCTGGACGCGCGCAACACCGCGCTGCGCGATCAGGTCGAGGACATGTTAGCGGGCCTGCGTAAGCAAACCGGTGAGCTGAAGGCCGCGCAGGCGCAGGCGGCGAACGCCACCGGCGAGGCGAAGTCGCCGGACGGCCAGGTCGCGGTGACGGTGAACGCGACCGGCGTGGTCACCGGCGTCCGGTTCGCCCAGTCCGCGTTCATCCGCAACACCCCGGACCACCTCGGCCAGTTGGTGGTGCAGACCATCCAGGCCGCGGCGGCGAACGCCCGGATGAAGTCCGAGGCCGCGCTCGCGCCGGTCCGGCAGAACCTGCCCGACCTACCGGACTTCTTCCCGGACGCGCCTTCGCTGACCGCGCTGAACGCGCCCGCGCCACCACTGCCCGGCCGAGGGGGCCAGGCAGCGGTCGCACCCGCGCCGGTGGCAGCGCCGAGGGCCAGACCACGAGCCCGCGCCGAAGAAACCGAGGAAGAACCGATCGGCTCGATCATGCGGAAGGGATACGAATGACCAAGGCCAGGATCGAACCGGACGTGCTCCGGGCGGCCGCGCCGAAGTTCAAGGCCGCGGCCGACGAGCTGAAGCAGGCCATGGACACCCTCTTCGCCGCTGGGCAGGGCGAAGGCGCGCCGTGGGGCGACGACAAGATCGGCCAGGCCTTCGCCAAGGGCTATCTGCCCGCGGTCGAGCAGGCGAGAAAGGGCTTCACCGCGATCAGTTCCTCGACCGGCGAGACCGGCGCCGCGGTCGAGATCGCCGCGCGGAAGTGGGAAGAGCAGGAAGACAAGACCAAGCGGCAACTGAGCGACTGAGAGGGAACCGATGGGGATCGAAGTTCCCGGTGAGGTCAAGTGGCTGGCTGACAAGATCATCGGCACCGAGTGGCCGCAGGGTGACGAGACCGCGCTTCGCCGGCTCGGTGACCTGTGGGAGAAGGCCGCCGAAGCGGTCCAGGACGTGGCCAAGGACGGCGACGTCGCCGCGAAGGCCGCGCTCGCCGGCATGAAGTCCGACGCGGCGGAGAAGTTCAAGCAGCATTGGAAGGGCTTCACCCAGGGCGACGACGCCGACTACCCGAAGCTGGAGAAGCTCTGCCGCCAGATCGCCGACGCGTGCCGGAAGAGCGCGACCAGCATCGAGTACACCAAGCTCAGCATCATCGCCGCGCTGATCATCCTGGCCGCGCAGATCGCGCTGCTGATCGCGTCGGCGGTCGGCACGCTCGGGTCGAGCACCGCGGGCATTCCGATCGCGATGGCGGCGACCAGGGTGATCGCGATGCGGTTGCTGACCGAGCTGCTCAAGCAGATCGCCATCAACGTGGGCATCAACCTGACCGTGGACCTCGCCATCCAGGCCTTCCAGGCGGGCGCCGGGAACCGCGACGAATGGGACGCGGGCAAGACCGGCAAGGCCATCCAGGCGGGCGCGATCGCCGGTACCGCGGGCGGCCTGGTCGGCGGCGCGGCGACGGCCGCGAGCATTCGCGCGGCGAACCGGCCGATCACCAGGTTCACCGACGAGGCCGGGGAAACCGTCACGAAGCAGGAGTCGCGGTGGCTGTCGCGCGGCGTGGCCAACACGATCGGCGTGAACTCCGCGGACTTCGGCAGCGCCGCGGCGCGGGGTGCCGCGCAGGGCGCGATCGGCGGGGCCGCCGGGAACATGGCGAACGACTGGGTGAACGGCAAGCCGCTCAACGAACTGCACAAGAGCGCCATCGCGGGCGGCGCCACCGGTTCGGTCGGCGGTGCGCTGGGCGGCATGTCCACCCGGCACGAGGGCCTGGTCGACGCGCACCACCCGGGTGGCCAGGGCCTCGACTACCGCGTCGACGGCGGTCCACGCCACCGCGCCGACCCCGAAGAACTAAGCGGCCGCTGGACCTCCAACGGCGCCCAGCACCTCGGGAACACCGCGGGCAACAACGGCAACGACGAAGCCGACGACCACCCGAAGACCAACTACCAGCCGAAGACCCACCAGCCCTACCGCCCATGACCGGGGGTCGCGACGGGACCGCTGGATCGGACTCCAGCGGTCCCGCCGCGTTTATGGGGTGGCCAGGGCTTCCGTCGGGGATAGGCGGGAGGCGCGGATGGCTGGGTACAGCCCCGCCAGTGCGCCGATCAGGAGGGTGGCTGCGATCCCGCCGCCGAGGGACCAGGGTGGGATGACGGCCGGCCAGTCGCGGGAGAAGGCGTAGCCGATCGACACCGCGGCCCCGAGGATGGCGCCGCCGACTCCACCCAGAGCTGACAGCAGCAACGACTCGGCGAGGAACTGGCTTCTGATGCGGCCCCGGGTCGCGCCCAATGACCGTCGCAGGCCGATTTCGGCGCGGCGCTCCAGTACCGAGATCACCATGGTGTTCGCGACGCCGACGCCACCCACCAGCAGCGCCACCGCGCCCAAACCCAGCAACAGCCCGGTGAACGCCTCGGTCGCGGCCTGCTTCGCGGCCAGTGCGTCCGACGGGCGCGAGACCTCCACCTCGTTCGGCGCTTCGGGGTTCGCGGTCGCACCCAGTACCGAGCGCACCGACTCCACCTGTGCTTCCTGCGAGCGCGTGTAGATGGTCGTCGGGTGACCGTCGAACGACAGTGCGGATTCCGCCGCCGGCCAGCCGATCAGGGCCGCCGAGTCCAGTTCCGGGGCCAGGTCCGCCGGCTCCAGGATGCCGATCACGGTGAACCACACACCACCGATCAGCACCTGCGTGTCCGGGTGCGTGATGCCGAGGCGCTCCGCCGCGACCGCGCCGAGCACGGTCGCGCGGTACGAACCCGTCGCGTCGTTGAGCCACGTCCCGCTCCGCACCTGGCCCGCGATCGTGGCGAGCAGGTCGCTGCGGGCGGCGTAGGCGGACAGGCCGTTCGTCTGCGCCTCCGGGATCTTGTCGGTGCGGTACACCTTCGCGTCCTCGACCCGCCCGACCGCCGAAAGCGACTCCACCGGCGAGATCCGCTCCGTCATCGACTCCGACGCCAGCGGCAGTTGCGCCTGCTCACCCATCATCGTCGTCCCCGGCCCGACGGTGAGCAGGTTCGTGCCCAGCGCGTCGAGCGTGTTGTCCAGTTCCGCCCGTGACGACGAGGAAATCCCCACCACGGCGACCATCGCGGCGATCCCGATCGCGATGCCCAGCGCGGACAGGAACGCGCGCATCGGCCGCGTCCGCAACCCGACCGCGCCCACCTTCAGCACGTCCCGCGGCCACATCCGCGCGGGTGCCAGCACGTCCGCCATCAGCCCACCCCCACCAGCCGGCCGTCGCGCATCCGCACCTGCCGCGGCAGCGAAGCGGCGATGTCCCGGTCGTGCGTGATGATCACGACCGTGGTGCCCGCCGCGTTCAGCTCACGCATCAACCGCATCACGCCCTCCCCCGACGCCGTGTCCAGCGCCCCGGTCGGCTCGTCGGCGAGCAGCAGCGGCGGATCCCCCGCCACCGCCCTGGCCACCGCGACCCGCTGCCGCTCCCCACCGGAGAGCTCGTGCGGCCGGTGATCCATCCGGTGCGCCAGCCCGACCCGCTCCAGCGCGACCTCCGCGCGGCGCCGCCGTTCGCCGGCCCGCAGGCCCGTGTAGAGCAGGCCGTCCGCGACGTTCTCCAGCGCGGAAACCCCGGCGGCCAGGTGGAACTGCTGGAACACGAACCCGATCCGGCGAGCGCGCAGCACGGAAAGCTTGGCGTCGGACAGCTTCGCCACGTCGTACCCGTCGATGTGCACGTCCCCCGAAGTCGGCCGGTCCAGCGTGCCCAGCAGGTTCAGCATGGTCGACTTCCCCGAACCGGACGGCCCGACGATGGCGACCAGCTCCCCCTGCTCCACCCGCAGCGAAACCCCGCTGAGCGCGGCCACCCCGCCCGGATAGCTCTTGCTCACCTCGGTCAGCGAGATCACTTCGGCACCCCCACCACGGTGCCTTCGGCCAGGCCGTCCCCGGTGATCTCCACCCGGCCGTCGGCGAACAGGCCCGTTTTCACCGGCACGTACCTGGTCGCCGTGCCCTCGACGACCTCCACGCCGAAACCGCCCTCGGCCAGCGCGAGCAGCGCGGCCACCGGCACGGTCAGCACGTTCTCGCGCTTGTCCGCGGTGAAGGTGACGTCCACCGAGGCGAGCGCGTAGGACTCGGCGGCCTGCTGGTCGTCGAAGCCGACGATCACCTCCACCTTGGTGGTCGCCTCCTGGCCCTGCCCGTCGCCCGGCTGGATGACCGTGGACACCTCGTCGACGCGGCCGGTGATCTCCTTGCCGTCCGGGAGTTCGATCCGCACCTCGGTGTCCTTTTTGGCCAGTCGCTGGTCGGCGGGCTCGAGTTCGACGGTGATCGCCTTCTCGACGCCGGTGTGGGTCAGCACCTTCTGGCCCGGTTGCGCGGGTTCACCCTGCTTGGCCTCGACGGTGTCCACCCGCACCTCACCGTCCGCGAACACCACGCGGCCGAGTTCGACGACACCGGTTTCGTCGAGGCCCTGGTCCTCCTGCCAGTTGGTCACCGCGGTCGCGGTGGCCGAGGTGAACTCGTCGTCGACGGTGAATCCGGTGTAGCCGAGGTCGCGCAGGTTTTCCTCCAGCTGCCGCACATCCGGCCCTTCGGCACCGTCGGCCAGATCACGGTAGGCGGGCATCGAGCCGTACATCAGGGTCACCGGTTTGTCGTCCACTTTGTACAGTGGTTGACCGCGCGCGATCCTGCTGTCGCCGTCGGGCACGAAGGTGAGCGTGCCCGGCAGGCGATTGCTGACCGTGGTCGTGGTGCCGTAGCCGAGTTCACCGTCCGCTTCCCGCGAATCGTTGAGCGTCTGCCGGGACACCTTCGCCGTGCTGGGCGGCAGTTCGCTGGTGCCGGCGTCCCCTGCCTCGCTCCGCGTCTGCGTGAACACGAGCAAACCCGCGGTGGCCGCCCCCGCCACGACCACCACGGCGATTCCGGCGGCGAGCTTCCGCCGCATCACTTCTCCCCCGGCAACGCCATGATGTCCTTGCACGCCTCCTGCGCCTTTTCGAAATCCGGGTCCTCGCCGATCTCCGGGCTGATCCGGATGCCGGGCTGGTTCGGGTCGGGGTCGGCGAAGGCCTCAACTCCGTTGGCACGCATGCATTCGGCGAACTTGCGGGCGTTCTCCTGCATCTGCGGATTGGCCTTGCCGTTGGCCTGCGGGCTGAACTCGCGGCAGGCCTCCTGCGCCTTGTCCACCACTTCCTTCGGCGTGTTCTTGTCGACCTTGAGCTGCACGCCCTTGCCCGGCTCCGGGTCGGGCATGTCGACACCGTTCTCCCGCATGCACTGGGCGAACTTCACGCCCATGTCGCCCTTGTCCGCGTCCGCCGGGGCGCTCGCCGGGGCACCGGTGGCCGGCTGCCCCGCCGAGGCCACCTGGTTCCCGCCGTCGTCGGCACCGCACGCGGTGAGCAGCAGGGTCAGCGCGGCGAACGCGCCGAGGGTGAGCCGTCGCATCATTCCTCCAGTCGGTTGGATTTCCTCGGCTGGGGATGCAACCCGGCGGCCCGTTTCCGGAGGGTTTCCACGCCCGCTAACGGGGACGAAACACCGCGATCGGGGATCATGCGCTGATGAGGGTGCTGGTGGTCGAGGACGAACCGCTGCTCGCCGACGCCATCGCGGAGTGGCTGCGGGACGAGGCGCACGCGGTGGACATCGCCTACGACGGGGGTCAGGCGATGGAGCGGATCGGCGTGCACGCCTACGACGTGGTGGTGCTCGACCGGGACCTGCCGGTGGTGCACGGCGACGACGTCTGCCGCGAGCTGGTCGGCTCCGACTCCCCGGCACGCGTGCTGATGCTGACCGCGTCCGCCGAGATCACCGACCGCGTCGGCGGGCTCGGGCTCGGCGCCGACGACTACCTGACCAAGCCGTTCGCCTTTCCCGAGCTGGCCGCCAGGGTGCACTCGCTGGGCAGGCGGTCGCGCCCGGCCGCGCCGCCGGTGCTCACCCGCGCGGGCATCACCCTCGATCCCGCGCGGCACCAGGTCTTCCGCGACGGGCACTACATTCCGTTGTCCAAGAAGGAGTTCGCCGTGCTCACCGAGCTGCTGCGCGCCGACGGTGCCGTGGTGTCGGCGGAGTTCCTGCTGGAGAAGGCGTGGGACGAGCACGTCGACCCGTTCACCGGGGTGGTCCGGCTGACCATCCTGAAACTGCGGCGCAAGCTCGGCGAGCCCTCGGTGGTGGAGACCGTCACCGGTGTGGGATACCGGATCCCGTGAGCGGCCTGCGACCCAGCCGGGTCACCCTGCGCACCCGGCTCACGCTGATCTACGGGGGCCTGTTCCTGGTCGCCGGGCTGGTACTGCTCGGCGTCACCTACGCGTTGTTCGAACAGCAGCTGACCGGCGGCGGCACGAAGATGCTGGCCAAATCGGAACTGCCGCCGGAACCCGGACTCAACCGCAGGGCGCACCTGGTGGTGCTCACCGGCAACGGCGACATGCTCACCGGCGCCGGTGCCGAGCAGTGGATGAAGGACCAGCAGGCGCAGCTGCGCAAGGCCGCGACCACCTCGCTGTTCACCCAGGGCGGCATCGCGCTGCTGGTGGTCGGCGGGCTGGCCGCGGGGTTCGGCTGGCTGGTCGCCGGCCGCGTGCTGGTGCCGTTGCACCAGGTCACGAACACCGCGCGGCGGATCGCCACCGCGCCGGCCGCGGACCGGAACCTGCACGAGCGCATCGCCCTGCGCGGACCGGACGACGAGGTGAAGGACCTGGCCGGGGCGTTCAACACGATGGTCGAACGGCTGGACCGGTCCTTCGACGGGCAGCGCCGGTTCGTCGCCAACGCGTCGCACGAGCTGCGGACGCCGCTGACCGTGAGCCGTTCACTGGTCGAGGTGGCGATGCACCGCAAAACCGCGTCAGCCGACGTCCGGCAACTCGGCGAAACGCTGCTGGAGATCAACGCACGGCACGAGCGGCTGATCAACGGGCTGCTGCTGCTCGCCGGTTCGGAGAACGAAATCCTGGACCGGCGCCCGGTGGACCTGGCCGACGTGGTGTCGCACGTGGTCGCGCAGACCGCGGCCGAGGCCTCGCAGGCGGGGATCGAGGTGCGCACCGAAGCAGGCGAGGCGATGACCACCGGCGACGCGTTGTTCCTGGAACGGCTGGTGCAGAACCTGGTGGAGAACGGCATCCGGCACAACACCGGCGGCTGGGTGCACGTGGTCAGCCGGACCTTGGCCGACGGCCGGGCCGAGGTCGAGGTGAGCAACACCGGCGCGGTCGTGCCGCAGTACGAGATCCCGGCGCTGTTCGAACCGTTCCGCAGGCTGGCCACCGACCGCCTGGCCACGGCGAAGGGCGCCGGGCTGGGCTTGTCGATCGTCCGCTCGGTCGCGCGGGCGCACGGCGGTGAAGCCACCGCACGACCGCGGGACGGCGGCGGGCTGGTGGTTTCGGTGGTGCTGCCTCAGTAGGCGACGGAGAAGCGCTTCCGCCGGTGGGCGGGCTTGTCGATCTCGTCGACGAAGGCGAGGGCGTAGTCGTCGCCGCTGATGTTGTCGCCGATGATCTGGTCACCGCCGACGCGGTAGCGGCCGAGCTTCTCGCCCGGGTTGAACGAGCCGAACGCGGGAGCGGGGCTGACGTAGAACCAGTCGACGTCGTCCGGGAGGCCGCGCAGCGCGTCGAGCACACCGACGTGGGCCTGCGCCTCACCCTTGGCGAACGCGGGGAAGCCCGGCGAATCCACCAGCCGCGGTCCGCCGGGAGCGACCTGGAGGCTGCCCGCGCCGCCGACCACACCGAGCCGCGCGCCGGTCTTGGCCAGCGCCGGAACCGCGTCGACCAGCGCCTTCCCGTCCGACGGCGCGGCGGGCACCGCGACCGCGATGACGTCCGCGCCCTTGGCCACATCCAGCAGGAACGCCTCGTCGTGCAGGGAGCCGACGGTGATCCCGGCGCCGGGTTTGCGGGCCACCCGGACCACCTCGTGGCCGCGCCCCTCCGCCTCGGCGGCGATCTTGCCGCCCGCGTATCCGGTCGCGCCGAACACCACAATCCTGGCCATCGTTTCTCCTGTCGAGCGTCGAGGTCGGGCGCTCCCAACGCTAATCGCGATCGCGGCGAGCGCAGGGGCCGGCTAGCCCACCTTTAGGGGATTCCCGGTTACGCGGGCTTCCAGCGGCCGCTCAGTTCACCCGGCCGGGGCGCCGGTCCGGGCAACGGCGAGTCGCCGGTGGCGGAAAGCGTGCGCAGCAGCATGGCAAGGACGCGCCGCCGGAGTTCGCGGGTCCGGTCGGCGTCGTCGACCCGGATGGCCGAGCAGGCTTCGAGGGTGAGCCCGATGTCCTGCGGCACCGCGTCCTGCCGCACCGCGCCGGCGTCTTTTGCCCGCGAAAGCAGGGTGGTCGCGAGTTCGTTGGCGCGCATCGCGTCCGCGCCCATCTCGGCGGTCGGGGTGAAGGTGCCCGCCAGGTGCACGGTCAGCGAATGCACGTCGGCGTCGACCACGCGCTCGACGAACCCGGTGAACGCCGCCCCGGCGTCCGGCTCCTGCAACGCGGCTTCGGCCTCGGCGTTGTACCGGCGCAGTCCCTCGTGGCACAGGTGCCGCAGCAGGTCCTCCTTGCCGGGATACCGCCGGTACAACGCGCTGATCCCGACCCCGGCGCGCTTCGCGACGGCCGACACCGGCGCCTTCGGATCGGCCAGGAAGACCTCGCGCGCCGCGTCGAGAATGATGCCGTCGTTCTGCGCGGCCTGCTGACGGCGTCCCGACAGCCCGCTGCTCTGCGTGGTTGACATGCCACGCAGATTACCACTGGAACAGATCGTTCCGCTCTGCTACGGTTCAATCAGAACAAAACATTCCGTTCCAGCACCGAGGAGACAGTCGTGATCAACCCCTTCCGCGTCGACATCCCCCAGACCGCGCTCGACACCCTCGCCGACCGCCTCGAGCAGGCGTTCCTGCCGAACGAGCTCCCCGGCACCGGCAGCGCGTACGGCATGCCGGTCGACCGCGTCCGCGAACTCGTGCGCTACTGGCGCGAAGAGTTCGACTGGCGCGCGCTGGAAGCCCGGCTGAACGCGTACCCGCAGTTCACCACCGAGATCGACGGCGAGGACATCCACTTCCTGCACGTCCGCTCGTCCCGCGAGGACGCGACGCCGCTGATCCTCAGCCACGGCTGGCCCGGCACGGTCCTGGAGTACCTGGACGTCATCGAGCTGCTGACCGAGCCGGCCGACGGCCCGGCGTTCCACCTGGTCATCCCGTCCCTGCCCGGCTTCGGCTTCTCCGGCCCGACCCGCACCCCCGGCTGGAACCGCTACCGGACCGCCCGCGCCTGGGCCGAGCTGATGAGCCGCCTCGGCTACCAGCGCTACGGCGCGGTCGGCAACGACGGCGGCTCGCTGATCTCGCCGGAGATCGCGCGGTTCGACCCCGAGCACGTCATCGGCGTGCACGTCACGCAGCTCTTCTCGTTCCCATCCGGCGACCCCGCCGAAATGGCCGACCTGAGCGAAGCCGACCAGGCCGCGCTCAAGCACCTCCAGTGGTTCTACGACAACCACTTCGCCTTCAACCAGCTGCACAGCCAGCAACCGCAGACGCTGGCGTTCGCGCTCGCGGACTCGCCGGTCGGCCTGCTCGCCTGGAACGCGCAGCTGTTCAGCGAGACCCTCGACCCGGCGTTCATCGTGGGCAACGTGGCCATCCACTGGCTGACCGGCACCTCCGGCTCGGCGATCCGGTTCTACTACGAGGACGCGCACGCGGGAGCACAGCCCGCGGAACCGACCACCACGCCCACCGGGCTGGCCATGTTCGCCGGTGACTTCCAGTCGATCCGCCGGTTCGCCGAGCGCGACCACCACCGGATCACCAGCTGGAACTCCTACGACACCGGCGGGCACTACGCCGCGCACGAGGTGCCGGAGGTGCTCGCCGCGGACGTCCGCAAGTTCTTCGCCACCATTGATTGACCTCTACCAAACTAGAGGTTGAATGCTCGGTGTCGTGACAACGATGCGAGCGGTTCAGGTCAGCGGGTTCGGCGGACCCGAAATGTTGCGAGTGGAAGAAGTCCCGGTCCCCGTCGCGGGGCCGGGACAGGTGGTGGTCGGCGTCGTCGTCGCGGACACCCTGTTCCTCGAGACCCAGTTGCGCAGCGGCTGGGGTACCGAGTACTTCGGCCTGGCGCCGCCCTACACCCCCGGGACCGGGGTGGCCGGGCGGGTGCTGTCGACCGGCGAAGGCGTCGACCCGGGCTGGGTGGGCAAGGAAGTGGTCGCCGGGGTCGACGGCGGTGGGTACGCGGAGCAGGCGCTCGCCCCGATCGAGGGCGTGGTGGAACTGCCCGCCGGACTCGACATGCAGACCGCGGCGGGCCTGCTCCAGATCGGTCCCGCCGCGTTCAGCCTGGTCGACGCGGCGAAGCTCCGGCACGGAGACCGGGTGCTGGTCACCGCGGCGGCCGGTGGCCTCGGCACCCTGCTGGTGCAGTTGGCCAAGGCCGCCGGGGCGCACGTGACCGCCGCCGCCAGGGGCGCCGAGAAACTCCGGCTGGCCGAAGAACTCGGCGCGGACACCGTGGTCGACTACTCCACCGAGGACTGGACGAACGGCATCGAAGCCGACGTGGTCTTCGACGGTGTCGGCGGGGAAATCGGGCGGGCCGCATTCGGCACGGTCACCCGCCACTTCTTCGCCCACGGCATCCCGAGCGGTGGTTTCGCCGCGGTCGATCCGGCCGAGGCCGAACGCCGGGGCGTCGAACTCACCGGGATCGAACAGGTCCAGTTCACCAGGGAAAGCCTGGCCGATCTGGTCGAGCGAACACTGGCCGAAGCCGTGGCAGGCCGGTTGAAACCCGTTGTCGGGCGGACCTTTCCGCTCGCGCGCGCGGCCGACGCGCACGCGACAATGGAACGCAGAACGGTGCTCGGCAAAACCCTCCTGCTCGTCTGAACTGGAAAAGGACCCATGGCACAGGCAATCCGGTACGCCGAATACGGCGGCCCCGAAGTACTCGAACTCCAGGAAATCACCCTGCCCGAGCCGGGTCCCGGTGAAGTCCGGATCGCGGTCCGCGCCGCCGGCGTGAACCCGATCGACTGGAAGATCCGCAGCGGCGCGTTCACGCCCGGCCAGGAGCTGGCCGCGCCGAGGGGCACCGGGATCGAGGCGGCCGGGGTGGTCGACGCGGTCGGGCCGGACGTGGACACCGTCGCCCCCGGCGACGAGGTGTTCGGCAACGTCGGCGGCGGAGCGGCCGCCACGCACGTCATCGCCCAAGCCGCCGCGCTGGTGCAGAAGCCGGACTGGCTCAGCTTCGAGGAAGCCGCCGCGCTGCCGGTCGCCGCGGAGACCAGCGTGCGCACACTGCGCTACCTGGATGTCCACTCAGGACAGACGTTGCTGGTGCACGCGGCGACCGGCGCGGTCGGGCTGGTGGCGAGCCAGCTGGCGATCGCCCGCGGGCTGACCGTGGTCGGCACGGCCGGCCCGGGGCGGCACGAGTTCCTGCGCGAACTGGGCGTGCGGCCGGTGGCCTACGGTGACGGCTGGGTGGACCGGGTGCGCGAAGCCGCGCCGGACGGAATCGACGTGGTGCTCGACGCCTCCGGACGCGGGGTGCTGGCGGAGTCGGTCGCGCTGACCGGCGACCCGGCCAAGGTGGTGACCATCGCCGGCGGTGACACCGCCGAGACCGGCGTCCACTTCAGCAGCGGCGGCACGGAGGCCGTGCCCACGGCGGAGGTGTTCACCGAGGCGCTGCCACTGCTGCGTAGCGGACGGCTGCGCCTGCCGGTGGCGAAAACCTTCCCACTGGCACAGGCCGCCGACGCGCACCGGCTCAGCGAAGACGGCCATGTGCTGGGGAAGATCGTCTTTCGCGTGGGCTAAGCCTCGCGCTGCTCGGCGACCGTCGCGCGCATCTTGGCTTCCTTCTCCTGCAGTTCCGGGGTGAAGGCCTCACCGAAGTCCTCGGCCTCGAGCACCCGCCGGATCTCCACCTCCTGCTCGGGGCCGGGGATGCGCTTCACCCAGCTGATCGCGTCTTCGAGCGAAGGCACGTCGAGAATCCAGAAGCCCGCGATCAGCTCCTTGGCCTCGGTGAACGGGCCGTCGGTGACGGTGGCGCCGTCCTTGCTGAGCTTGACCTTGGCGCCCTGCGAACTGGGCGCGAGCCCCTCGCCGGCGAGCAGGACACCGGCGCCGACGAGTTCCTCGTTGAACTTCGCCATCTCGGTCATCTCGGCTTCGGTCGGCGCCCGGCCAGTGTCGACTTCGCCCTCATCGGACTTCAGCAGGACCATGTATCTCATGTTCTGTCTCCCTCGAATTTGACGACCCCCAGCCTCCCCCGAGAATCACCGAACACAACAGGCCCCGCATTCGCCTCCGCAAATTTCTATGTGCACGTGCGCTTTTTCCGTGCGTAGCTTCGGCCGCATGCGCGAACAAATCACCCGATCCGGCGACGTCGAGCTGTGGACCCAGGCGATCGGCGACGCGGGGGCACCGGCCCTGCTGCTGAACGCCGGCGACTGCCAGTCCTCGATGGACTGGCCGGAGCAACTGGTGCGCCGGCTCGCCGACGCGGGCCACCTGGTCATCTGCTACGACTACCGCGACACCGGCCGCTCCACCCACCGCGAGTTCTCCACCGCTCCCTACAACTTCGACGATCTGGCCGCGGACGCGGTCGCCGTGCTCGACGCCTGGAAGGTCGACCGGGCGCACTCGCTGGGGTTCGGCATGGGCTCGGCGATCACCCAGCTGCTCGCGCTCGACCACCGCGACCGGCTGACCGCGATGACCCTGCTCGGCAGCTGCGCGATGGACGTGGACTTCTTCGGCAACTGGGAACGCGCGCTGACCGGCGAACCCACGCTCGACGGCCTGCCCACCCCGAAGCGCTGGTTCATCGAGATGGCCTTCAATCCCGGCGACATCTCGGAAATCGAGTTCTACCGGCGACTTTCCGGTGACGAGTTGCCGTTCGACGAGGCCGAGCTGGAGCGGCGGATCGCCGGGGCACGCGCGCACGCGGATCCGGTGGAGCCGGTGGCCGAGCACCCGCACGGATCGATCCGGCAGGACTGGACCACGCGGGCCGCCGAACTGGCGGGCATCACCACGCCCGCACTGGTCATCGAGGCCCCGCTCGACCCGATCCATCCGCCACCGCACGCGCGCCACCTCGCCGAGGTGCTACCCGGCGCGCGACTGGTCACCATTCCCGGCATGGGGCACTACCTGGCCCCGGCGATCCATCAGCAGCTGACCGACGCGATCGCCGCGCACACCGCGGCGACAACCACCCGGCACTGAGCTTCGCCGAGCCGGATTTGACGCGGGACGCGCCGAGAGCTGGGGGTCACTCGGCGCGTCCCGCCGCTCGTGATGGTTCGGTGGACCGGACGAACTCGATCTCTCCGGTCGCGGCCGGATCTTCCAGGTCGTCCAGGTCGTTCACGTCGAGCGGGCATCCGTCCGCACTGAAAAGTTCCGAACCGCCTGCCAGTACCACCCTGAGTCCCGTCACGCGATCCACGATGCAGGAGGAGAACTAGGGCTTCGGCTAGATGGCCAGACGCTGTTCTAGGCGGGCACCGCGGCATCGAGGTCCTGGGCCAGCAGCTCGGACAGCTCGCGCAGCGTCTCCTCCGCGCCTTCGCCCTCGACCACCAGCACCACGTCTTCACCACCGCCGACGCCGAGCGACATCACCGCGAGAATGCTGGCGGCGTCGACCAGCGCGTCTTCGGAACGGCCGATCCGGACGGAGGCGGTCTGCTTCCCCGCGGCTTCGGCGAGCAGGCGGGCCGGGCGCGCGTGCAGGCCGACGGAGGACCCGATGGTGACTCGTGTACTGAGCACGCTTCCGTCCTTTCGATCAGGAACCAGATGCCTCCTCAGCGTAACCGCGCCGATGTTGGTTATCAAGCGTTTCGCGTTGGTTTAGCTGCGTTGAAGTTGTTTCACGTCTGGTTCACCCGATCGAGCAGTTGTTCGCGCAGGTCCCGGACCCGTCGGCGCTCATCGGCCACCTCGTCGCCCGCAGCTGAACCGATTTTGTCCACTTCGGACAACAAGGTGCCCGCCTGTTCGTCCGCGCCCAGTCGCACGGCCAGGTCGGCACGCAACACCAGGGCACGGAACCGCAGTGCCACAGGCACTTCCTCGCCGAGCGCCAGTGCCCGATCGAGCACCCGCACGGCGGATTCCGGGTCGTCCTTAGAGTCGGCGAACATCATCGCGGTCTCCAGGGCGCGGCCCAGCTTCGGCCCCTCCAACGGCCCCTCGGCCAGCCCGTTGGTCGGCGCGGCGATCGGCTGACCGATGCGGACGTAGTTGCCCGACGGGTCGATCACGATGAACTGGCGAACACCGGACCGCAGGTTCTTCAGGGGATTGACCCGCGGCCAGCCACGCGAAGGCAGCTTGCCCAGCGCCGCGCGCAGGCCGCCGGTGAACCGCTCGTACAGCTCGTCCACCCGGTCGGTCAGCACGTAGCAGGTGCTGTAGTTCTCCTTCGGCACCAAGCCCTTCAGCACGAAGAAGTGCAGTTCGACCTGTTCGAAGGCGAGCGCCGCGTACACGTTCGGCGCCTTCTGCTGATAGGTGACCTCGAAGCCCAGCGAACAGTAGAAGTCCAGCGTCTCGTTGATCGAAACGCAGGGCAGCAGCGGAATCGTCTTGTCCATGGCGGCACCTCCGGGAGGTCACTCAAATTTGAGTAGGCGAGCGAGCGTAACACGCGGGGTACTCAAACTGGAGTGCGTCAGGCTCGGGAGCGCAGGCGCCGCAACATGCGCGCGTCCTCGAAGCCGACCGCCCTGGCCGCGTGCTCCACGGTCATGCCCTGCCCGATCAGGTGCTCGGCGCGTTCGAGCCGCAGAACCTGCTGGTACCGCAAGGGAGTCAGGCCGGTGACCCGGCCGAACAACCGCGTGACCGTGCGTTCGCCGCACCCGGCCGAACGCGCGAGGTCCGCGAGGCGCAGGCGTTCGGCGAAGCGCTCGTCGATCAGGTCCTGGATGCGGTGCACCGCGTCGTTGAGGTGGTCCCGATGCCGCATCATCGCGCTGGCCTGGGGTTCTTCGCCGTTGCGCCGGGCGTAGACGACCATTTCGCGGGCGATCCGCGCGGCGAAGCCGGGCCCGTGGCGCACGGCGATCAGGTGCAGGGACAGGTCGATGCCGCTGGCGATCCCGGCCGAGGTGACCACCCGGCCGTCGGTCACGTAGAGCACGTCGCGCACCACGGTGGCCAGCGGATAGCGGCGCGCCAGCTCGTCCTGGAGCGCGTGGTGGGTGGTACAGCGGCGACCATCGAGCAGCCCGGCCCGGCCGAGCGCGTCGGCGCCGGCGCACACGCTGGCCACCAGTCCACCGGCGCGGTGGTGCGCCCGGATCCACGCCAGTGCCTCGTCCGAGATGGGGCCGTTCCGGCGCAGTTCCGGCGCGCGCCAGCCCGGGACCACCAGGAGGTCGTCCCGGGTCAGCGTCGGCCATTCCACCTCCGCGTTCAGCGGAACCCCTTGTGCCGTCGGCACTTCCGGTCGTTCGGCGAGGTAGCGGAGGCGGTAGTCCAGGCCGAGGTCGCCGGCACTGGAGAACACCTGGGCCGGGCCGGCGAGATCGAGCAGGTGCAGCTCGGGCACCAGCAGGAAGGCGACAGTGGTCACGATCCGGTCAGCGTACCGGCCACCTCGGCGATCGTCCGGATGGTGGCGAACCGGCCGGCCAGCGCGTATTCGGTCCGCGCGATGAGCTGGTCGGCCTGGAGCGTGCGCGGGTCGGCGAGCACCTCGTCCGCGGTCCGGCCGGCGGGCGCCTCCCAGTGCGCCAGCGGCGTGGTGGCGGTCGCCTCGGTGACGAAGGTGACGTCGTAGCCGAGGTCGGAGGCGACACGCGCGGTCGTCTCGCAGCACTGCTCGGTGCGGATGCCGCAGACCACCACCTCGCGCACACCCCGCGCGGTCAGCGTCTGCTGGAGGTTCGTGGTGGTGAAGGCGTTGTGCGCGGTCTTGTGCACCAGCGGCTCGCCGGGCTCCGGTTCGAGACCGTCCATCAGCCGGACGAATCCGCTCGCCGGGTCGAACACCCCGCCCGTGCCCGGCTCGTTGTGCAGCACCCAGACGACCAGGTCGCCGTCGGCGCGCGCGGCCGTCACCAGCCGGTTGACCCGATCGACGATGTCCGGGGCCGAGACGTGCCGCCAGTTGTCCCGCCGCCGGAACGATTCCTGGACGTCGATCACCAGAAGGGCTCTGTTCATGCCTCCAGCCTGACCGCGTGCCGGGCTCGGCGACAGGCCGGATCAGGCCTCGATGCGGACCGATCCGGTCACCACGTTGTCTTTGTACCTACTGGTATGTACGGTACTGGCATGGACACGCGCGACAGGTTGATCGAGAGCACGCGCGAGCTGCTCTGGGAACGCGGGTACGTCGGCACCAGCCCGAAGGCCATCCAGCAGCGCGCGGGCGCCGGGCAGGGCAGCATGTACCACCACTTTTCCGGCAAGCCCGAGCTCGCGCTGGCCGCGGTCGAACGAACGGCCGAGGTCATCCGGGCGAAGGCGGACGGCGAACTTTCCGGGCCGGGCAAGGCATCCGAGCGCATCGCCGCGTACCTGCACCGCGAACGCGAGATCCTGCGCGGCTGCCCGATCGGCAGGCTCACCCAGGACCCCGACGTGATCGGCAGCCCCGAACTGCGCCGCCCGGTCGAGGAAACCTTCGACTGGCTGCGGAACCGGCTCGCCGAGGTGATCACCGAAGGCCAGGCCGACGGCGAGTTCGCCGGGCTGGATCCGGCCGACACCGCGGCCACCGTGATCGCCACGCTGCAGGGCGGTTACGTGCTGGCGCGGGCTTCCGGCTCACCCGAAGGCTTCGAACGCGCCGTCGAAGGCGTGCTGAACCTGCTCGTCAGGCGGCCGTGATGCAGGCGATGCAGTACGAGATCACCCTGCCCGCCGACTACGACATGGGCATCATCCGGCACCGCGTGGCCACCAGGGGCAGCGCGCTCGATGCCTTCGACGGCCTCGGTTTCAAGGCGTACTGCGTGCGCGAGCGCGAGGTGCACGGCGTCAACCAGTACGCGCCGTTCTACTGGTGGGATTCGGCCGAGGCGATGAACCGGTTCCTGTGGAGCGACGGGTTCCGCGGCCTCTGCGACAGCTTCGGCAGGCCGCCGGTCTCGCACTGGCTCGGCGTCGAGATCGTGCGCGGACCGGCGAGCACGGCCACCACCGCCGTCCGCACCACAGAGTCCATTGTGGATGGCGAGGCGCCGGCCGACGCGGTGGCCCGCGCCCGCACGGAAGCCGTCGGCGATTCGGTGTACGCCACCGTGCTCGCGGTCGACCTGCGCCGCTGGGAACTGACGCGGTTCACCCTGCACTCCGGGGAAACCCCGGCGCACCAAGGCGTCCAATACCGGGTGCTACACCTGTCCGATCCGGGTCAGCGTGGGGCGTAGCTGGTCGAGCAGCCACTTCACCGCGGCCACGTTCGGCGCCTGCAACGCCTGCGCGGTGTCCGAGGTGACGGCCTGGAACCGGCCCTCGCCGACCACCTTCAGCCGTTGCACCAAGGAGTTGCTCTCGAAGGTCGTTTTGTCGACCGCGCTCGGATAGGTCATGAACAGGGCGTCCGCGCTGTCGAGCTGTTCGACCTGCTCGTAGGACAACCCGATGGTGCCGGGCGCGAGCTCGGCCGTGGCTTCCGCGTTCGCGAAGGCGTCCGGGATCTTCAGGCCGAGCGAGTTCATGAACTTGGTCGTCTGGTTGTCCTTGCCCACCACCAGCGGCAGCACCTCGCCCCTGGCCTGCCCGAACAGGTACGACTTGCCTGCCAGGCCCGGCAGGTCCGCCTTGAGCTTGGTGATCTCCGCGGCGGCCGCGTCCACCAGGCGCTGCGCCCCGGCCTCGTCCCCGACCGCCCGGCCGATCCGCAGCGCGTCGTCCTGCATCGAGCCGCCGTACAGCGTGGTCTCGAACGGCAGCGTCGGCGCGATCCGGCTGAGCTTCTCGTACCCCGGCGCGTCGAGGGTGACCATCGAGACGGCGAGGATCACGTCCGGCCGATAGGCGGCGACCTGCTCGAAGCTGATGCCGTTCATGTCGAGCGTCAGCACTTCCGGCCCGAGCTGCTTGCTCAGGTACGGCGCCTGCGGCACGCCGGGGTCGTACCCCTTCACCGCGCCGACCACGTTGAGGCCCATCGCGGTGGCCACGGCGAGGTCGTTGTACCCGAGCGCGACCACACGCTGCGGCTTCTTGGTGAAGGTGGTCTCGCCGAACGCGTGTTTCACCGTCGCCGAGAACGCCGCGTCCCCCTCGGCCGCGGGTTCCGGGTCGGACGCACAGCCCGCGAGCGTCAGCACCACCAGCGCCACCAGTGCGAATGATCTTTTGAGCACGGGTTAGGTTAACCTTGCCTTACTGATTGGGCAAGGGGTCTGCTCACTCGATCCCGGCGTCCTCGGCAGTCCCCCGCGCGAGCCCGGCGAGCTGGCCGAGCGCCGCCCGCAGCTGCTCCGGCGGCGGGCCACTGAGCGCTAGCCGCACCGCGCTGGGCGCGTGCCCGGCGCCGACGGTGAACGCGGCCGCCGGGCTCACCGCGATGCCCCGGCGCGCGGCCGCGCCGACGAACGTCTCGGCCCGCCACTGCTCCGGCAACTCCCACCAGCAGTGGTACGAACCCGGGTCGGCGCGCACGGTGAACTCCGCCAGGCACTCGGCTCGCAGCTCCTGCCGGGCCCGCGCGTCCCGGCGCTTGGCCGCTTCGATCTCGGCGAGCGTGCCGTCGGCGAGGCAACGCGTCGCGACCTCCATGGCGAACCGCAGCGCGGTCCACCCGCCCGACCGCAACGCGGCGGCCACCCGGTCGGCGAACCCGGTGGGCGGCACCAGGAAACCGAGGCTCATGCCCGGCGCGAGACGCTTGGACAGGCTGTCCACCAGCATCACCTGCTCGGGCGCGAGGGCCAGCAGTGGCGGCAGGTCGTCGCGGAGGAAGCCGTTGACGCCGTCCTCGATCGCGGGCAAGTCGAGTTCGACCAGCACCTCGGCCAGCGCCCGGCGCCGGTCGGCGGACATCGTGATGCCGAGCGGGTTCTGCACCGCGGGCTGCACGTACACCGCGCGCAACGGGCTGGTCCGGTGGGCCGCGCGCACGGCCTCGGGCACCATGCCGTCCGCGTCCACCTCGATCGGGACCAGCGTGATGCCGAGCCGGGCGGCGATCGCCTTGACCACCGGATAGGTCAGCGCCTCGACCGCGATGCGCTCGCCGATCCCGGCCAGCGCGCTGAACGCCGCCGCGATCGCCTGCCTTCCGTTGCCGGCCAAGAGGATTCGCTCCGGTTCGGGCGTCCAGCCGCCGCGCGCCAACGCCGCGGCGGCGGCTTCGCGCACCGCCGGCGTGCCCGCCGGGGTGGTCGGCCGCAGGCTCTGCCCCATCGCGTCGACGCGGACCAGGCCGCTCAGGCTCTTCGCCAGTAGGTCCGCCTGCTCGGGCAACAGCGGGAAGTTCAGTTCGAGATCGATCGGCGCGGTGGCCGGTTCGGCGAGCGCGGGATCGGCGGGCGGCCGCGCGGCACGGATGAACGTGCCGCGGCCGACCTCACCGACCGCCAGCCCGCGCCGCACCAGCTCGCCGTAGACGCGGGTCGCGGTCGATGGCGCGATGCGGTGCTCGCGGGCGAACCGGCGCTGCGGCGGCAGGCGGTCGCCGGGACGGAGCCTGCCCTCGTTGATGTCGGCGGCGAGACGGTCGGCGATCAGCCGGAAGTCATCCATGCATTTCCCCATATTGCACCGAGGTAATTGTTTTCATTGCCTGCGCAATCTACCTCGTATTAGCCTTCGGTTGTCAACTACAGCCGTGGAGAACAGGGAAAATGGCAAGAATTGACCTCGGTGCAATTTCGGTGGCGTACACCGACGAAGGCACCGGCGAACCGTTGGTGCTGGTGCACGGACACCCCTTCGACCGGTCCATGTGGGCGCCACAGGTCGAGCGGTTCGCCGGGCCGGACTGGCGGGTGATCGCGCCCGACCTGCGCGGGTACGGCGAGACCACGGTGGTGCCGGGCAAGACCTTCCTGGAGACCTTCGCCCGCGATCTCGGTGAACTGCTCGACCGGCTCGGCGTGGGCCGGATCGTGCTCGGCGGGCTCTCCATGGGCGGGCAGATCGTGATGGAGTTCCACCGGCTGTTCCCCTCGCGGGTGCGCGGCTTGGTGCTCGCCGACACCTCCCCGGTCGGGGAGACTTCCGCGGGCAAAAGACTGCGCAACGAGACCGCGGACCGGTTGCTGCGCGAGGGTCTGGCGCCGTATGCCGATGAGGTGCTGCCGAAGATGGTGGCGCCGCACAATCTGGAGGCGCTGCCCGAGGTCGGCAAGCACGTGCTCGGCATGATGCGCGGGGCACCGGCCGAGGGTGCGGCCGCCGCGTTGCGCGGCCGGGCGGAACGGCTCGACTACGTGGAATCGCTGGGCACGGTGGAGGTACCCACGCTGATCGTGGTCGGCTCCGACGACGAATACACCCCGGTGGCCGACGCCGAACTCATGCACCGGCGCATCCGCGGCTCGCGGCTGGTGGTGGTCGACGGGGCCGCGCACATGCCCAATCTCGAACGGCGAGACGAGTTCGACGGCGCGCTTGAGGCCTTTCTCTCTTCGGTCGCGGGCGGCGCGGACGGGGAAGTACGGTTCGGCTCGTGAGTACGCGACAGAAAACCGTCTTTGTCACCGGGGCCAGCGCGGGCTTCGGCGCCGCCATCGTCCGGCGGTTCGCCGCCGAGGGCGCCCGGGTGGTCGCCACCGCCCGCCGGGCGGACAAACTCGCCGAACTCGCCGCCGACCTCGGCGATTCGGTGCACCCGCTGGAACTGGACGTGCGCGACCGCGACGCGGTCAACGCCGCGTTCGCCGACCTGCCCGCGGCCTTCGCCGAGGTCGACGTGCTGGTCAACAACGCGGGCCTGGCCAAGGGGCTCAACCCCGCGCACAAGGCCGACCCGGACGACTGGCAGCAGATGATCGACACGAACTGCGCCGGCCTGGTCCACTGCACGCGGGCCGCCCTGCCCGGCATGGTCGAACGCGGCCGGGGGCACGTGGTCAACCTGGGCTCGGTCGCGGGCACGTACCCGTACCCCGGTGGGAACGTTTATGGCGCCACCAAGGCTTTTGTGCACCAGTTCAGCCTGAACCTGCGCAGCGACCTGCACGGCACGGGCGTTCGCGTCACCTCCATCGAACCCGGCATGGTGGGCGGCACGGAGTTCTCGGTGGTGCGCTTCGAAGGCAACCAGGACCGGGCGGACGAGGTCTACTCGGGCATGCAGCCGCTGAGCGCCGAGGACATCGCCGAGTCGGTGCACTGGGTGACCTCGCAGCCCGCGCACGTCAACGTGAACGTGCTCGAGCTGATGCCGGTCGCGCAGAGCTTCTCCCCTTTCCAGGTCCACCGCTCCTGACGCATCCGGCGCGATGTCCCGGACCCGGGTCCGCCCCGATGACGGGCCCGGGCAGCGGAGCACCACTGCACGGGCAACCCCGGGGCAGCGGAGGCTTCGGCAGCGCACGGCCGAACCGGCCAGCGAAGTTCCGCTGCGCACGGCTGGGCCCGAGCGGAAAACCTCGGCCGCGAAGGACGAACCCGGACAGCGAAAATCCGCTGCGCACGACCGAGCCCGAGCAGCAAAGCCCCGGCCGCGAAAGGGCACACCCGGACAGCGAAGACCCGCTGCGCACGACCGAGCCCAAGCAGCAAAGCCTCGATCGCGCACGGCCGAACCGGACAGCGAAGACCCGCCGCACACGACCGAGCCCGAGCAGCAAAGCCCCGGCCGCGAAAGGGCACACCCGGACAGCGAAGACCCGCCGCACACAGCCGGGCCCAAGCAGCAAAGCCCCGGTCGCGAAGAGGCGGACTCGGGCAGCGAAGGCTCGGGCCGCGTGCGGGTTCTCGGTGGGTGGCAGCCGAAAAGGCGGTCACGAAGCGGTGCGGGCGGGCAGCGCGATACCACCGCCTTTCAGGTGCGTCGTGCCGAGGTTGGCGCGGCGGCCGGCGAAGTGGCCGTCGGTGTAGCCGGTGCCGGAGAGGTGGCGGGGCGAGGCTTTGCGCAGGCGGCCGTACTGGGCGTCGTAGGCATCGTCGACCAGCTTTTTCCGGTCCAGCACGACGAGTTCGGCGGACTGCCCGCCCGGCTCGTCGTGCTCGGCGACGGCACGGGATTCGGCGGCTTTGAGGCGCAGGCGGACCGCCGAGGCGAAACCGGCCAGCCACGTGCGGCGGTACGCGGCGACCGTCTGCCCCTGCCCCGCCCAGCCCGGCCGCACCCTGGCCAGCTGGGTGGTCGCCTGCAGCAACAGGCTGGTGAACAGCAGCTCCACCCGGTCCAGATCGGACCGGAAGCCGAACACGGTGACCGACTGCACGGCCTGCCCGCGGCACAACAACACCACCCGGCAGCGCAGCGGATCGGCCACACAGCTCAGCAGCTGCGCCTTGTCCTTGCTGTACGGGTTGTGCAACGGGATCTTCACGCTGGTGATGGTGTCGGTGTGCCGCCCGGCCGCGGCCAGCACCGCGCGATCGATGCCGTACCGGGCGATCAGCTCGGCGGCCTTGGTGTTGTACGCCTCGGCCTCGGCCTCGGTGACCGCCGGGTCCTCGGCCTTCGCGAGCAGCTTGCGCACCCGCGTGAGTAGTTGTTGATCTGACACGAACACATGTTCGCATCCGGGTCCGACAAAATCGAGTCCGCGTTTCGCTCAGGTGTGCGGGTCGGGCATTGTCCACCGTACCGCCATGGCCGCCTAGAGTCGGCGCATGCAGCGGAAAGTGCTGATCGTGGAGGACGAGCGGACGATCGCCGAATCGGTCGCCGCCCGGTTGCGGGCCGAGGGGTTCGCGGTGGAACTCGCGCACGACGGACCGGCCGGGGTCGCCGCCGCCGAAGCGGGGGATCCCGACCTGGTCGTGCTCGACATCATGCTGCCGGGGTACGACGGTCTGGAGGTCTGCCGCCGCATCCAGGCCCGCCGTCCGGTGCCGGTGCTGATGCTCACCGCCCGCGCCGACGAGAACGATCTGCTGGTCGGGCTGGCCGTCGGCGCCGACGACTACCTGACCAAGCCCTTCTCCATCCGCGAGCTGGCCGCCCGCGTGCACGCGCTGCTCCGGCGCGCCGACCGCGCGGCCACGGCCGAAGCGGCGACACCGGAGCGCATCGTCGTCGGCGACCTGGAGATCGACCCGGTCCGCCGCCGCGTCCGCCGGGCGGGCACCGAACCGCACCTGACCCCGATCGAGTTCGAGCTGCTCACCAAGCTCGCGCGCCGCCCGGACGCGGTGTTCTCCCGCGAGGAACTGGTGTCGCAGGTCTGGGGCTGGGAAGGTCCGCCGAGAACGGTGGACAGCCACGTGAAAGCGTTGCGCCGCAAGCTGGGCGCCGATCTGATCCGGACCGTGCACGGCGTCGGTTACGCGCTGGAGGCGAAATGAGCCTGCCCCGCCCGCTGGACCCGGTGCGCTCGATCAAGCTGAAGCTCGGCCTGCTGGTGGTGGGCGCGACCGGCGCGGCGCTGATCTTCTTCCGCTACCAGATCGGCTGGCTGCCGCCGCGGACCGCGATCGCGGCGCTGGTCATCGCGCTGGTCACCACGCAGCTGCTGGCACACGGCATGACCAAACCGCTGCGGCAGATGACCGCGGCCGCCCGCGCCATGGCCGAAGGCGACTACTCGCGGCGCGTCCGCGCGACCTCGCGCGACGAGGTGGGCGAACTGGCGCTGGCGTTCAACCGGATGGCCGCCGACCTCGGCGCCGCCGACCAGCAGCGGCGCGAGCTGATCGCGAACGTCTCGCACGAGCTGCGCACGCCGATCACCGCGTTGCGGGCGGTGCTGGAGAACGCCGTCGACGGGGTGACCGGCGAGGACGCGCTGAAAACCGCGCTCGGCCAGACCGAACGGCTCGGCAGGTTGGTCACCGAGCTGCTCGACCTGTCCAGGATCGACGCCGGCGTCCAGCCGCTGCACCGCGAAACCTTCGAAATCGAGCCGCTGCTGCGTGAAGCCGTCGCCGAGACCCAGGCGGACGCGCGGTTCACCGTCGAGGTGAGCCCGGCGGGCGCGCTGGCCTTCGCCGACCGGGAACGCCTGCACCAGGTGGTGGCGAACCTGCTGGACAACGCCGTCCGCCACGGTCCGGCGGGCGGCGAGGTCCGGGTGCTGGCGACCGCCGAAGGCACCGGTCTCGCCATCGAAGTCGCCGACGACGGACCGGGCATCGCCCCCGCCGAGCGCGAGCGCGTGTTCGAGCGGTTCACCCGCGGTGAGCGGGCCGGGAACGGCGGCACCGGGCTGGGCCTGGCCATCGCCCGGTGGGTCGCCGAACTGCACGGCGGCCGGATCGCCGTGGTCGGCGACACCGGCTGCCGGATCAGGCTCGAGCTGCCGGGGTCCGGAGCGGCGGAGCCGGTTCCCGCACCCGGCCCGGCCACCAGGACGCCTTGCCCAGCAACGACATCGCCGCGGGAAGCAGCAGGATCCGCACGATCACCGCGTCCAGCAGCACCGCCAGCGCCAGGCCGAGACCGATCTGCTTCATCTCGATCCGATCGATGAACATGAAGCCGATGAACACCGAGACCATCACCAGCGCGGCGCTGGTCACCACCCGCGCGGAGCCGGTGATGCCGTCCACCACCGCCTCCCTGGTCGGCAGGCCTCGCTCGACCGCCTCACGAATCCGGCTGACCACGAAGATCTGGTAGTCCATCGACAGTCCGAAGAGGATCGCGAAGAGCATCAGCGGGGTTCGTGAGCCGATGAACCCGGTGGAGGTGAAGCCGAGCAGTCCCTCGGCCCAGGTGCCCTGGAAGACCACCACCAGCGCACCCCAGGCGGCCAGCACCGAGAGCAGGTTGAGCACCAGGCCCAGCGCGCCGATCACCACCGAGCGGAACGCCAGCGCCATCATCAGGAAGGTGGCCAGCAGCACGAATCCGACCACCCACGGCAGCCGTTCCGCCTGGTGCGCCGAATAGTCCACGCCACGCGCGGGCTCACCGGAGATGGCCAGCTCCACCCCGGGCGGCACCGGCTGGGCACGCAGTTGCGCCAGCGAGACGTCGGCCTCCGGAGTGCCCGCGGAGTAAGGGATCGGCAGTTCGAGCCGTTGCGTCCTACCGTCCACAGAGGACACGATGCGTGCGCCGGGAGTGGCCATGTCCTCGGCGACCCGGGCGGCGTCGTCCCCGCGGATGACCACCATGTGCGACGCGCCGCGGTCCGGGAAGGTGCTGACCAGCTCGTCGTAGGCGGCGATCTCCGGGACCGACCGCGGAAAGCTGTTGATGCCTTCCACACCCAGCTTCATGTTCAACCCGGGAATGGCGAGCGCGCCGATCAGCAGCAGGCCGACCAGCAGCGTCGGGACCGGGTGCTCGACGGCCGGGCGCAGCAGGCGGTTCCACAGCCTCGGCGGTTTCGCCTGCCGCCCGCCCTCCAGGCGCGGGCCCAGTTTCGCCAGCAGCGCCGGCAGCACGGTGACCGCGCTGAGCACGGCCACCGCGACCACGATGATCGTGCCGGTGGCGATCGAGGAGAAGATGATGTCGCTCGCGAGGTACAGCCCGACCAGCGAAACGATCACCGCCAGCCCGGAGACCACGATCGCCCGCCCCGAGGTCGCCGCCGCGATCTCGACCGCCGCCGCGTGGCTGAGCTGCCCGCGCGACCGGTCACGTTCCTCGCGAACGCGTTTGAGCGCGAAGAGCGAGTAGTCGACCCCGACGGCCATGCCCATCATCAGCAGGATGCTGGTGACCGCGCCACCCGCGTCCGGGAAGAACACCGACGCCAGGCCGTAGAGGCCGACCGAGCCGAGGATCGCGGTGATCGCGAGCAGCAGTGGAATGCCCGCGGCCAGCAGCGAACCGAACACCAGGAACAGGATCAGCAGCGTCACCGGCAGCGTGATGGCCTTGGTGATCAGCACGCCCTGTCCGAGTTGCGCGCTGAGACCGCGTTCCTGCGAGGCGTCGCCGGTCTGTGTCAGCCGCACGTCCGGATGCGCGGCGGCCACGGCATCGGTCTGCTCGATGACCGGTTCGATGTGCTCGCCCGCCAACTGGTCGTCACCGGCCATGGTGATCACCACGAGCAGGGTGCCGCCGTCCGGCGACCGCCGCGGTTCGTCGACGCCCGCGACACCGGGCAAGCCCCGCACCCGTTGTGCCACCTCGGCGGCGACCGGTTCGGACGCGGGAGTGATCAGCACGTTCTCCACCGGCGGCCGGGAAATCCCGGCTTCGGCGGCCATCTGCTCGGCGCGGCCCGCTTCGCCGATCCAGAAATCCTCACCACTGGCTTGCCTGGTGCCGGTCAACGTGCCCGCCGCGAAGGCGATGGCGACGAAGGCGAGCCAGCCCACGATCGCCTGCCAGGGATGGGTCGCGCTCCACCGCGCGATACGCCGTACGCTCATGGATCGAGCATTTCGCGCGGGGTCTGCCGAGGCACTGGAGTGCGCCGCAGCATGCGTGGTGGGGCCCGCCCTACTTGACCGCTTCGGCGGTCATCACGCGGAAGAACGGAATGACCGTCAACGCCCCGAGCACGGCGAAGAACCCGAACGCGACACCGAAACCGGCGAGTTCGGTGAGCACGCCGGCGAGCGCGGCGGCGACCGGCGCGGCACCCCAGCTGACCAGCCGGTACGCCGCGTTGAACCGGCCGAGCAGGTGGTCGGGCACGAGTTCCTGGCTGAGCAGGCGCGCGTTGACCGTCCACATGGTGCCGCCGATCCCGGCGGCGAACGCGGCCGCGGCGACGGCAAAGGCGTTCGTCCACACCGCGGGCACGGCCACCAGCAGGAACGAGCCGACAAGATCGGCGAACATGGCCCAGCGGCGGCCGATCAGCCGGTTGACCGGGCCGACGAGAAGCGCGCCGAGCACCCCGCCCGCGCCGAGGCAGGTGAGCAGAAGACCGTAACCGCGCGCGTCGAAACCGAGCGGTCCCGGCGCGACGGCGTAGAGCGGCAGGATCGCCAGCCAGGCGTTCCACGCCCCGGCCATCACCGCCACGAGCAAGGCCATCGTGCGCAGAACCCGGTGCTGCCAAAGGAAGTTGAGGCCGTCGCGGATTTCGGCGTGGACGGATCCGCGTTCGGTGGCCTTCGCCGCGAAGTTCCCGGTGAGCACGAGCAGCAGCAGCGCTCCCGCCGCGTAGACGAGGCCGGTCACGCCGAGCGCGAGCCCGGCACCGGCGGCGACGAGGAAGCCACCGACGGGTGCGCCGAGGAATCCGTTGCAGAGGTACTCGACCGCGGTGATGCGCGCGGTCGCCTTGTGCCGCCGGATGGGTGCAACGGCCGCCGGGATGATCGACGCGGCCGCGGTCAGCGCGACGACTTCGGCCACGCCCAGCACCCCGGCGACGCCGAAGATCAGCGGAAGGCTGGTCGTGCCGGTCAGGTACGCGACGAAGGCGACACCGATCGCGGCGAGGCGCGCGAGTTCGGCGGCGAGCATCAGACCGCGGCGGTTGAGCCGGTCGACCAGTACGCCGACGTGCAGCGCGGTGACCAGCCACGGCAGGGACAGCATCGCGGCGACACCCGCGACGAGCGTCGGCGAGCGGGTCAGGGAGGCGGCGAGCAGCGGCAGCGCGACCTTCGTGACGGCGTCGGCGAGATTGGTGGTGGCGGTGAAGACCAGCAACGACCACTCGTTGCGGAGGTGCGGCTCGACCTGCGTGGACACCAGCACTCCTAACCAGTTGTACGGGATAACCGGTTATGAGCTTCTATCGGTTAGAGTGGGCTTGTCAAGCGGGAGGTGGTTCGATGGCGGGCGCGCCTCGGGTACTGCCGGAGTACCTGGAACCGGTGCTGGAATTCGTCAACTCGATGGACGTCGAGGAGGGAACGGACCAGCTGACCGATGCTGCCGCGCTGGCCTCGTGGCTGGGCGTGGCTTCGGCTTCTTCCACCGAATTCCGGCTGGCCCTCGAACTGCGCACCGCCTTGCGGGGACTGGCGCTGGCGAACCACGCGCCTTCGGATCCGGTGGACACCAGCTGTTTCAAGCGATTCCCGCTCACCGCCACCGCCGAGGCCGCCTTCGCGCCGGTGGCCTTCGCGCCGGCCATGCGGGCTCTCACGCAGTTGGTGATCGGGTACGCGCGAGCACAGGCCGCCGGGGAATGGCAACGACTCCGTCTATGCCCCGGGGACAACTGCTACTGGGCCTTCTGGGATTCGTCCCCGAGGGGCGCGCGGCGTTGGTGCAGCATGCGCGTGTGCGGAAACCGGGCCAAGGCCCGCACCTATGCGAGCCGGCCAGGCCGTCACCCCTGATAGGCCGAAGCCTGGAGGTCGTAGTACTCCCGGTAGAGGCCGGAGGTCCGCATGAGGGTTTCGTGCGTGCCGTCGGCGGTGATGCGGCCCTGGTCCATGACGAGGATGCGGTCGGCGTGGCGGATGTTCGCCAGCCGGTGGGTGACCAGGATGGTGGTGCGCCGGGTGCCGTCGTGGTTACCGCTGGCGTGGCGCAGGCCGGCGAAGACCCGGGCCTCGGCGCGCGCGTCGAGCGCGGCGGTGGGTTCGTCCGCGACCAGGACGGCGCCGTCGCGGAAGATGCCGCGGGCGACGGCGAAGCGTTGCGCCTGACCACCGGAAAGCTCCTGCGCGTCCTTGAAGTAACGCGAAATGACCGTGTCCGGCCCCTGTGGCAGCCCGGCGAGCACCTCGTCGGCACCGGATTCCGCCAGCGCCGAAGTCCACTGTGGACCGTCCATCGGCCGGCCCAGCCGCCCGATGCGGATGCTGTTGCGCGCGGTCATCGGCCACTTCGCCGGTTCCTGCGAGATCACCGCGACCTGGTCGTGCAACGAGAACATGTCCACCTCGGCCAGATCCACGCCGTCCCAGCTGACCCGGCCACGTGTCGGCAGGTACAACCCGGTGAGCACCTTGCCCAGCGTGGTCTTGCCGCTCCCGTTCGAGCCGACCAGCGCGACCACCTCGCCACGCCGCAGGGTCAGTGAGATGTCCCGCAGCGCGGGCTCCGCCTGCCCCGGGTAGGTGAACGAAACGTGCTCCAGCCGGATCGTCGCCGGATTCGACGGCGCCGCCACCGCCGACGACCGCCGGGCCCGCTGCCGCGACTGCTCCTTCAGCTCCCGGTGGAAGTCCACGTAGAACGACTCCTCGAACAGCGAGTTCACCGCGTAGATGGTGTTCGACAACGCCGTCGACGCCGTCCGCATGGCCACCACCGCCGTGCCGGCCAGCGCCAGTTCCAGCTGCCCGGTGTAGAGCAGCCACCCGAGCACCACGTACGCCAGCCCGGTGCCGATCCCGGCCAGCAGCCGCCCGACCAGCCGGATCGCCGTGGTCTGCCGCTCCAGCCGCACGTCCGCCGCGGTCAGCTCGTCGCACAGCGCGCGGTGCTCGGCCAGCAGCGGTGCCTGCAGGGTCAGCGCGTGCCGTTCGAGTGCGGCGTCCCGCCCGGTGAGCACGTCGTCGACTATCCACTTGCGACGCTGCCGCCCGACCAGGTGCAGGAACGTCCGGTAGTTCAGCTTCGCCACCCGCATCGACGCCCAGCCGTCGGCCGCCGCGGCCACCAGCAGCACCGGCGCCAGCCACGGGTTCAGCAGCCCGGCGGTGACCACCGCGGCCAGCATGGCGATCAGCGAGGAGCACAGGTCCGACAGCCGGGTGACGCTCTGCGCCACCGCCCGCACCCCGTACTGCCCGCCCTGCCGCGCCAGCTCGCGGAAGTCCGCGTCGTCGAAGGCGATCAGGTCGACGGTCACCACCGCCACGGTGACCTCGTCCTCGGCGAGTCGCTCCACGCGCGGCTTCAGCTCGCCCTGCACCGCGCCGACCGCCGACTCCAGCAAGGCGCGCACCGCGTACGACCCGACCAGCACCGCGATCGCGGGCAGCGAGGCGAGCACCCGGTCCGGCGTGGGACCGGCCTCCAGCAGCCGGGTGAACACGTCGGCCGTGGCCAGCAGGCCGAACGCGGTCACGCACCCGGACAGCACCTGGAGCACACCGAGCAGCACGGTCAGCCGCGGCGAGGTGTCCCAGGCCAGGCGCACCACCATCCCGGCCGCGCGCGGCATCGCCCGGAGCGTCGCCCAGGTGCTGGAGGCGGCCACGCGCCGGTCGACGGCCGCCCACTCCGGCTCGTCGATCCGGTCGGTGCCGATCAGGCGTTCAGTCACCCGGGAAATGATCCGGGCAGCACCGACAAAACCGCTAGCTCATGCGGTCGACGACAGTCACGCCCTGGTGCGCCGCGACCGGTTCGTTCATCGCCAGCAGCGCGTCCGGCACCTCGTCGAGGGTGATCCGGCGGCCGATCAGCCGGTCGAGGTCGAGACCGGCGGAAGCCACCAGCGAAAGCATTTCCGGGTATTCGTGGGCCTGCAGCCCGTGCGTGCCGACGATCCGCAGCTCACCGGCGATCACCTCGTGCATGGCGATCGGCGGAACGCCCTGCGCCGGTGGCATCAGGCCGACCTGCACGTGGATTCCCCGCTTGCGCAACGAGGAAATCGAAGCCGCGCACGTCGACGGCAGGCCGACGCAGTCCAGCGACAGGTGCGCGCCGCCGCCGGTGATCTCCTTGACCGCCGAAGCGGTGTCACCACCGGACACCGTCGCTTCGGCACCAAGAGAAGAAGCCAGCGAAAGAGCCGACGGCGAAAGGTCGACCGCGACCACCCGCGCCCCGGCCGCCCCCGCGAGCATCACCGCCGAGATCCCCGCGCCACCGCACCCGTGCACGGCGACCCACTGCCCCGCCCGCACCTCGCCCTGCCGCAGCACCGCGCGGAACGCCGTGGCGAACCGGCAGCCGAGCGCGGCGGCGGTGACAAAGCCGAGGTCGTCCGGCAATCGCACCAGGTTGACCATGGCCCGTTCGATCGCCACCTGCTCAGCGAACGAACCCCAGTGCGTGGCGCCGGGCTGGAACTGCCGGTCGCAGATCTGCCCGTGCCCGGCCGCGCACTGCTCACACGTCCCGCAGGCGCAGACGAACGGCACGGTGACCCGGTCGCCGACCGACCACCCGCGCACGCCGGCACCCAGCGAAGCGATCCGCCCGGCCAGTTCGTGCCCGGCCACGTGCGGCAGCGTGACGCTGCTGTCGTGCCCCTGCAGCGAGTGCCAGTCGCTGCGGCACACGCCGGTCGCCTCGACGTCGATCACCACCCCGTCGGCCGACGCCACCGGATCGGGGACCTCGCGCAGCACCGGCCGGACCCCGTACTCCTCGAAAACGACCGCGCGCATCCCACTCCCTGTCCCTGAGTTGACCCGAACCGGTGATGAGATCAAACTCTGCCCCCAGCGTCGCCAAGGGACCAGGGGGCTGCATGAGCGAGCTGAACCACGCGCTGAGCACGCGGCAGATGTCGATGATCGCGATCGGCGGCGTGATCGGCGCCGGGTTGTTCGTCGGCAGCGGCAAGGCCATCAAAACCGCTGGTCCCGGCGTGCTGATCGCCTACGTGGTGGCGGGCGCGGTGGTGGTGCTGGTGATGCGCATGCTGGCCGAGCTGGCGGTCGCGTCGCCGGACACCGGCTCGTTCGCCACCTACGCCACCCGTGAGCTCGGCTCGTGGGCGGGCGTGACGATCGGCTGGCTGTACGCCTACCAGTGGTGCGTGATCATCGGCTTCGAGGCGATCACCGGCGCCGCGATCACCGTCAAGCTGGTGCCCGCGCTGCCGTCCTGGCTGGCCGCGCTGATCTTCACCTCGGTGCTGACCGCGGTGAACCTGGTCAGCGTGCGCTCGTTCGGCCGGTTCGAGTTCTGGTTCGCGATGATCAAGGTGTGCGCGATCGCCGTGTTCATCGCCGTCGGCGTGTACGCGATCCTCGGCTTCTTCCCCGGCCAGCCCGCACCCGGCCTGAGCAACCTGACCGGACAGGGCGGCTTCCTGCCGAACGGCTGGAGCGCGGTGCTGACCGCGATGACCGTGGTGTTCCTGTCCTTCTTCGGCACCGAGATGGTCACCGTCGCCGCCGGTGAGGCGCGGCACCCCGAGGACGCCGTGCGCAAGAGCATGCGCAGCGTGGTGTGGCGGATCCTGGTCTTCTACATCGGCTCGATCCTGGTCGTGGTGACGCTGCTGCCGTGGAACTCCGCCGAGGTCACCGCCAGCCCGTACGCCGCGGTGCTCAGCGGACTCGGCTTCCCGGCGGTCGGCGTGATCATGGACCTGATCGTGCTGACCGCGGTGCTGTCCTGCCTGAACTCCGGGGTCTACGCCTCCTCGCGCATGCTCTACTCGATGGCGGGCCGCCGGGAGGCGCCGCCGCTGTTCGGCCGGACGAACCGGCGCGGGGTGCCGGCCGGCGCGGTGCTGGCCTCCTCGTCGATGGGCTTCGCCACCGTGGTGGCCAACTACTTCCTGCCGACCGAAACGGTGTTCAACTTCCTCATCGACTCCTCCGGCGCGGTGGCGCTGATCGTCTACCTGTGGATCACCGCCACCCAGATCCGCGGCAGGCTGCGCGTGCGGCGCGAAGGTGGCGAGGCCGGGCTGTCGCTGCGGATGTGGGCGTTCCCGGTGCTCTCGCTGCTTGTCGTGGTGGTGCTCGCGGCGGTGGTGGTGGCGATGCTGGTCAACGAGTCCAGCCGCACCTCGATGCTGCTGACCCTGCTGGTCACCGCGATCGCCGTGGTCGCCGGGCTGGTGCAGCAGGCGCGGCTCAGGTCCGCCGCCGCGGCGGGCCGAGCAACCGGGTGAGCGAGCCGGGCGGTACACCCAGCACGTCCTCCAGCGCGGTCAGCGCGGCCAGCGACCCTGGTCGCTCCGGACGGCAACGGCCCGACTGCCAGTAGCTCAGCGTGGCCAGGCTGACCGGCACGCCGCGTTCGAGCAGCCGGTACCGGATGCGTTCCAGGCCGAGTCCCCGCGCCCGGATGGCGGCGCGCAGCGCGGCCGCGAACGGGCCGGTCTCCAGCAGGAGCCGCACCTCACCGTTTTCGGTTCGAACGGTCATCTTCCCCGACTCCGCTCCTGGTGCCCGTCCCGCAGCGTATTCCGGGCAGCGGCTTGATCGGAAGTCTCGCCACCGAAGCGCAACAATGCCCGCCGGGGGCCGATAATCTCCAACCCCGACGATTGTCCACTATGGACTGTCAGCGGGCGCGGACGGCCACGCTCAGCGCCTGCGCGATCTCCTTGCCCAGCGCGTGCGTCGCGGCGTCCGGCGGGGAGCCGACCTTGACCACGATCGGGCCGCCGAACGGCTGGCGCTCGACCACCTCGATGCGCTCACCGAGATTGATCGCGTGCTCGGTGAGGTAGCGCAGCAGATCGGGGTCGGTGTCCCAGACACGCACGATCTCGCCGACCACTCCCGGCTGCAGTTCGTCCAGGATGGCGGTCTGCAGCTCCTCGATGCTGCCGTCGGCGGCCGGGATGGGGTCGCCGTGCGGGTCGCGGACGGGATTGCCCAGCTTCGCCGCGATGCGCTCGACCAGGCGGTCCGACACGGCGTGCTCGAGCGCGTCCGCCTCGGCGTGCACCTCGTCCCAGGTGTAGCCCAGCTCGGAGACCAGGTACGTCTCGATCAGCCGGTGCCGCCGCAGCACCGCGCGGGCCAGCAGCCTGCCCTCGGCGGTCAGCTCGATGCCGCGGTAGGGCACGTGCGCGACCAGGCCCTGCTGGGCGAGCTTGGTGACCATGCCCGACACCGAGGACGGGCTCACCTCCAGCCGTCCGGCCAGCGAGGTGTTCGTCACCGCCTCGCCGCGCTCCACCAGCCCGTAGATCGCCCGGACGTAGTCCTCGATGGACGACGATCGGCGAGTGGTGCTGTCAGACATGCCCCACAGCCTACGTGTTCGGGCTTGGGCGCCAGCGGTAGCGGATCCAGCCGGGGACGGGTTCGGCGCCGAGTTGCCCGTAGAAGGCCTCGGCCTTGGCGTTCCCCGCCTGCATGTCCCATTCGACCCGGCCGGGGGTGCGCCTGGCCAGTTCGTCGAGCAGCTCCCGGCCGAGCCCGTGGCGCCGGTGCTCCGGCCGGATGAACAGGTCGTCCAGCCAGATGCCCGGCCGTGCTTCCCAGGTGGAGAAGTTCCACGAGCAGAACGCGAACCCGGCGACGGTGTCCGCGTCCGGCGGCGTGGCGATCAGCACCCAGGCCTTCGGCGACGGGCCGAACAGGAAGCCGCCCATCTCGGCCCGGTCCAGCTTCAGGTCGTCCTTGCCCTCGTAGACCGCGTGCTCCTCGATCAGCGCGCAGATCTCCTCGATGTCGCCGGCGACCGCGTCGCGAACGGGCATCAGTCCTCCTCGTAGACGATCTCGCCCGCGACCGCGGTCGCGAGCACCCTGGCCTCCGGCAGGCTCTCGGCCACCGTCGGATCCGCCGACAACACCACGAAGTCGGCGAGCTTGCCCGGCGAAAGCGTGCCGAGTTCGTGTTCACGGAAGGCGGCGTAGGCCGAGCCGTACGTGTACGCGCGCAATGCCTGTTCCGGGGTCAGCCGTTCCCCCGGCCCGAACTCGTGACCTGCCGCGGTCCGCCGCTGGACCATGTCGTTGAGGCCCAGCAACGGCGCGCCGTTCACCACCGGCCGGTCCGAGCTGGCGGGCAGCACACAGCCCGCGTCCAGCACGCTGCGCAGCCGGTAGCACCAGCCTTCGCGCTCGGGGCCGAGCGCCGCGCGCATGCCGTCGCCGATCTCGTTGACGAACCGCCCCTGCGGTGACGGGATCAGCCCGAGCCCGGCGAGCTTCGAGACCTCCTGCGGCCGCAGCACCCCGCAGTGCTCGATCCGGTGCCGGTGGTCGGCACGCGGATGGGCGGCGAGCGCGGCTTCGTAGGCGTCGAGCACGGCGGTCACCGCACGGTCGCCGATGGCGTGCGTGGCGATCTGCCAGCCCGCCCGGTGCGCGCGCAGGATCGTCTCGGCCAGCTCGTCCTCGGGGACCTGGAAGTAGCCGCGGTTGCCGGGGTCGTTGGCGAAGTCGTCGTGCATCGCGGCGGTCCGGCCGATCAGCGAGCCGTCGGCGAACAGCTTCATCGGGCCGATCCGCAGCCATTCGTCACCGAGGCCGCTGCGAATGCCCAGGTCGATGCCGAATCCCACGTCGGCGAGGTCGTGCAGCACGCTCGACGCCACCATCACCGTCGCCCGCACACCGAGTTGGCCGCGGTCACGCGCGAGCTGGTAGGCGGCGACCTCGGCGGGCGTCTCACCGACCAGCCCGCCACCGACCCCGGCCTCCTGCACGCTGGTGATGCCCTCGGACAGGTACCGCTCGGACGCCCGGCCCAGCCCGCGGACCACGGTCTCCAGCGGGGTCGGATAGGTCAGCGGGCGCAGCAGGAGCTGGGCCTGCTCGCGCAGCAGCCCGGTCGGTGAGCCGTGGTCGTCGGTCACCACGTCGCCGCCGACGGGAATGTTCGCCAGGTCCAGCTGGTCGAGCACGCGCGAGTTGACCACGGTCATGTGCCCGGAGGTGTGCTTCAACCGGACCAGGTGCTCCGGGGCCGCCCGGTCCAGGCCGTGCCGGGTCGGGTGGCCGCCGTCGAGCTTGTTCTGGTCGTACCCGCTGCCGATGATCCAGCCGCCCGGCGGCAGCTCGCGGGCGCGGGCGGCGATGGCGTCGTAGACCTCGGCCACGCTGCGGCACGCGCCGAGCGGCACGTCGTCCAGGCCCATGCCGTACCAGGCCATGTGGTTGTGCGCGTCGTGGAAACCGGGCACCACGAAGCCGCCCGCGAGGTCGACCCGGCGGCGCGCGGACAGCTCGCGCGCGTCGTCCCCGAGTGCCACCACGCGGCCGTGCAGCACCGCGAGCGCGTCGGTGCGGGACTCGCCCGTCCAGACCCGCGCGTTCTCGTACACCGCGTCAACCTGCATGAATTCACCCTATCGATCGATCGATAGGGCGTCTAGGCTGAGGTCATGACCGGCACCGTGGAACTCACTGTCGAAAAGGGCATCGCCGAAATCTGGCTGAACCGGCCGGACCGGCTCAACGCCGTCTCCGCCGAACTCGTCGAGGACCTGCTGGCCGCGCTGGACGCGGTGGCCGGCTCCGGAGCGCGGGCCGTGGTGCTCGCCGGGCGCGGCCGGGCCTTCTGCGCCGGGCACGATCTGAAGGAACCCACCCAGCCGGGTGACTCGCGGCACCGGATCGAACGCCTGCAGGAGGTCACCCGGCGGCTGCGCAACCTGCCGCAGCCGGTGATCGCCGCGGTGCACGGGTACGCGGTCGGCGCGGGCGCCGAGTTCGCGCTCGGCTGCGACCTGATCCTGGCGTCGCAGGACGCCGTGTTCGCCTTTCCGGAGGTCGGCCTCGGGCTGAGCGTGACCGGCGCGGCCTCGCGACTGCTGCCGCTGCTCGTCGGGCCGCTCAAGGCCAGGGAACTGCTGCTGTTCGGCGAGAAGATCGAGGCGCCGATGGCCGAGGGCATGGGCCTGATCAACAAGCTGACCGGCAACGACGACCTGCACGAGACCGCACGTGACTGGGCGGAGAAGCTGGCCGAGCGCCCGGCCGCCGCGGCGACGCTGGCCAAGCGCGCGGTCGACCACGGCATCGACTCGGCGCTGGAAGCCACCCTCGAACTCGAGGTCGCGCACGCGCTGATCACCGAGACCTCACCCGACTTCGCCAAGTCGGCCGACGACTTCCGGAACCGCACATGACCGCACAGCGCCCACGCTCGGGGGACGACTCCCGGACCCCCGAAAAGCTGGTCGAGGTCGACGACCTGGTCACGCTGGTCACCAGGGCCGCCGCGCAGTGGCCGGACAAGGAAGCGTGGCACTTCGACGCCACCGGCGAACGCCTCACCTTCACCGACATCGACGCGCGGAGCACCGACTTCGCCATCGCGCTGGCCGAACTCGGTGTCGAGCGGGGTGACCGCGTGGCGGTGATGCTGCGCAACCAGCCGGAGTTCCCGCTGCTCTGGCTCGCGCTGGCCAAGCTGGGCGCGAGTCTGGTGCCGGTCAACACGAACTACCGCGAGCTCGACGGCAGGCACGTCCTCGCGCATTCCGGCGCGAAGCTCGCCGTGGCCGCCGGGGAGTTCGTGGAATTGTTGAACACGATCGCGCCGGAAACCTCGGTACGCCAGGTGCTCACGCCCGGCGAGCTGGGCAAAACGGGACCGGCGCGGGACTTCACCGCCTCCGGGGAGCAGCCGGCCAACGTGCAGTACACCTCCGGCACCACCGGGGCGCCGAAGGGCTGCGTGCTCCCCCACCGCTACTGGACCACGCTGGCGAAGTCCCTGGTGCTGCACGATCCCGAGGTCTACTCCGGCGACGTGCTGCTGACCGCGCAGCCGTTCCACTACATCGATCCACAGTGGAATGTCGCGCTCGGCCTGGCTTCCGGCGCGAAACTGGTGGTGCTCGACCGGTTCCACCCGTCGACCTTCTGGGCCAAGGTGCGCGAACACCGGGTCACCTGGTTCTACTGCCTCGGCCTGATGCCCACCCTGCTGCTGCGGCAGCCGGAAGCGCCGGAGGACCGCGAACACCACGTGCGCGCCATCTTCGCCTCGGCGATCCCGCGCGAGTTGCACGCCGAGCTGGAAGCGCGCTGGGGCGTGCCGTGGTTCGAGGCGTTCGGCATGACCGAGACCGGCAGCGACATCCGGGTTTCCGCGGCCGACCACGACGAGCTGGTCGGCACCGGCTGCATCGGCCGCCCGAACACGGCCCGTGAGGTGATGATCGCGGACGAGCACGGGAAGCCGTTGCCGCGCGGGGAAACCGGGGAGCTGCTGATCCGCGGCATCGGCCTGATGCAGGGCTACCACGAGGATCCGGAGGCGACCGAGCGCGCCTTCCGCGGCGGCTGGTTCCACACCGGCGATCTGGCGCGGATGGACACCGACGGGCGCGTGTTCTACGTCGGCCGTACGAAGGACATGATCCGGCGCAGCGGTGAGAACATCTCCGCCGACGAGGTGGAACGCGCGCTGCTGCTGCACCCGGAGGTCCGGCTGGCCGCGGTGATCGCGGTACCGGACGAACTGCGCGGCGAGGAGATCAAGGCGTACGTGGTGCTCAGCGGCGAACGCGCGGTCGACCCCGAGGAACTCGCGAGCTTCTGCGGGGAAAAGCTGGCGTACTTCAAGGTCCCGCGGTTCTGGGTGTACGCCGACGCCCTGCCGCTCACCCCGTCCGAGCGGGTCGCCAAGGGCGAACTGCGCCGGGAGGACCCGCGTGCGGGCGCGTACGACAGAACGGAGTCGCGGTGGCTGCCGTGACCTCCGCGGACCGCGTCCGCCACGCCGCCATCAGGTTGTTCGCGGAGAAGGGTTTCCACGGCACCGGCATCCGCGATCTGGCGCAGGCGGCCAACCTGTCCTCGGCGAGCCTCTACCACTACATGGGGACCAAGGAGGAACTGCTCGCCGGCATCATGCGCGAATGCCTGGAAAGATTGCTCGAAGGTGCCGGAAAGGTGACCGAAGGCGTCGCCGATCCGCGGGAACGGCTGGGCAGGCTGGTCGCACTGCATGTGATGAGTCACGCACTGCGACCCGACGAGACCCGGGTGGTGGACAACGAACTGCGCGCGCTCTCCCCCGCCGCGCAGGAGCCGGTGGTGCGCCTGCGCGACGCGTATGAGCAGCTCTGGGCCACCGCGATCGCCGACGGCCTGGCCGATGGGGTGTTCTCCGCCGGTGAGCCGTCCATCGTCCGCCTGGCGCTGCTGGAGATGTGCAACGGCGTTTCGCGGTGGTACTCACCACGTGGTCCGCTCACCCTCGAAGCGCTGGCCGCCGAATACGCCGGACTGGCGATGAGGGCGCTCGAAAGCGCCGGAAAAGGGCCCGATCCGGATCTCCGATATTGCCATGCGGTGGTCGCGGACGTGTGGAACACGCCAAATCCGCACGCGGCGCCTTGCCCAGACGCGATTACTGGGGGACGCTCGAAGGGTGACTGAGCACACGATCCAACTCGAACTGGACGAATCCGGTCTCGCTCCCGGTCTGCCGACCCCCGCGAACCCCCGTGATCAGGTACAGGATGTGCCGTATCGCCCGGTCGAATTCCGCGATGACGACCTACCCGCGGCGCTGGAACGCTGCGCGGCCTGGCTGCGCCAGGCACAGGACTGGCTCGGTGAGCCGGTCGACGTGCTGGCCCTGCACCTGGACTACGACGAGCGGGAAGGCCGGCCGTACTACGACCTCAAGCTCCTCTGCAACGAGGAGGATCTGGCCGGCGTTCCCCTCGCCGTCCGCGCCCAGTCGAAGTAACCCGTTCAGGTCCCCGGCTTCACCAGGACGCGTGCCACCTTGCCCTCGGCCAGCTCGCCGAGGGCAGCTGGCACGCCGTCCAGGCCGATCTCCCCGCTGACCAGCGCCGGCAGGTCGAGGCGGCCGGCCCGCACGTGCTCGATGTAGGCCGGCAGCTCACGGTCCGGGTCCAGCGAGCCGTTCACGCAGGTCAGGATGCTGCGGGCGAAGTGGTACAGCTCGAGCGAGCTGAACTCGACCACCTCGGTCCGCCCGCCGATGCCGACCACGGTGAGCGTGCCCCCGCGCCGGGTCGTCTTCCAGCCCTCCTTGATGGTCGCGGCCAGTCCCACGCAGTCGAAAACGTGGTCCGCGCCACGGCCACCGGTCAGCGCCTTGACCTGCTTGCGCACGTCGGGCCCGGCGAGCAGCACATCGGTGGCGCCCATCGAGGCGGCCAGTTCCAGCTTCTCCGGCACCCGGTCCACCGCGATGATCGGGTCCGCCCCGGCGATCCGCGCGCCTTGTACGGCGGCCAAGCCGACCCCGCCGAGGCCGACCACCACCGCCGACTGACCACTTTGGACGTTCGCGGTGGACAGCACCGCGCCCACCCCGGTGGTCACCGCGCAACCCAGCAACGCGGCCAGATCGAGCGGGATGTCCGTGGGCAGGCGGCGGCAGGCGCTCGCCGGAACCACGGTGTACTCGGCGAAACCACCGACTCCGAGGCACGGGTGCACCTCGCCGCCGTCGCCGTCGAACCCGTGTGAACCAGCCCAGTGCCGCGCGATGTTCTCGCACAGGTACGGCTCACCCTGCGCGCAGTACCAGCAGTCTCGGCAGGGCGGATTCCACAGCAGCAGCACCGGATCGCCCTCGGCGAAGCCGTCCACGCCCGGCCCGGTCCCGGCGATCAGCCCGGAGGTCTCGTGCCCGAGCACCACGGGCTTCTTGTGCGCCAGCGTTTCGTTGACCACCGACAGGTCCGAATGGCACAGGCTCGCCGCCGCCACCCGGACCAGCACCTCTCCGGGTCCTGGCTCGCGCAGGGTGATCTCCTCCACGCGGGCGGGCCCACCGGCCGCCCGCACGACAACCGCCCGGCTTCTCACCCCAGCACCCCGCCCACCTTGACGTGCCCCTTGAGCAGGTTGCGCGCGATGGTGCGCCGCTGGATCTCGTCGGTGCCCTCGTAGATGCGCAGCAGCCGCAGTTCGCGGTACCAGCGCTCGATCGGCAGTTCGCGGGTGTACCCCATGCCGCCGTGGATCTGCAGCACGCGGTCGACGATCTCGTTGGCCTTCACCCCGCCGTAGAGCTTCGCGATCGACTGCGCGTGCCGCGAATCCAGGCCCTGGTCCACCTGCCAGGCCGCGTGCAGCACCAGCCAGCGCAGCGCCTCCAGCTCCACGCCGGAGTCGGCGATCATCCACTGGATCGCCTGCCGCTCGGCGATCGGCGCGCCGAAGGTCTCGCGGGTGTTCGCGTGCTCGATGGCCATGGTGAGCAGCCGCTCGCACGAACCGATCGCGCGGGCGGGCAGCAGGTAGCGGCCGCGGCCGATCCACTGCATGGCGAGCTTGAACCCGCCGCCCAGCTCACCGAGGATCTGGCTCTCCGGCACCCGGACGTCCTCGAAGACCAGCGCCGCCGGGCCCCATTCGCCCATCGTGTCGATGTACTCCGAGCGCCAGCCCATCTCGCGGTCGACCAGGAAGCAGGTGACCCCGCCGTCGGCGCCCTTCTCCGGATCGGTGATCGCGAAGACCATGGTGAAGTCGGCCTCGTTGCCGCCGGTGATGAAGGTCTTCTCGCCGTTGATCACCCAGTCGGAGCCGACCTTGCGGGCCGAGGTCCGGATGGCCTTGGCGTCCGAGCCCGCGCCCGGTTCGGTGATCGCGAAGCACGACTTCCGCTCGCCGGAGATGGTCGGCAGCAGGTAGCGCTCCTTCTGCTCCTCGTTGGCGTGGAACAGGATGTTGTCCGCCGCGCCGCCGAAGCGGAACGGCACGAAGGTGCGGCCCAGCTCGGCCTCCAGCAGCGCGGTCATCACCGCGGACAGGCCCATGCCGCCGAAGTCCTCCGGGGTCTGCACGCCCCAGAACCCGGATTCCTTGGCCTTGAGCTGCAGTTCGGTGAGTTCGTCCCCGGTCAGGCCCGGCTGCCCGGCGCGCTCGCGCCGCAGCACCTCCTGCTCACGCGGGACCAGTTCCCGCTGGACGAAGGTGCGGACCCAGTCACGCACTTCGCGTTCTTCGACACTGAGGGTGAAGTCCATCGGGCGAGCCTCCCAGCAGATTACTAAGCGCTTGCTTAGTCGACGGTAGCACTCGGGTGTACGCCAACCCCGGTCGTGCCGTAGGTTTTCCGCGGAAAACTGATCACCGGGTCCGCGCAAGGAGAGTCAATGTCGACCGAACCGCAGCCGACGCGACGACGCGACCGGACGCACTACCTGTACATCGCGGTGATCGTCGCGGTGTTGCTCGGCATCGTGCTCGGCTTCGCCGCGCCCGAGCTGGCCAAGGAGTTCAAGCCGCTCGGCACCGCGTTCGTGAACCTGATCAAGATGATGATCTCGCCGATCATCTTCTGCACGATCGTGCTCGGTGTCGGCTCGGTGACCAAGGCGGCCAGCGTCGGCAAGGTCGGCGGCCTGGCCATCGGCTACTTCCTGGTGATGTCCACCGTGGCACTGGTGATCGGCCTGGTGGTCGGCAACCTGCTGCACCCCGGCGACGGGCTGAACCTGACCGAGTCGATCGCCAAGTCCGGGCAGAGCCAGGTCAAGGAGAGCGAGTCGACCACCGAGTTCCTGGTCGGCATCATCCCGACCACGCTGGTCTCGGCGTTCACCGAGGGCGAGGTGCTGCAGACCCTGCTGGTCGCGCTGCTCGCCGGGTTCGCGCTGCAGAAGCTCGGGCCGAAGGGCGAGCCGATCCGGCGCGGGGTCGAGCACATCCAGCGGCTGGTCTTCCGCATCCTGGCGATGATCATGTGGGCGGCGCCGGTCGGCGCGTTCGGCGCGATCGCCGCGGTGGTCGGCGAGACCGGCTGGGCGGCGCTGCGCAGCCTGGCCGTGATCATGATCGGCTTCTACCTGACCTGCGCGTTGTTCGTCTTCGGTGTGCTGGCCCTGATGACCTGGCTGTTCGCCAGGGTCAACCTGTTCTCGCTGCTGCGTTACCTCGGCCGCGAGTTCCTGCTGATCCTGTCCACCTCGTCTTCCGAGTCCGCGCTGCCGCGGCTGATCGCGAAGATGGAGCACCTCGGGGTGAGCAAGCCGGTCGTCGGCATCACCGTGCCCACCGGGTACTCGTTCAACCTCGACGGCACCGCGATCTACCTGACCATGGCCTCGATCTTCATCGCCGAGGCGCTCAACGCCCCGCTCTCGCTCGGGGAGCAGATCTCGCTGCTGGTGTTCATGATCATCGCGTCGAAGGGCGCCGCCGGGGTGACCGGCGCCGGGCTGGCCACGCTGGCCGGCGGGCTGTCCTCGCACCGGCCGGAGCTGGTCGACGGGGTCGGCTTCATCGTCGGCATCGACCGGTTCATGTCCGAGGCGCGGGCGCTGACCAACTTCGCCGGCAACGCGGTGGCCACCGTGCTGATCGGCACCTGGACCAACCAGATCGACCGCGAGCAGGTGCACGAGGTGCTCGCCGGGCGGCAGCCGTTCGACGAAGCGACGCTGCTCGACGAACATGGTGAGGAAAGCAAACCCGTCGCACCCAAGGAGAGTTCGTGATCGACTGCACGGTCTGGTGGGCGGCGCCGCTGCCCGCCACCGCGGACCGGCTGGCGCTGCTGGCCCCCGAAGAGGTCGACCGGTACCAGGCGTACCGCAAGGACGAGGACAAACTGCGCTTCCTGACCGGGCGCGTGCTGGCGAAAACGGTGTCCGGGGAGCGGCTGGGCCGGTCGCCGGGCTCGATCGAGCTGGACGCCACCTGTGAGGACTGCGGCAAGCCGCACGGCCCGCCCAGGGTGCCCGGCGCCGAGTTCCGGTTCTCCATCTCGCATTCGGGCGACTGGATCGGGCTGGCGATCGCGGACGCGCCGCTGGGACTGGACGTCGAGACGGCCACCCGGCGAGCCGACGACTCGCTCATCGAATACGCGCTCAACGACGACGAGCGCGCGGCGTTGAACGGCCTGACCCCGGACCAGCGGGCCGAGGCGTTCTTCACCTACTGGACGCGCAAGGAAGCGCTGATGAAGGCCACCGGGCGGGGGCTGAAGATCCCGCTCCAGGCGCTGACCCTGTCCCCGTTCGGCGAACCGGCCCGCCTGGTCCACTCCGGCGACGCCGCGCTGACGCCCGAGGGCACGCGGATGGCCGACCTGAACCCGGGCACCGGTTACCGCGCGGCGGTCGCGATCCTGACCACCGACGAGATCAAGGTGACCGAGTCGGTCTGGCCCGCCTGACCGACCGCTTCCCGGCGCTTTCGCCCGTTTGAAAGCGCCGGGAAAGCGGCGTGGCCAGCATGCTCCCGCAAAAGAAGGGAGCATTCATGCGACGGATTCTGGTCACGGCGGCCGTGCTGGCCACGGCCATCGGCCTCGCCCCGGCCACCGCCTCCGCGGACGTCACCGCGGCGGCGGCGACGTGCGACAGCGTCAAGAAGATCTCGATCGGCAACAACTACATCCGCCAGCCGGTGAACACCGGCGGCGCGGGCCGGAACTGCCATCTCTCCTACGGCGACTCGGGTTCCGCCGTGACCGCGCTCCAGTGGGCGCTGAAGCTCTGCAACTACAAGGCGAACATCGCCACCGACGGCGATTTCGGCGAGCAGACGCGGAAAGCGCTGAGCTACGCGCAGGACAAGCGCGGCGTCGACAACGACGGCATCTACGGCCCGATCACCCGCGGCGTGCTCGGCTGGCCCGCGTACAACGGGAACAGCTTCACCGGCGCCTGCGCCAAGGACGTCTGATCGCCTCAGGCCGCGCGGAAGGTGAGTTCCGGGCTGTACCTGGGCTGCCCGTCTGCGGCGTCGCCCAGGTAGAAGTGGGTGGACATGTTCCGCTCCCCCAGGTCGAAAACGGTGCGCCACAGGGTGCGCAACGGGTAGCGCCCCGACGTGAACCGCACCTCGTCGAGGGCGTCGCGGAGCAGGGACGGCGACATCGGGCCCGACTTCGTCCGCTTGTCCAGCCGGTCGAGGCGGTCGTGGGTGAACATGGTCTCCTCGCCGTCCCGCGACGGGTCGGCGGGCCGGTGGAGCAGGTGGTTCGTCACGCACAGGGCGTCGCCGTCCGGCTCGACGATGTGCTCGACGCCGCCGTGCGCGTGTTCCCAGACGAAGGCCCGGCCGGACGGGTCCGCGATCAGGTAGTGCAGCGGCACCCCGAGGTCGTACTGCTTGGCGTCGAGCAGCGCCGCCTTGGCCTGCTCGACGTTCTCGCAGGTGTCCAGCAGGAACCGGGGCAGCTGCGCCGGGCTGAGGCCGACCTGCGGCCCGGCTGGCACCGGCGCGCCCGCGTTCTCCGCGTCGGCGATCAGGAGCACCACGGCGAGCCCGTGCTCGTTGATGCCGTCCATCGCGCAGTCCAGCTCGTTCATCGTCACGAAGGTCACCGCGGGCCCGTCGTCGGGCACGCTGGTGACCACGTACGGGCGCGAGGCCGCCGGTGGCTCGTCCTCCGGGCCCTCGGCGCCGGACATCAGCGCGAACATCGCCTCCCAGCCGACGGTGAAGAAGTCGTAGTTGCGGCCGAGGAGCCCGCTGCCGGTGGCGGAGGGCGCGCACCAGGTGGCCGAGCAGCCCGAGCCGAGCGGCACTCCGGCGAGCGCGTCCAGGTGCACCCGGTCGTCCTCCAGCGCTACCCCGGCCGCCTCGGCGGCACCGGCCATGCGCGCGTGGTGCTGCGGCCAGTTGCGTTCGAACCAGGCCCGGCGCGCCCGGCTGATCGTCGGATCGGCGGGCTGCGGTCGCCAGCCGTGGTGTGCCTTGGCCTCTTCGGCGAGCACCCGGCCGATCTCGGCCTGGCTGCCGGAGACCCTCAGGTGTCGCACGGTCATGAATTCGCCGGATCCCCCGGCCACGATCTCAGTCATGAATACACCGTATGGCGTTTTCCGCCCGCCGCGCGATTTTCCTTGTTATTCATGGCTTTCTCTCAGACTCTGTGCTAGCTGCGCAGCCAAATGAACTAGTACAATCAGCGGCATGACCGACCCGCCGTACCGCCGGATCGTCAGCTCGTTCCAGGCCCGCATCGCCGCCGGAGAGCTGCGCGCCGGCGAGAAGATGCCGTCCATCCGCCGGGTCGCCCAGGACTGGGGAGTGGCCGTCGCGACCGCCACCAAGGCGATGGCCATCCTGCGCGACACCGGACTGATCGAGACCAAGGTCGGCTCCGGCACCGTGGTCAGCGCCCGCGCGACAGCGACCCGGCGGCGGGACGGCGCGGCGGCACCCGACCGGGCCCGCCTCGTCCGCACGGCGATCGAGATCGCCGACGCCGAGGGCCTGGACGCGGTGTCCATGCGCCGGCTCGGCACCGAACTCGGGGTCGGGCCGATGTCGCTCTACCGGCAGGTGGCGGGCAAGGACGACCTGGTGGCGGAAATGGCCGACACCGTGTTCGGCGACGACGAACTGCCCGCCCCCGGGCCGGACGGCTGGCGCGCCAAGCTGGAACTGGTCTCGCGCCTGCTGTGGCAGCTGACGCAGCGGCACCCCTGGCTGCCGAGAGTCATCTCGTTCACCCGGCCACTGCTCCTGCCGAACGCCATGGCGCACACCGAATGGACCCTGCGCGCACTGGACGGCCTCGGCCTGTCTCCGGCGGTCCGCGCGCGGGAGGCGATCATCCTGCCGTCACTGGTGATGACCACGGCACTGTCGCTGGCCGCCGAAATCGAAGCCGAGCACACCACCGGCGAAACCTTCGACCTGTGGTGGCTGGCTCGCGAAAGCCGGTCGGCCGAGCTGTTGCACAGCGGCGCCTTCCCGCACCTGGCCACCATCCCGCACGAGGTCGTCGCGGACCTGGACGGCTTGTTCGAGCACGCTTTGGCGCGTCACCTCGACGGCCTCGCCGCCCACGTGTCAGGCGTGGCCGAGCCCCATGGCCCGTAGCACGGTTTCGAATTTGGCGGTGGTTTCGGCGAGTTCGGCTTCCGGATCCGAGTCGGCGACGATGCCGCCGCCGGCGTAGAGGCGCAGTGATCGTTCCGCCGCTTCCGCCGAACGGATCGCGACCGCCCATTCCCCGTCGCCCTCGTCGTTCACCCAGCCGACCGCGCCCGCGTAGTACCCGCGGTCGAAGGGCTCCAGCTCCCCCACCACGCGCCGCGCGGCTTCGGTCGGGGTGCCGCAGACCGCCGGGGTGGGGTGCAGCGCGGCGGCCAGCCGCAGCGCGGTGATGCCGGGATCGGTCAGCGTGCCGGTGACCGTGGTGCCGAGATGCCACATTGTCGGTGTGCCAACGACTTCCGTCGGCGCCACGCGAAGGTGTGCGCAGAACGGGCGCAGGATCTCCACCATGTCCTCGATCACCACCGCGTGCTCGCGACGGTCCTTTCCGGACTCGGCGAGCCGTCGCGCGTTCTCGGCGTCGATGCGCGGATCCGCCGAACGCGGCGCGGAACCGGCGTGCGGATGGGAGACCACTCGGTCACCATGGCGCGACAGCAGCAGTTCCGGCGTCGCACCAAGGAAAGTCGCGCCGCCCGGCACGGGGGTGGCGAAGGTGAACCCGGCCGGGTTACCCCGTACGAGATTGCGCAGGATCGCCTCGGGCCGGATCGGCTCGTCGAATTCGAGGTCGAGCACCCGCGCCAGCACGACCTTGCGCAGTCGCTCGTCGCGCAGCATCTCCACCGCGCGGGCCACGGCCGCCACGTGCTCGGCGGGCTCGGGCACCGGGCGCTGTTCGCGCGGGATGCCGATTCCGACGGGTGGAAGGGAAGCGGCCGACGGATGGGCGGGCCCACTTGTCCGCACGTCACGGGGAAGCAGGATGTGCCCGGGTGAGGTGGCGTCCGGGCCGGTGTCGAACGGGAGGATGCCGACCGCGAGCCGGGCGTCGGACTCGGCCAGTGCCGCGGTGGTCCGCTCGGCGAGCCGCACCGGGTCCGGTTCGGACAGTGCACCGTCCACTCCGGAACCCAGCAGGGTGTGCCGGTCGGTGCCGAAGAAGAAGTCACCGGCCGCGTAGCCGTCCAGCAGATCCGCGACCCGTGCACCTTCGTGCGCCGTCGCCGTCATGGGCCCACTTCCTCTCGGCGGGATCTCCGCGTCCACCTCAAGTTTCCGCCTGCCGCCGGAGTTTGTCCGGGGCCGGTCGGGTCGAAGTGAGCAAGAGCACCGCCGGGGGTGGGTGCGCGAAGACCGGTGACGGTCGCCCGTCACCGGTCCCGCACGCCTGTGATCTGCGAGAACTGCTACTTCAGCGCGTCGATCAGCGCCTGGCGCTGGACGTCACCCAGCCCGGCGGCGCGCCGGTCCTCCGGGATCTTGGCCTGCTCCAGCAGGGCCGCGACCTTCACCGCGCCGAGGCCGGGAACGGCCTTCAGCAGCTGTGTGACCTTGGTCTTGCCAATGGTCTTGTCCTCCTTGGCCCGGAGCAGCACCTTGTCGATGCTCTCCTTGCCGGACTTGATCGAAGCAAGCAGCTCGGAGCGGGCCTTACGAGCCTCGGCCGCCTTGGCGAGGGCTTCGGCACGCTGCTCCGGCGTCAACGTAGGCAGAGCCAACGTATTAGTCCTTTCCTTCTCAGGTGTCCGCTGTCGCGGCGGTGGCCGAAAGTCTCGACGCAAGCTTTAGCCATGCGCTGGCCAGGCCACCTCGTACCACCGGCCCAGTAAACGCCACGAGGCCCACCCTTGTGCAACCGACACGCACTTAGTACCCGTCCTTGCCCGTACGGGCAACCCCACATCCCCCGGCCCCGGCCTGCGGAAACACCCCCGCGCACTGTCCGGTTGGGAGCGATTTACCCGCCGCGACCATCCGCCGGGTGATCTTCGGGTGAACCGGTAACGGACTATTCGGAACAGTCGGTTTTGTTGGCAGCAAAGAAATGCCGGTAATTCCGCGGACAAGTACGCGCACGGTGCACCGGTGCTCCGATCACTCTTCCGAAGGACCGCTCACAACTCGGACACACCCGGTGCCGAACGGCCGCCGAACCCTGCCCGATCGGCCGTCACCGGTTTAGAGTCGGCCCCAGTTTGGTCCGCCGGAGCACCGATCGGGAGACATCGATGTTGAGCACGATGCAGGACGGGCAACTTTCGCTCGGCAAATTGCTGCGCCACGGCACCACCGTGCACGCGAAGAGCGAAGTCCTCACCTGGACCGGTACAGAATCCCGCCGCGAGACCTACGGGGAACTCGGGAAGCACGCCGCCCGGCTGGCGAACGCGCTCCGCGGCCTCGGGGTCACCGGCGACCAGCGCGTGGCCACCTTCATGTGGAACAACGCCGAGCACCTCGCCGCCTATCTCGCCGTGCCCGCCATGGGCGCCGTGCTGCACACGCTCAACATCCGCCTGTTCCCCGAGCAGCTGGTTTTTGTCGCCAACCACGCCGAGGACCACGTGGTGATCGTGGACGGCACGCTGGTGCCGCTGTTCGCCAAGCAGCTGCCGCAGCTGAAGACCGTCCGGCACGTGCTGGTGGCCAACGGCGACGCTTCGACGCTCGAAGCACCCGAAGGTGTCCAGGTGCACTCGTACGATGAGCTGCTCGCCGCGCAGCCGAGCGAGTTCGACTGGCCGGAAGTCGATGAGCGGTCGGCGGCCGCGATGTGTTACACCTCGGGCACCACGGGTGACCCGAAGGGCGTGGTCTACTCCCACCGGTCGATCTGGCTGCACTCCATGCAGGTGTGCATGTCCGACTCGATGCGGTTGTCCCAGTCCGACTCCGCGCTGGCCATCGTGCCGATGTTCCACGCCATGTCGTGGGGCCTGCCCTACGCCTCGCTGATGGTCGGCACCACGCTGGTGATGCCGGACCGCTTCCTCCAGCCGGAGCCGATCGCGCAGCTGCTGGCCACCGAGAAACCGACCTTCGCCGCCGCTGTGCCGACCATCTGGCAGGGCCTGCTGCAGTACCTCGACAACAAGCCGCAGGACATCTCGCACCTGCGCGAGGTGGTGGTCGGCGGGTCGGCCGCGCCGCCGTCGCTGATGCACGCCTTCGAGGAGCGCTACGGCGTGCCGATCCTGCACGCCTGGGGCATGACCGAGACCTCGCCGCTGGGCAGCGTGGCGCGCCCGCCGGAGTCGGCCACCGGCGACGAGCGCTGGCGCTACCGGTACACGCAGGGCCGGTTCCCGGCCTCGGTGCAGGCGCGGCTGATCGGCGACAACGGCGAGGAACTGCCGTGGGACGACAAGGCGGTCGGTGAGCTGGAGGTGGCCGGCCCGTGGATCGCCGCGGCCTACCACGGCGGCGCCGACGTGGACCCGGAGAAGTTCCACGACGGCTGGCTGCGCACCGGTGACGTCGGCCGGATCACCCCGGACGGCTTCCTCACCCTGACCGACCGCGCCAAGGACGTGATCAAGTCCGGCGGCGAGTGGATCTCCTCGGTGGACCTGGAGAACTCGGTGATGTCGCATCCGGCGGTGGCCGAGGCCGCGGTGATCGGCGTGCCGGACGAGAAGTGGGACGAGCGCCCGCTGGTCGCCGTGGTGCTGCGCGAGGGCCAGAGCGCCACCGCCGAGGAGCTGCGCGAGTTCCTCGCCGACAAGGTGGCCAAGTGGCAGCTGCCGGAGAACTGGACCTTCATCGAGGAGGTGCCCAAGACCAGCGTCGGCAAGTTCGACAAGAAGCGGCTGCGGGCCTTCCACAACGAGGGGAAGCTGGACATCTCGCAGCTGTAGCGACGAAGGTAGTGCGCCAAACGTGATAAATATTCGCGTTTAACTTCCCCGGGGTTCATCCGGTGGTTAACGTCGTGCGCCAGCGTGCACGACACCACCGGATGACTGGGGAGTGACCGCATGACCGGACTGACCGGATCGACCGGCTTGACCAGGCGCGGATTCGTCACCGCGGCGGGTGCCACCGGCGCCGGACTGCTGCTGAGCACCCCGCTGGCCTCGGCCATCGACCGGGCGATGGGCTACAGCGCCGCGCGGGCGGTGAGCACGGCGGGCACCACGCTCGAAGCCGTCGCCACCCCCGTCACGCCCGGTCCGGCGTACAGCAGGCTCACCGCGGGCCCCGGCTGGCCGCTGGTGGTGCGCGAGGACATCACCGCGGCGAAGTCCGGCCGCGACGACCGCCGCACCGCGAAGGCGTCCTTCGTGCAGTTCACCGACATGCACATCACCGACGTGCAGAGCCCGGCGCGGTTCGAGTACCTGCACCAGTTCGCCGGCTCGGCGCACCGGCCCCAGGAGGCGCTCGGCCCGTCGGCCACGGCGTCGCTGCTGCGCCGGGTCAACGGCCTGCCCGGCGGCCCGTTCACCGGGCGGAAGTTCGACTTCATGATGACCACCGGGGACAACACCGACAACCACGAGCAGATCGAGCTGAAGTGGTTCCTGGACATCCTCAACGGCGGACGGGTCACCCCGAACACCGGTGACGCGGACCGGTACGAGGGCGTGCAGGACTCCGGGGCGCCGCTGTACTGGAACCCGGGCAAGCCGCTGGACGACGCGTACACGAAGAAGGGCTTCCCGCAGCTGCCCGGCCTGCTCGACGCCGCCGTCACCGAGTTCGAGTCGCCCGGGCTGGACATCCCGTGGTTGTGCACCTTCGGCAACCACGACAACACCCCGGTCGGCACGCTGCCGGCGAACCTGCCCGGCATCGACCACTGGTACACCGGGAAGTACAAGATCATCGGCAAGGACGAGAGCACGGCGAAGAGGCTCGCTGCCGCGCTGGACAAGGACGGGACAGGGCGAAGCACCGTTGAGGGCGGTGGTGGGCGGCGGGCGGGAGTGCCGGTCGCGGAGCTGTTCGGCGGCTCCGGCACGATCCGCGAGATCACCCCGGACGAACGCCGGCGGACGTTCTCCACCGCCGAGTTCGTGCAGGCCCACCTGGACACCGCGAACACCGGTCCGGGGCCGGAGGGCCACGGTTTCACCGGCAACAACGCCGACGGCCGGAACGTCTACTACACCTTCCGGATCGCGCCGGGCATCACCGGGATCAGCCTGGACACCACCACGCTGGCCGGGCTCGCCGACGGCTCGATCGGCCTGGGCCAGTACCTCTGGGTGGAGAAGACGCTGCAGCGCGGCAGCTCGAAGTACTACGACTTCTGGGGCAACAAGGTCACCCAGCAGGTCACCGACGAGTTGTTCGTGCTGTTCAGCCACCACACCAGCGACACGATGGGCAACATCCTGCCCGACTCGCGGCACCCGCTTGAGCCGCGCCTCAACGGCGACACCTTCGTCGGGCTGCTCAACCGCTTCCCCAACGTGCTCGCCTGGGTCAACGGCCACACGCACCTCAACGGCATCGTCGCGCACATCGGCAAGACCCCGGCGCAGAGCTTCTGGGAGATCAACACCGCCTCGCACATCGACTTCCCGCAGCAGGCGCGGATCATCGAGGTGACCGACAACGGCGACGGCACGCTCTCGCTGTTCACCACTCTGGTCGAGGCCGACGCGCCCTACGCCGCGGACTACGGCGACACCTCGGCGCAAGCGCTTGCGTCCCTGTACCGCGAGCTTTCCTACAACGACATCCACGCCGACCCGATCCGCCTCGGGCAGCCATCCGACCGCAACACCGAGCTGCTGGTGATCAACCCGCTAGCTTGACCACATGACGGACTTCGCGAAGCTGATCCCGTTCGCCGAGCGCCTCGGCATCGACATCACCGAGGCAACGGCCGAACGGGTGCACGGCCGGGTCGACTGGGCGGCGGACCTGACCACCACCGGCGGCTCACTGCACGGCGGCCTGCTGATGGCGCTGGCCGACACCACCGGTGCCGTCTGCGCGTTCCTCAACCTGCCCGACGGCGCGCAGGGCGCCACCACCATCGAGTCGAAGACGAACTTCCTGCGCGGGGTCCGCGAGGGGCACGTGGTGGCGTCGTCGAAACCGCTGCACGCCGGACGCCGCGTGATCGTGGTGGAAACCGAGCTGCGCGACGCCGCGGAGAAGCTGATCGCCAAGGTCACGCAGACGCAGGCGGTGTTATGAACCTGCCGCCTGCCAGCGGTTTACAGCGCGGTGACCAGCGGTAAAAATCTCTGACACCCGGGGCGTCCGGTACTGGAGGGTGGAGAGAAAGCATGCGTGGACGTTTGTTGCTGTCGTTGCTCTCGGTCGGGCTGCTGGCCGCGACCGCCGCCCCGGCGAGCGCCGCGCCGCCGGTGCACGATGAAGCGATCGACTACCACGAATGGGCCTCGACCAGGGACTTCCGCGCCGGACAGCTGGAGGGCGTGTCGATCGGCCACGACGGGCTCCGGCTGACCCGCCCGATCGGCACCATCGAGCGCACCGAGCCGGCGCTGGGCACCACGCGCACCTACGAGTACGGCCGCTGGACCTCACCGGACTACCGGCACGGCTTCGACGCCACCGAGCTGATCGCCTCGTGGAACGCGCTCACCCCGGCCAAGACCTGGCTGCAGATCGAAGCCAAGGGCACCACGGCCACCGGCGAGAGCACCGCCTGGTACATCCTCGGCCAGTGGGCCTCCGGCGACCAGGACATCCACCGGACCACCGTGGACGGCCAGTCCGACGCGCACGCCTCGGTCAGCGTGGACACCCTGGTCACCAACGACGGGGTCGCCCTCAGCTCGTACCAGCTGCGGGCCACGCTCTACCGGGAAGCGGGCAGCGCGGTCACCCCGCGGGTCAGCTCGCTCGGCGCGATGGCGTCGAACGTGCCGGAGCGGTTCGAGGTGGCCAAGACCGAGCCCGGCGTGGCCACCGGCATCGAGCTGAACGTCCCGAGGCACGCGCAGAACCTGCACAAGGGCAAGTACCCGGAGTTCGGCGGTGGCGGGCAGAGCTGGTGCAGCCCGACCTCGACCGCGATGGTCACCGAGTTCTGGGGCCGCAAGCCGAGCGCGGAGGACATGTCCTGGCTGCCCGCGGACTACGTGGACCCGACGGTGGCCCACGGCGCCCGCTACACCTACGACTACTCGTACGAGGGCACCGGGAACTGGCCGTTCAACACCGCGTACGCCGCTTCGCTCGGGCTCAAGGGCCACATCACCCGGCTGCACTCGCTGAACGAGCTGGAGACCTACATCGCCAAGGGCATTCCGGTGATCACCTCGCAGTCGTTCCTGGCCGAGGAACTGGACGGGGCCGGGTACGGCACGGCGGGGCACATCTTCGTGGTGGTCGGCTTCACCGCCGAGGGCGACGTGATCGTCAACGACCCGGCGACCGACAGCAACGACACCGTGCGCAACGTCTACAAGCGCGACCAGTTCGAGAAGATCTGGCAGCGCACCAAGCGGTACACGGCTTCGGGCAAGGTCGCCTCCGGGCCGGGCGGGGTCGTCTACCTGATCACGCCGTAATCATTCGGCTGTCGCGATAGGTGCATTCCGCGTGGCAGAGTGCGGGTGATTGACCCGACGCGGAAGGTGGTCGCGCATGCCGTACGAAGTCCAGGGCGTGGTCTCACGGGAGAAGGGCGCGCCGGTCTCACTGGAGACCGTGCTGGTGCCCGATCCCGGGCCGGGCGAGGCGGTGGTCTCGGTGCGGGCCTGCGGGGTCTGCCACACCGACCTGCACTACCGCGAGGGCGGGATCAACGACGAGTTCCCGTTCCTGCTCGGCCACGAGGCGGCCGGGGTGGTCGAGCAGGTCGGCGCCGGTGTCACCGACCTGGAGCCGGGCGACTTCGTCATCCTGAACTGGCGCGCGGTCTGCGGCACCTGCCGCGCCTGCAAGCGCGGGCGGCCTTGGTACTGCTTCTCCACCTTCAACGCCGGTCAGCCGATGACGCTGGCCGACGGCACCAAGCTGAGCCCGGCACTGGGCATCGGCGCCTTTCTCGAGAAGACGCTCGTCCACAGTGGACAGTGCACGAAGGTCAGTGCCGAGGCCGAGCCCGCGGTGGCCGGGCTGCTCGGCTGCGGCGTGATGGCCGGGATCGGCGCGGCGATCAACACCGGCGCGGTGGGCCGAGGTGATTCCGTCGCGGTGATCGGCTGCGGTGGCGTGGGCGCCGCGGCGGTGGCCGGGTCCCGGCTGGCCGGGGCGGACCGGATCATCGCGGTGGACACCGACGAGCGCAAGCTCACCTGGGCGAAGGACTTCGGCGCCACGCACACGTTCAACGCCGACGGCAAGAGCGAGGACGAGGTCGTCGAGGCGATCCAGGAGCTGACCGGGAGCTTCGGCGCGGACGTGGTGATCGACGCGGTCGGCCGCCCGGAGACCTGGCGCGAGGCGTTCTACGCCCGCGACCTGGCGGGCACCGTGGTGCTGGTCGGGGTGCCGACGCCGGAGATGAAGCTGGAGATGCCGCTGATCGACTTCTTCTCGCGCGGCGGCTCCCTCAAGTCCTCCTGGTACGGCGACTGCCTGCCGTCGCGGGACTTCCCCATGCTGGTGGACCTGTACCTGCAGGGCAGGCTGCCGCTGGACAAGTTCGTCACCGAGAAGATCCCGCTCGACGGCGTGGAGCAGGCGTTCGCCCGGATGCACTCCGGTGACGTGCTGCGCAGCGTGGTGACCTTCTGAGAAAGCTGTTCGACGACGCGGAGTACCCCGCCGAGCCCTATCCGGGGGCCCGGCCGGGGTGCTCCTTCGTGCACGTCGACGGCGCCGGGTACGAGGTGCCGGACCCGCCGGACCTCGACGGGCGCATCCCGGTGCTGGCCTACGGCTCGAACGCCTGCCCGTCGAAGATCACCTGGTTGCGGGAGACACTGGGGCTCGCCGGCGCGGTGACCGTGTTGCAGGCCAAGTGCACCGGGCTGGCCGCGGTGTGGGCGTCCGGGCGCCGCGTGGTCGACGACCAGCGCCCGGCCACCCTGGCCGCGATGCCGGGTGTGGTCGAGGAACACGCGGTCTGGCTGGCCACGCCGGAACAACTGCGCGTGCTCGACGTCTGCGAAGGACGCGGGAATCGCTATCACCTCGCGCGGGTACACACGGGCGAGGTAACCCTTGCGAACGGAGCGTCCCTGCCGGACGTGCTCGCCTACGTGGCGGCCTCGCCGATCCGGCTGCCGCTGCTGGTCGACGGGAATCCGGTGCGGACCGCCGAGGTGATTCAGGCGCAGGCCGGGGCCCTGGTCGGCGAGACCGCGTCGACGCACGGCCTTTCGGTGACGGTCATCGAATCCGATTAAACGTCGAATTCGCGATCCGACACTATTTCGTGAATCGCACAGTTGTGATTCACCGCAGGTCATTCACTCCTTTGTGTTCGCCGGTTGCAGCCCTTTGGCGGCGGGATGATCGTGATTGGCAGACCCGTTGATATTCCCTGAATGGAAGGAAGCGGTAACCATGACCGGCACGATGCGCCCGCAGGACCTGATCGACTCGCCCGTGGTCGACCCGGCCGGAAGCAAGATCGGCAAGGTGGGCACGGTCTACCTCTCGGATGACACGCACCAGCCGGAATGGGTGACGGTGAAAACCGGGCTGTTCGGCCATCGCGAGAGCTTCGTCCCGCTCAGCGGCGCGGACCTGGCGAACGACGGCCTGCACGTTCAGGTGGACAAGGAACAGGTCACCGACGCGCCGCAGATCGAGGCGGACGGGCATCTGTCCCCCGAGGACAGTGGTGAGCTGTACCGCTACTACGGGCTGCCGATGCAGCGTGACCGCGCCAACCAGGACCAGGCCGACCGGCAGCGGCGGGGCGAGCAGGCCGCGATGGGCGGCGGCATGGCGGGCACCGCCGGAATGGCCGGAAAGCGCGGCACGGCCGACAAGCGCATGGCCGACCGGTCCGACCGCTCGGCGATGACCGGCAAGGACGACCGCTCCAGGATGGCCGGCCAGGAAGGCGAGCAAGCCGCCGCTGGTGGGAAGCATGAGCAGCGGGAAGCCAAGCACCGCGGCGGTGAGGAGATGATTCGCTCCGAGGAGCGGTTCAACGTCGGCACCGAAGAGGTCGAGACCGGGCACGTGCGGCTGCGCAAGTACGTGGTCACCGAGGAGCAGCAGGTTTCCGTGCCGGTGAGCCACGAGGAGGTGCGGATCGAGCGCGAGCCGATCACCGACGGCGAGCCGGGCGGGGCGAAGATCGGCGAGGCCGAGCAGGACGTGGTGCTGCACGCCGAGAAACCCGTGGTGCGCAAGGAAGCCGTGCCGGTGGAGCGCGTGCGCCTCGGCACCGAGAAGGTGACCGAGACCGAAACCGTCTCCGGTGAACTCCGCAAGGAGCAGATCGAGATCGACGACGACACCAAGCACCGCAAGAACCGCTGAAGCCGGGTCGTGGGTGCCCGCGCCCCCGGGCACCCACGGCCGTCAGCCCGGCAGCAGCTTGCCCGGGTTCATGATGCCGGTCGGGTCCACCGCGGATTTTGCCGCGGCCAGCACGGAAAGCCCGATATCTCCGATTTCACCACCCAGGTAGGGCGCGTGATCCAAACCGACGGCGTGGTGGTGCGAAATCGTGCCCAATCCGGCGATCGCCTCGCAGGCCGCCTTTTTCGCGCGCAGCCATTGTCCCTCGGGGTCTTCGTCGGACCGCGCGGCGAGCAGGGTGAAATACAGCGAAGCACCCGTTTCGTAGGCGTGCGAAATGTGACACATCACCACCGAGGAATCAAAAGACTCTCGCAGCGCCGAACGCACCGCGTCCCGCAGTTCGTCCAAAGAGGACCAGTGTGCCGCGGTTTCCAGCGTTTCCACGCACACCCCGAAGTCGAGCAGCGCGTCCCGTTGACGAGGCCCATTGAACCGGCCCTTGCGCCACGACTCCCCCGCCGCCCGGCCGAGTGAACGGCCGCCCGCCGCCCGCACCAGCCGCACGGTCTCCCCGCGCCGCAGCGCGATTTCCCTGGTGGACTGCGCTTCCCAGCCGAGGATCAGCAGGCAGGGCGTGCTGATCCCGCGTGCCTTCAGGTACCGCTTGACCAGCGCGGTCTTCCAGCCACCGCTCAGCGAAAGCGAAACCTCGGTCTCGTCCTCATCGGACAGCCGGGTCACGTCCGCCAGCGCCCCCGCCTGCGCCAGCCGCCGCACCAGCGCCGCCGCCGTCTCCCAGCCGTCCAGCACAAAGCCCTCGTAACGACGGACCTTCGGCACCGGCCGGACCCGCACCCCGACCTCGGTCAGCACACCGAGCGCGCCCTCGCTGCCCACGGCGAGCTGCCGCAGGTCGGGCCCGGCCGCCGAAGCCGGCGCGACACCGAGGCGCCACTGCCCGCGCGGGGTGGCCAGCCGCACGCCGGTGACCATGTCCTCGAACCGCCCGTACCCGCTCGACGCCTGCCCGGCGGACCGCGTCGCGGCGAAGCCCCCGATGGTCGCGCGCTCGTGCGACTGCGGGATGTGACCGAGCGTGAACCCGTGTTCCGCCAGCAGTTCCTCGGCCCGTGGCCCACGCACCCCGGCCTGGAGCACAGCGATCCTGGACACCGGGTCGACCGAGACCAGCCGGTCCAGCCGCACCAGGTCGAGCACGATCACCGCGGACTTGCCACCACGCACCGCCTGCACACCGCCGACCACCGAGGTACCGCCCCCGAAGGGCACCACCGCGACGTCGAACCGCACGCACACGTCGAGCACGCGCTGCACCTCGTCCGGGTCCGCGGGCAGCACCACCGCGTCCGGCACGGGCAGCTCGCCGGGGTGGCGCCGGTGCAGCAGGTCCAGATAGGACAGCCCGCCCGAACGGCTCAGCCGGTCCGCACGCTCCGTTTGCACGTGCGCCGGGCCGACCACCTCGATCAATGCCGCCCGCGCGGCCGCAACCAGCGAAGATTCTCCGACGGTCAGTCCGGAGGACGGAACGACCGGTGCGGGCGCACCCGGATTCCCGATACGCTCGGTGAGCCAGCGCATCGCCTTCACCGGGAGGTGTGCCGCGTCCGAGCCCTCGGGCGTCCACGCACCCCGCAGGCGGTGGTCAACTAGTTCACTCACCGGTATAGTGTGACACATGCCTGTCGAACGTAACATAACCGCAGCTCGCGGCGCCTCGGCACTGGCCGATACCCGCAACCGGCAGGCCGCCACCCGGGTTTCCGACGACGTGCTGCTCGACGCCGCCCGTGAATGCGTGCTCGCCGCCGGTGTGCGCCGCACCACGCTCGCCGAGATCGCCCGCACCGCCAAGGTCAGCCGGATGACGCTGTACCGGCGGTTCCCCGACGTCCGCAGCGTGCTCGCCGCGCTGATGACCCGCGAATTCGGCGCACTGCTGCAGGGCGCGAGCGCTCGCGGGGCCACCGCGGAGACCGCGCGTGGCAGGCTGGTCGAAAGCGCGGTCGAGGCGGTGCGCGCGCTGGCCACCGACCCGCTCATGCGCACGGTGCTCGACGTCGACGCCGAGCTGATCCTGCCGTACATCGTCGAGCGCCTCGGCGGCACGCAGCGCCTCGCCGAGCAGGTGATCACCGCCCTGCTCGCGGCGGGCTGGTCCGACGGCACCATCCGCCGCGGCGACACCGCGGCCCAGGTGCGCGCGGTCCTGCTCGTGGTCCAGTCCTTCGTGCTCTCGCTTCGGCCCGCGACGGCCGATGTGGACGAGGACGCGCTGCTCGGAGAATTCCGGCACCTGCTCGACGCGGCACTTCGCCCATGAACTCGGCTTCACTGAACGCCACGCGGCGTGAAGCCGACCTGGCGCGGGTGGCCGGTGGCGAGCGGTTCGATCTCGCCGTGGTCGGCGGTGGGGTGACCGGCGCGGGCATCGCACTGGACGCCGCCGCGCGCGGACTGTCCGTGGTCCTGCTCGAAGCGAACGACCTGGCCTTCGGCACCTCACGCTGGTCGAGCAAGCTGGTCCACGGCGGACTGCGTTACCTGGCCAAGGGCGATTTCGCGCTGGCACACGAAAGCGCGGTCGAACGCGGCATCATGATGACCGTCACCGCGCCCCACCTGACGCGTACGCTGCCGCAGCTCTTTCCCCTGCACACCACGACTTCGCGCACCCAGCAGGGCGTGATCACCGCCGGGCTGCAAGCCGGGGACGTGCTGCGCCGCATCACCCGCACGCCGGGTCGTGTCCTGCCGCGACCCCGCACGATCACCCGGCACGAGGCCCTCGCGCTGGCACCCGGCCTGCGGCGCAACGGCCTGCGCGGCGCGCTGCTTTCGTTCGACGGCGCGCTCACCGACGATGCCCGGCTGGTGGTGGCGCTGGCGCGGACCGCCGCGTCGTACGGCGCGCGGATCCTGACCAGGGTGCGGGCGAACAAGCTGCTGGGCGATCGGGTGCGGGCGACCGACGAGCTGACCGGGCAGGCGCTGGAGGTCCAGGCCCGCCGGGTGATCAACGCGACCGGCGTGTGGGCGGGCGAACTGGTCGAATCGGTGCGGTTGCGCCCTTCCCGCGGTTCGCACCTGATCCTGCGTGGTGCGGCGGCAGGCACCAGCGTCAGCTCGGTGATGATCGGCGTTCCCGGGGAGACCAACCGCTTTGTCTTCCTGCTGCCACAGCCGGACGGCAACGTCTACCTGGGACTGACCGATGAGCCGGTCGACGGCCCGGTCCCTTCGGTACCGACGGTTCCTGAGTCCGATGTGGACTTCCTGCTCGAAGTCGCCTCGTCGGCACTGGCGCGGCGGCTGACCACCGGTGACGTGGTCGGCCGGTTCGCCGGGTTGCGCCCGCTGATCTCGGCCGGCGGCCGGAGCGCGGATCTGTCGCGCAAGCACGCCGTGCTGCGCTCGCCGGACGGCGTGCTCACCGTGGTCGGCGGCAAGCTGACCACGTACCGTCGCATGGCCGCCGACGCCGTCGACGCGGCGGGACTGCACTCGGGCCCGTCCACCACGCACGAACTCCCACTGGTCGGCGCGGCGCCGCGCTCTCGGTTGTCCACTGTGGATGCTCCGCGACGACTGATCATGAAGTACGGCACGGAAGCCTCGCGCATCGCCGCCATCGGCGAACTCGACCCGGCGCTGGCCGAGCCGGTCTCGGCGGGCAGCGAGGTCACCGGCGCGGAAGTCGTCTGGGCCATCCGGCACGAAGGCGCCCTGGACGTCGAGGACGTCCTGGACCGGCGGACCCGCCTCGGCCTGGTCCCAGCGGACGCCGACGCGGCCCGGGAACGTGTCGCCGACCTGGTCGCCCGCTCCCTGCGAGGCCTGCCCACCCCCACCTGAGCCGCCTGCCAGTGCCGAGCGGCGCCGTTGGGCATATTTGACACGTCGTTGGGTTTTTGCAACAGTACGTTCTATGAGCCCGGTAAGACGTGGCAAAGAGCTGCCGATACACAACCGGCTCCAGGTGTTGCGGGCGGAGCGTGGGATGAGCCGCGCCCAGCTCGCGGAGGCGGTGGAGGTGAACCCGCAGACCATCGGCGCGCTCGAGCGAGGCGATCACTACCCCAGCCTCGACCTGGCGTTCCGGCTCTGCGACGTGTTCGGGCTGCCGGTCGAGGCGGTGTTCAACCGGGAGCCGTTCACCCCACTGTCCACACAGGTCTATTCGAGGGGGAACCCATGAGCACGCTGCGCGAACGCTTCACCGCGTCATGGGAGAAACAGCTGGAAATCCAGGAGCGCAAGGAACGCGACCGCGCGCGGATGCTGGTCAAGTGGCGCACCCGCGTGCACCGCAGGCGGTTCACCGTGGTGATGCTGGCAGGCAACCTGGTCATCATCGGCGCGGCGGCGATCGTGCACCGGGAGAACTGGTGGCTGTTCGCCGGGCTGTGGTTCGGCGGGTTCGCGGTGTGGACGACCGGGTTCGTCCTGCTGCGCATCCTCACCGGGCGGATGAGCACCGCCTTCTCCGCGCTGCTCGACGAGCGGGAGCGCGAGTGGCGCCACCGCATCAACTACGTCGGCTACCAGGCCATGTTCTTCGTGATCATGATCGCCTTCGCCTACCTGATGGTGGTCAACGGCACCGCGAACGCGGCCTACCGGGGCGCGATGATGCTGGCCGCGCTGATGGTCCTCGGCTCGTCCGTGCCCACCCTCGTCCTCGGCTGGAGCCTGCCCGACGACGACCCAGAAGACTTCATCGAACCGGCTCCCGTGGAGGAAACCGATGCCTGAAAACCGGCTGGAGATCGACGGCGTCACCAAGCGATTCGGCGACCTGGTCGCACTCGACCAGGTCAGCTTCGACGTGCGCGGGGAGTTGTTCGGCTTCGTCGGCAGCAACGGCGCCGGCAAGACCACCACCATGCGCATCGTGCTCGGCGTGCTGGCCGCCGACGCCGGTCAGGTCCGCTTCGGCGGCACCCCGGTCGACCACCAGACCCGCACCCGGATCGGCTACATGCCCGAGGAACGCGGGCTGTACCCGAAGATGAAGGTGCTCGACCAGCTGGTCTACCTGGCCAGGCTGCACGGCATGAGCACCGACGCGGCGCACACCAGCGCCCAGAGCTGGATCGACCGGCTCGGCCTCAAGCAGCGCCGCACCGAGGAGGTCGAGAAGCTCAGCCTCGGCAACCAGCAGCGCGTGCAGCTGGCCGCCGCGCTGGTGCACGATCCGGCGGTGCTGGTGCTGGACGAGCCGTTCTCCGGGCTGGACCCGATCGCGGTGGACGTGATGAGCGAGGTGCTCCGGGAGAAGGCGGCCGCCGGGGTGCCGGTGGTGTTCTCCAGCCACCAGCTCGACCTGGTGGAGCGGCTGTGCGACCGCGTCGGCATCATCCGAGGCGGGCGCATGGTGGCCACCGGCTCGGTCGGTGAGCTGACCGCCGACGCGGCCGTGCGCCTGCGCGTCACCGCGCCGCGGGCGCAACCCGGCTGGGCGAGCGCGATTCCCGGCGCCCGCGTCCTCAGCGAAGGCCCCACCACCGAGCTGGAACTCGACCGGGGCGCCGACGACCAGGCGGTGCTCACCGCCGCGCTGGCCACCGGCCCGGTCACCGGGTTCAGCAGGCACCAGCCGTCGCTGACCGAACTGTTCCGCAACGTCGTCACCGAGGAGAAGGCCCGATGAACCCCACCCGCTCGGCCGGCGGCTTCACCGCGGTCCGGCTGGTCGCCCAGCGCGAGCTGAACACCCGGCTGCGCACCAGGTCCTTTGTCATCGGGACCGTGCTGATCCTGGCCTTCCTCGGCGGTTACGTGCTGTTGCAGGCCTCGTTGTTCAGCGGTGCGGACAAGCAGTCGGTCGGCCTCGCCGGGCAGACCGCGAGCATCGCGGACACCTTGAAGCAGCAGGGAAAGGCGCTCGGCGAGGAGATCGAGACGGTCACCGTGACCAATCTCGACGAGGCACGCAAGCAGGTCGCGGACGGCGACCTCGACGCCGTGCTGACCGGCAGCCGCGCCGATCTCCAGGTGCTGGTGAAAACCGAACTGGACCCGCAGCTGGGCGCCATCCTGAACCAGCTCGCGCAGAACGAGGTGCTCGGCGGGGTGCTGGCGCAGGCGGTCGACGACCCGGAGCAGGTGCTGGCCACCGTGCAGGCCACCACGGTCAAGGTGGAGCAGCTCGAGCAGCCCGATCCCGAACGCGGCCAGCGCATGGCCATCGGGCTGGCCATGGTCGTGCTGCTCTACATGAGCATCACCACCTACGGCTCGATGGTCGCCCAGGGCGTGGTCGAGGAGAAGTCCAGCCGGGTGGTGGAGATCCTGCTGTCCACCGTGCGCCCGTGGCAGCTGCTGCTCGGCAAGGTCATCGGCCTCGGCCTGGTCGGACTGGTGCAGTTGCTCATCCTGGCCGGTGCGGCGCTGGCGATGACCACGGTGTCCGGGGTGATCACGCTGTCCGGCGTGGCCACCGGCACCATTCTCTGGGGCCTGCTCTGGTACCTGCTCGGCTTTTTCCTCTACGCCACCATCTTCGCCGCCGCCGGCGCGCTGGTTTCGCGGCAGGAGGACATGCAGTCGACGATGATGCCGGTGACCATGGTGCTGCTGATCGGCTTCCTGGTCGGCTTCAACGTGCTCATCCAGGACCCGGAGAGCGGGCTGGCCGCGGGGCTTTCGCTGGTGCCGCTGCTCTCGCCGGTGCTGATGCCGGGCCGGATCGCCGCGGGCGTGGTGTCCGGCTGGGAGGTCGCGCTGGCGCTGGTGCTCACCCTCGCCGCGGTGGCGCTGTTCACCTGGCTGGGCGGCAAGATCTACCGCAACGCGGTGCTCCGCACCGGCAGCCGGGTCAAGCTGGCCGACGCGCTCAAGGGCTGAGGTCGCCGTAGCGTTCCAAGGCCACCCGGCGTTCGTGGGCGTGCTCGACCACGGGCGCCGGGTAGCCGTCCGGCGGGCCCGCTTTCCACGGCTGGTGCACGGTTTTGCCGGACAAGCCGGCGAGTTCGGGCACGTACCGCCGGACGTAGTCGCCGCCGGGATCGAACTTCTCGCCCTGGGTGGTCGGGTTGAAGATCCGGAAGTACGGCGCGGCGTCGGTGCCGCTGCCCGCCACCCACTGCCAGTTCAGCTGGTTCGAGGCGAGGTCACCGTCGACCAGGTGCCGCATGAAGTGCCGCGCGCCCCACCACCACGGCAGGTGCAGGTCCTTGACCAGGAAGCTGGCGACGATCATCCGCACCCGGTTGTGCATCCAGCCCTCCGCGAGCAGCTGGCGCATCCCGGCGTCGACCACCGGGTACCCCGTGCGTCCCTCGCACCACGCTTCGAAGGCCGAGCGCGCGGCGGCGCCGGTCTCGTACTTCATCCCGTCGAAGCGCGAGTTGTAGTTGCGGCGCGCGGTTTCCGGCCGGTGCCAGAGCACGTCCGCGTGGAACTCGCGCCAGGCCAGTTCGGCGCGGAAGGCCTCGTCCTCGTCCGCCAGCTCGGCGAGCAGGGTGCGCGGGTGCACGCATCCCCAGCGCAGGTAGGGAGACATCCGGCTGGAACCTTCGACGTCCGGCCGGTCGCGCTGGGTGTCGTAGCCGGCGAGGCCTTCCTCCCGGAAGCGTTCCCAGGTCGCCAGCGCGGCCCGCTCCCCCGGCTCCGGCAGGCGCATCGAGCCCAGATCCGGATCGGCGGGAAGGTCAACGCCGGGCAGTCCGTCCGGGGTGATCCAGTCCACTGTGGACGCGGAGGTGGCGGCCGGAGAGGGCCAGCCGTGGCGCAGCCACGCGCGGAAGAACGGGGTGAACACGCGATACGGTTCGCCTTGGATCAAGGTCGGCGCGGAGCGCTCCGTTGAGGGTGGCGGTGGGCGACGGGCGGGCTTGGTTATGCGGCCCGGGGTGATGGCGTAGGAAGACCCCGTCTCCACCCAGTCGACCCCGTGGCGCTCCAACTCCGCGGCGACCGCGCGATCGCGCTTCCGGCCGTAGGGCGCGGTGTCGGCGTGGACGTGCACACCACGCGCACCGATCGCCGCGGCGATCTCGGGCAGCACCCGGACGGGATCACCGCGAACCACCAGCAGGCGCCCGGAAAGCTGCTCGTCCAGCGCGCGGAGGCAGCCGTGCAGGAAGGCGACCCTCGGCGCCCCGGACGGCTTCAGCAGCGCGTCGTCGAGCACGTAGAGCGCGAGCACACGACTCGCCGATTTCGCCGCGGCCAGCAGGGCCGCGTGATCACCCAGCCGCAGATCCCGGCGGAACCACAGGATAACTGGAGCGTTTCCGGCCATGCCTGGAAACGATATTGCCCCCGAACGCGAACCGCACGTTCAGGGGCAATACCGCGAGTGGATCGTCAGCTGGATTACCGGTCGGAAATCGGGGTGTAGTCCCGCTCCTTCTCGCCGGTGTAGATCTGGCGAGGACGGCCGATCTTGGTGGCCGGGTCGTTGATCATCTCGCGCCAGTGCGCGATCCAGCCGGGCAGGCGGCCGAGCGCGAACAGCACGGTGAAGTACTGCGTCGGGAAGCCAAGCGCCCGGTAGATCAGTCCGGTGTAGAAGTCGACGTTCGGGTAGAGCTTGCGCTCGATGAAGTAGTCGTCCGAGAGCGCGGTCTCTTCCAGCTTCTTCGCGATGTCGAGCAGCTCGTCGTTCACGCCGAGCTTGTTCAGGATCGAGTCCGCGGTGGTCTTGATGATCTTCGCGCGCGGGTCGTAGTTCTTGTAGACCCGGTGCCCGAAGCCCATCAGGCGGACACCCTTTTCCTTGTTCTTCACGCGCTCGACGAACTTCGCCACGTCGCCGCCGTCGGCCTGGATGCCCTCGAGCATGTCCAGCACCGCGCTGTTCGCCCCACCGTGCAGCGGGCCGAACAGCGCCATGATGCCCGCCGAGATGCTGGCGAACAGGTTCGCCTCGGACGAGCCGACCAGCCGCACGGTCGAGGTGGAGCAGTTCTGCTCGTGGTCGGCGTGCAGGATGAACAGCAGGTCGAGCGCCTTGGCGACCTCGGGGTCCACCTCGTACGGCTCGGCGGGCAGCCCGAAGGTCATCCGCAGGAAGTTCTCCACCAGGCCGTAGGAGTTGTCCGGGTAGAGGAACGGCTGCCCGATCGACTTCTTGTAGGCGTAGGCGGCCAGCGTCGGCACCTTCGCCAGCAGGCGGATGGTGGACAGCTCCACGTTCGGCTCGTCGAACGGGTTCAGCGAGTCCTGGTAGAAGGTGGACAGTGCGGACACCGCGCTGGAGAGCACCGGCATCGGGTGCGCGTCACGCGGGAAACCGTCGAAGAAGCGCTTGAGGTCCTCGTGCAGCAGGGTGTGCCGGTTCACCTTCGAGGTGAACGACTCCAGCTGCTCCGGGGTCGGCAGCTCGCCGTAGATCAGCAGGTACGAGACCTCGATGAAGTTGGAATGCTGGGCGAGCTGTTCGATCGGATAACCGCGATAGCGCAGGATTCCGGCGTCACCGTCGATGTAGGTGATGGACGAGGAAGCGGCACCGGTGTTCACGAAACCGGGGTCGAGCGTGATGTACCCGGTGGAAGCCAGCAACTTGCCCAGTTCGATACCGGGGGCGCCCTCGACAGCGTGAACCACTTTCAGCTCGTGCTCGCCGTTCGGCAGCCGCAGCGAAGCGGTCTGGGAGCCGCTCGGCGCGGACGTAGCGTCCGACATGAAAGTCCCTCTCACTGTTCACACGGGCCGGCGGCGCCTGCAGGTCGCACAGGTTGCCTCATGTCACTCGCGAGGCGACCGTTGGCCTCGCTGCACACCGCCCCGCTGGGGTATGAATTCTCCTCCACGCTAGTCGAGAGGGGGCCTCTCGCGCAGCCACTGTGTTATCCGTGACGAACGGTTTGCGACGAGATTCACACGCCTGGTGAAACTTCCCGCTATCCGGGCGCGTCCAGTTCCGCCTGGGTGGGTGGCTCGGCGCCGCTGCGGGAGACGGTGATCGCCGCCGCGCGCGCGGCGTAGGAGAGTGCCTCGGTCCAGGCCGCGGCGTCCAGCGCGACCGGGTCGAGCACGCCCCGCTTGGCGAACCAGGCCAGCAGCGCGCCCTGCACCGTGTCGCCGGCGCCAATGGTATCGACCAATCGGGCCGGGGCGGACGGCACGTGGGCCAGATCGCCGCCGCGGGTGTGCGCGGACAGGCCGTCGGCGCCGTGGGTGAGCACCACCGCACCGGCGCCCGCGTCGAGCCAGTCCCGCGCGGCGGCCACCGCGTCGGTGCCGTCGGCGAGCCACTCGGCGTCCTCCACCGAAAGTTTCAGCAGCCGGACGTGCGGCAGCCAGGAGGCGAACCGCGCGCGGTAGGCGGCCGGGTCGGCGATCAGGTCGGCCCGGATGTTCGGGTCGAGCGCGGTGAGCAGTCCGCGCTCGGATTCGCGGCGCAGCAAGGATTCGTACGCCGAGGCACCCGGTTCGAGGACCATGCCGAGGGTGCCCAGCGAGAGCACCCTCGCCGACTCGGGCAGCGGTCCCTGATCGGTGAACAACCGGTCCGCGGTGCCCTCGGTGTAGAAGGTGTAGTGCGCCGAACCGGTCTCGTCGAGCGCCACCACGGCGAGCGTGGTCGGCTCGTCGCCGCGCTGCACCAGCGCGGTGTCCACATGGGAGGCGTGCAGTCTGGCGATCAGCGCCTCGCCGAACCGGTCGGTGGACACCCGGGACAGGAACGCGGACGGCACGCCGAGGCGCGCCGCGGCGAGCGCCACGTTGTACGGGCCACCACCGAGCCGGGGCAGCAGCGGCCGCAGGCCACCGTCCAGAGTGGACTCACCGGGTACCAGGTCGACCAGCGCTTCACCACCGACAACGATCACGCGGCAGATGCTACCCCGCGGCCAGGCCACCGAGCAGCAGCTCGGCCAGCGCGGTGAACGCCTCGGCGTCGGAGACCTGGACCCGCGAGGCGATCACGCCGGTCTGGATGCCCTCGATGATCAGTCCGGCCATCTCGGCGATCAGGGTGGCCTGGACGGTGCGGAAAACGCCGTCCTGGACGCCCTTGTTGATGAAGCCGCGGATGCGCTCGGCCGCCGCCCGGCTGTTCAGCTCGTAGGCGGCCCGCGCCGGGGCGAACTCGGCGATGTCGCGCATGAACGCCGGCGAGGCGCGCTTGAGGTGCTCGGCGGCGCCGTCGAGATAGGTGCCGATGAGCTGTCTGGCGTCGGTGAGGTCGGCGATGCTCGCTTCGATCCGCTCGGCCGCGCCACGGAAGAAGCGGCCGACGACCTTGACCGCGAGCTGCTCCTTGCTCGGCGCCAGCGCGTACAGCGTCGACTTGGAGCAGTGCATCCGGGTGGCGAGGTCGTCGAGGGTGAACTCGGCGAAGCCCTCGGCCAGGAAGAGTTCCTCGAGGTCGGCGAGCAGGGCGCGCTGCCGCGCGGTCGGCTGCCTGCGAGGTGCCCGCGCTCGGGCATCGACATCAGCCATGGCCGTACAGTACTCTGAAGTGTCCCTCAGTACTGTTTTCAGTACTACTCTGATCCTGTCTCATCGTGGAGGACAGTAATGCCAGCGGAGCGCCTGCTGCCGACGACCGAGGCGAAGGACCTTGTCGACCTCGCCCGCGAGATCGCCCGCGACGAGCTGGCACCGCTGGCCGGGGAGTACGAGGAAGCCGCCCGCTTCCCCCGCGAGCAGTTCGCGCTGCTGGGCAAGTCGGGGCTGCTGGGGCTGCCGTACTCCGAGCGCTGGGGTGGCGGCGAGGTGCCGTACGAGGTCTACCTGCAGGTGCTGGAGGAGATCGCGAGCGCGTGGATGTCGGTGGGCGTCGGGCTGTCGGTGCACACGATGTCCTGCTTCGCGCTGGCGCACCACGGCACCGACGCGCAGCGCGACCGGTGGCTGCCGGAGATGCTGGAGGGCGGCCTGCTCGGCGCGTACGCGCTGTCGGAGCTGCAGGCGGGCTCGGACGCGGCGGCGCTGTCCACCCGCGCCCGGCTGGACGACGCGGAGTACGTGGTCAACGGGACGAAGGCGTGGATCACGCACGGTGGTGAGGCGGACTTCTACACCACGATGGTGCGCACTTCGGACGAACCGGGCAGCGGCGGCATCTCCTGCCTGCTGATCGACGGTGCGACACCGGGCATGTCGGCCTCGGCGCCGGAACGGAAGATGGGGCTGAACGGGTCGACCACCGCGCAGCTGCGGTTCGAGAACGCGCGCGTGGACGCCGACCGCCTGATCGGCCAGGAAGGCCACGGGCTGAAGATCGCCCTCGCGTCGCTGAGTTCGGGACGGCTGGGGATCGCGGCGTGCGCGGTCGGCCTGGCGCAGGCGGCGCTGGACGAGGCGGTGGCCTACGCGAAGGGGCGCACCCAGTTCGGGCGGTCGATCATCGAGTTCCAGGGCGTGGAGTTCATGCTGGCCGACATGGCCGCCGCGGTGGAGTCTTCGCGGGCGATGTACCTGGACGCGGCGCGCCGGCGGGACCGGGGCCTCCCGTTCCAGCGGCAGGCGTCGATCGCGAAGCTGGTCGCCACGGATGCCGCCATGAAGGTCACCACCGATGCCGTCCAGGTACTCGGGGGCGCGGGGTACACGCGGGACTTCCCGGTGGAGCGGTACATGCGGGAGGCGAAGGTCCCGCAGATCTTCGAAGGCACCAACCAGATCCAGCGGGTCGTCATCGCGCGGGAGCTGCGGAAGGCCTGACGGGGAGCCTCACTCCTGCGCCTCCCCGCCGGAACCCTTCCCGCCGGCGATCGACCCCGGTCAGCTTTCCCGGTAGCGGCGCTCCGCGACCACGCCCTCGCCGGTGGCCTCGTCGAAGTGGTAGACCTCGCGCCCCCGGATGAACACGCGCATCGCCCGGTTCATCACGTCCAGCGGGTCACCCGACCAGATGACCACGTCCGCGTCCAGGCCCGGCGCCAGCGCGCCGACCCGGTCGTCGAGGCCCAGCATCTCCGCCGGGTTCACCGTCAGCGAGCGCAGCGCGGTCTCCGGGTCGAGCCCGTCCTTCACCGCCAGCGCCGCCTGGTAGACCAGGAAGTTGATCGGGATCACCGGGTGGTCGGTGGTGATCGCGATCTTCACCCCGGCCCGCGCCATGATGCCCGCCGAGCGCAGCGTCCGGTGCCGAAGCTCGACCTTGCTGCGCGTGGTGAACAGCGGCCCCAGGATCACCGGCACCTCCCGCTCGGCGAGCAGGTCCGCGATCAGGTGCCCCTCGGTGCCGTGGTTGATCACCAGCCGGTAGCCGAACTCGTCGGCCAGCCGGATCGCGGTCACCATGTCGTCGGCCCGGTGCACGTGCTGGTCCCAGTACAGCTCCCCGTCGAGCACCTTCGCCAGGATCTCCTTGGTGAGATCGGTGTCGAACGGCTTGCCCTCGTTACGCGCGTGCTCGCGCTGCGCCGCGTAGTCCCGCGCCTTCGTGAACGCCTCGCGCAGCACCGCCGCCACGCCGAGCCTGGTCGACGGCGTCTGCCCCTTGTCGCCGTAGACGCGCTTCGGGTTCTCCCCCAGCGCGCTCTTCACGCTGACCTGCTCGGCGAAGACCATGTCGAGCGCGGTCCGGCCCCAGGTCTTCACGCCGACGGTCTGCCCGCCGATCGGGTTGCCCGAACCCGGCTTGATCACCGCGCTGGTCACCCCGCCGGCGAGCGCGTCGTCGAAGCCGGTCTCGGTCGGGTCGATGCCGTCGATCGCGCGGAACCGGGCGCCGTTCGGGTCGGTCATCTCGTTGACGTCGTTGCCCGACCAGCCCTCGCCCTCCTCGTGCACGCCGAGGTGCGCGTGCGCGTCGATGAACCCGGGCAGCACCCAGCTCCCGGACGCGTCGATCAGCTCGGCGTCCTCCGGCACGTCCACGTCGGCCTCGGTACCGACGGCGGTGATCTTCCCGCCCTCGATCAGGACCGTGCCACCGTCGATCGGGTCACCGTCGACGGGCACCACATAGCCACCAACAATCGCGCTCACCATGGTCGACACGCTAACCAATGACCACCGCGCGCCGCCTCAGGACACCCGGATTCCCCAGCTCCCGGTCCAGGACTCGCCCGCGGCCAGTTCGATCAGGTCGGTGCCGGAGTTCAGCGCGTCCGCCGGGCAGGTCATCGGCTCGATCGCGATGCCGCGGCCGCGGCCGACCAGCTCCGACGGCGTGAACACCTGCACCCACTTGAAGTCCGGGCCCGCCCAGACGTCGAGCTGCTTGTCCTCGTAGGACAGGCGGAAGTGGTGGTTTCCGTCAGCCTCGGTGGTCAGGCCGCCGAACGCGGTGTCCAGGTCGACGCCGCCGAGGATCACGCCGTCGCGGAAGTCGTATTCGGTGCCGTCGACGTCCTGCTCTTCCTTGTACGGCAACTGCGCCTCGGCGTCGTACGGCCGCACGCGGGTGGCGGGCAGGGTCAGCGTCAGGTCGTCGGTCGGGGTGTCACCGAGCCGGAAGTACGGGTGCGTGCCGAGGCCGACGCCGATCGCCGACTCGCCCTCGTTGCGGATCTCGTGGGTCACGGTCAGCTCGCGCGGCGCGACCTCGTAGGTGATCGTCGCGCGCAGCGGCACCGGCCAGCCCGGCTGCTCCGGCACGTCCACCGCCATCGTGATGGACGATTCGGCGTGCTCGAGCAGCTCCCACTCCTCGCGGCGGGTCAGCCCGTGGATGGCGTTGCCCCGCTTCTCCTCGGTGACCTCGAGTTCCTGCTTCTCACCCTGGTACACCCACTGCGCGGCCTTGGTGCGGTTCGGCCACGGGAGCAGCACCTGCCCGGCGCCCTTCGGCGGCTTCTCGTCCTCGCCGAAGGTCTCCAGGAACGGCACCCCGCCGACCTCGAAGGCACGCAGGCCGGCGCCGATCTCGGTGACGACAGCGCGGGCCCCGCCGCGGGTGATCTCGAACTGTGCTCCAGTGGGATTGGCCATGGCGCACCAATCTACCGGCTGGACATTCGGGCCAGGGTGCGCGAGCTTGTTCCGGGTGAAGGTGCATCACTTGAACTGCGGCACGTTCCGGCCGACCGGCGGCAGGCTGATCGACGGTCAGGGCGGTCCGGTCCACCGCGCCCGGCTGGTCTGCCACTGCCTGCTGATCGAAACCGGCGACGGGCTGGTGCTCGTCGACACCGGGTTCGGGCTGCGGGCGGTGGAGCAACCCGGCCCGTGGATGGGGCCGTCGCGCCGGCTGCTCAGCGCCCGGCCGCGCCGGGAGGAAACGGCCGCACAGCAGCTCACCGACCTGGGCTACGCGCTCGGCGACGTGCGCGACATCGTGCTCACCCATCTCGACTTCGACCACGCGGGCGGGCTCGCCGACTTCCCGCACGCCACGGTGCACGTGTACGAGCGCGAGCACCGGGCGCTGACCGCACCGGCCAATGCCACCGAGCGCCTGCGCTACCGGCACGCCCAGTTCGCGCACGGCCCGAAGTGGCAGACCTACGCCGAACCCGGCGAGGACTGGTTCGGCTTCCGCGCGGTGCGGGAGCTTTCCGGGCTGCCGCCGGAGATCCTGCTGGTGCCGCTGGCCGGGCACACCATGGGCCACGCCGGAGTCGCGGTGGACACCGGCGACGGGTGGCTGCTGCACGCGGGTGACGCGTACTTCTTCCACGGCCAGCTGAACCCTGGTCAGCCGCACTGCCCGCCGGTGCTCACCATGTTCCAGAACCTCACGCAGACCAACCGGCGCGCCCGCCTGGAAAACCTGGGCCGGTTGCGGGAACTGTCCGCGGGCCACCACAACGAGGTGACCGTGTTCTCGGCCCACGACCCGGTGGAACTGCGCCAGGCGCAACGGCACTGACGCGGTTCCACCGGAGAGGGCTCAGCCCACCGGGGGTTCGATCGGTTTCCGGTCGGCTTCGGCGTGGGTGGCGCGCATGATCAGCCAGTTGATCCCCCACAGCACCAGGCCGACCGCGAGCAGGATCGCGGCCACCGTGTAGTCCCGCACCGGTCGCCCGGACAGCGGGGTCACCAGGTACACGCAGAAGATCGCGGCCAGTATCGGGATCACCGTCGGCGCCTTGAAGTGCTTGTGCGGCGCGGTTTCCTTGCGCAGCACCAGCACCGCCACGTTGACGATGGCGAAGACCACCAGCAGCAACAGCGCCGTCGTACCACCCAGCACACCGATGTCCACAAAGGACACGAGGCCGATGGCGATCAGGCTGGTGAACACGATGGCCACCCACGGGCTGCGGCGGAACGGGTGCACCGTGCCCAGCTGCTTCGGGATGATCCGCTGGTTCGCCATGCCGTAGAGCAGACGGCTGGCCATCAGCATGTTGATCAGCGCCGAGTTGATCACGGCGAACAGGCCGATCGCGGAGAACACCTCGCGCGGGAAGCCCGGCGCGCCGACGTCGAGCACCTTCAGCAGGGCGCTGCTCTTGGCCGCCTCCAGATCGTCCGCCGGGACCAGCAGCGACGAGGTCACCGAGACCAGGATGTAGATGGTCGCGGCGATGACCATGCCCCACAGCATCGCCTTCGGGAAGATCCGGATCGGGTCCTTGCACTCCTCGGCCATGTTCACCGAGTCCTCGAACCCGACCATCGCGAAGAACGCCAGCGAGGTGGCCGAGGTGATGGCCACCAGCATGGTCTGGTTCTCGGTGTCGAACTGGGTCAGCCGCGAGGCGTCCCCGTTGCCGTTGAGCACCGCCCACACGCCGACCCCGATGATGATCAGCAGCCCGCCGATCTCGATGCAGGTCAGCACCACGTTCGTCTTCACCGATTCGGCGACGCCCCGGAAGTTGATCAGCGCCAGGCCGATCACGAACAGGATCGCCACCAGCGGCATCGGTGCCGTGATGAACTCCGCCAGGTAGGTGTCACCGAAGGCCTTCGCCGCCGACGAGGCCGAGGTGATCCCCGAGCACATCACCGCGAAGGCGACCATGAAGGTGAGGAAGCGAATCTTGAACGCCTTGTGCGTGTACAGCGCCGCACCGGCCGCCTGCGGGTACTTGCCCACCAGTTCCAGGTAGCTGAACGCGGTCATGAACGCGACCACGAACGCGAGCAGGAACGGCAGCCACAGTGCCCCGCCGACCCGGCCGGCCACCTGCCCGGTGAGCGCGTAGACGCCGGTTCCGATGATGTCCCCGACCACGAAGAACAGCAGTAGCTTGGAGCCCATCACCCGCTTGAGGCTCGGCTGACCGGCCGGACCGGTCTGCTCGGGCTCGGTTGTCGTCGTGTCCGCCATGCGGCAAGAGTGTGCCGCATCACTTACGTGACCGACAGTCCGGATTGATCAGTTCTTCGTCACGTCTTGGCGACGGGTGCCCGATAACGCCAGAAAGCGGGCAGGAGCAGTACCGCGACCAGGAGTAGGAGGATCACTAGTACTCCGCCGCCGCTGGTCGCGGCGGCCGTGCCGACCCCGGCCGCGGCCCACCCGTGGGACAGGTCGGCGATGCGCGGTCCGCCCGCGACGACCACGGTCAGCGCGCCCTGCATCCGGCCGCGCATCTCGTCGGTGGAGGCGGCCTGGAGAATGGCCATCCGGTAGATCGCGCTGACCATGTCGGCCGCACCGGCCAGTGCCAGGAACACGATCGCCAGCCACAGCGAGTCGGCCAGGCCGAAGGCGATCACGCACAGGCCCCACGCGGCGATCGAGACCACCACGGCCACCCCGTGCCTGCTGATCCGGGTGAGCCAGCCGGACATCAGCCCGATCAGCATCGCGCCGAGCGGGATCGCGGTGTAGAGCCAGCCGAGCGCGAGGCCACCGCCCGGCGGGTCGCCGAAGGTCCGCTCGGCCATTTCGGGGAACAACGCGCGCGGCATGCCCGCCACCATCGCGATCACGTCCACCACGAACGAGGCGAGCAGCACCTTCTGGGTGGCCATGTAGCGGAAGCCGTCGAGCACGTCGCGCAGGCCGGCGCGGCGGACCAGGCCGGACAGCGGCAGCATCGCGGGCAGCTTCCACACCGCCCACAGCGTGAGCGCCAGCGCCACCGTGTCCACCAGGTACAAAGTGGACAGACCGACCACCGGCAGCAGCGCGCCGGCGGCCAGCGGGCCGAACACCGCGCCGAACTGGCTCATCGTGCTCTGCAGCGCGATCGCCGGCGGCAGCAGTTCCTCGGGCACCAGCCGCGCGACCACCGCGCTGCGGGTGGGCATGTTGATCGCGAAGAACGCCTGGTTCACGCCGAGCAGGGCGAGCACCACCCAGACCGAGTTCACCGCGAAGAAGGCCTGCGCCCACAGCAGCGCCGCGGTCACCGCGATGCCGGTGTTGGTGACCATCAGCAGCTTGCGGCGGTCCACGGTGTCCGCGATCGCCCCGCCCCACAGGCCGAACACCAGCAGCGGGACCAGCGCGACGGCACCGGTCAGGCCGACGTAACCGGACGAACCGGTCAGGTCGAACACCTGCTTGGGCACCGCGACGGCGGTCAGCTGGCTGCCGATGGCGGTGACCACCGTGGTCAGCCAGAGCCGCCGGAAAGCCGGGATCCGCAACGGACGCGTGTCCATCACGATGGAGCCGAGCAACTTGCGGGCGCCCTTCGGTTTGCTGGTTCCCGCGTCAGTGCTCACCGAAGAAGCTTAGCGGGGCTAAGCTGTTGCCGTCGCGTGATTTCCGCTACGGGGCGACGCGCTCGACCTTCCAACCGTCGTCGGTGCGGACGTAGCGCAGCCGGTCGTGCAGGCGGTCGCGCTGGCCCTGCCAGAACTCGACCACGTCCGGGCGGATGCGCCAGCCGCCCCAGTGCGGCGGGAAGGGCACCTGCTCGGTGTCGGCGAACCGGCGCTCGATCGCGTGCAGCGCGTTGTCCAGCGCGCGGCGGCCGTCGACCACCCGCGACTGCGGGCTGGCCCAGGCGCCCAGCTGGGAACCACGCGGGCGGGAGGCCCAGTACTCGGCGGTCTCGGTGATGTCCACCTTCTCCACCTCGCCGCGGACGTGCACCTGGCGGTGCAGCGGGTACCAGGGAAAGGTCGCCGAGGCGTACCGGGTGACGGTGAGGTCGTGGCTCTTGTTCGAGGTGTAGTTCGTGTAGAACACCACGCCGCGCTGGTCCAGACCCTTGCAGAGCACCGTCCGGCTGGACGGGCGGCCCTCGCCGTCGGCGGTGGCGAGCACCATCGCGTTGGCTTCCGGGACCCCGGCGTGGATCGCCTGGTCGAGCCAGGACTGCAGCTGTTCGGTCCAGGTCGCGGCGAGGTTCTCCTCGTCCAGCGACTCACCTTCGTAGGCCACCCGCATGCCGGGCAGCCGGATGGCTACGTCACCCACGTCAGCCGCACCGTTCACGTTGTCGAGCTCCGGCATGTTCGTCAACCTCCGTGCCCTGTAGGGCCGTCACTGGTCCACCCGACGGTAGGGGTTGGACAGCGGTGGCGAAACCCACAGAACGGTGACTCCTGCCACCTCGTTGTCCCCCACTCGTAACTCACCGCTTACCTCACGCCACACGGGCGCAAAAACCCGTCCCTACCTTCGGGCTGTTTCCCGGACCGGAGGTAGCCATGACGGAGACCATTCCAACTAGGAAAAACAGCCCACCGCAGCGCGAATACGCCAAGCTCGCGGCCAACGAGAACCGCGAGGACTACTCGCTCCGCTTCGCCGCCCACTCGTTCCGCCGCTGGCGCCCGCTGGTGGTGGCCACCACCGCGCTCGGCGGCATCGCCTACCTGGCCGACTTCGCCATCGGCGCCAGCATCGTGTTCAGCTACGGGTTCACCTCGGGCGTGCTGGCCATCCTGGCCGCCGCGCTGGTCATCTTCGTCACCGGCGCGCCGATCGCCGCGGCCTGCGCGAAGTACGGCGTGGACATGGACCTGCTCACCCGCGGCGCCGGGTTCGGCTACTTCGGCTCGACGCTCACGTCGCTCGTCTACGCCAGCTTCACGGTGATCTTCTTCGCGCTCGAAGGCTCGATCATGGCGCAGGCGTTCGACCTGGCGCTGGGCGTGCCACTGCCGATCGGCTACCTGCTGTCCACGCTGATCGTGCTGCCGTTCGCGCTGTACGGCATGGGTGCGCTGGCGAAGATGCAGACCTGGACGCAGCCGCTGTGGATCGCCGGGCTGATCCTGCCGTTCGTGGTGGTCGCCGTGCGGGAGCCGGGCAGGCTGGCGGAGTTCGCCTCGTTCGGCGGTACCGAGGGGGCGGGGTCGCAGTTCTCCGCGATCGGGTTCGGCTTCGGCATGGGGGTGGCGCTGTCGCTGATCGGGCAGATCGGCGAGCAGGCCGACTACCTGCGGTTCATGCCGGAGAAAACGGCGGCGAACAAGCGCTCGTGGTGGGCGGCGGTGCTCGCGGCCGGCCCCGGCTGGGTGATCCTGGGCGCGGCCAAGCAGATCGGCGGCGCGTTGCTGGCGTTCCTGGCGCTGGGCGTGGTCGGCGAGGCACACGCGCTGGAGCCGATCGCGCCCTACCTGGAAGCGGTCAAGCCCGCACTCGGCCCGGTCGCACTGACCTTCGCCGCGCTCTTCGTGGTCGTCTCACAGATCAAAATCAACACGACGAACGCCTACTCGGGCTCCCTCTCGTTCGCGAACTTCTTCTCGCGCGTGCTGCACCGGCACCCCGGCCGGGTCTGGTACGTGCTGGTGAACTGCGGGATCGCGCTGGCGCTGATGGAGTTCGGCGCGTTCGCGCTGCTGAACAAGATCCTCGGTTTCTACTCGAACGTGGCGATCGCCTGGATCGGCGCGGTGTGCGCGGACCTGCTGATCGTCAAACCGCTGGGGCTCTCGCCCCGGTACGTCGAGTTCAAGCGGGCTTATCTGCACAAGATCAACCCGGTCGGCTTCGGCTCGATGGTGTTCGCCTCGGCGGTCTCGATCACCGCGTACTTCGGGGCTTTCGGGCAGTACCCGGCGGCGTTCAGTCCGTTGCTGGCCTTGGTGATCGCGGTCGTCTGCGTGCCGTTGCTGGCTTGGCTCACCCGTGGCCGCTACTACCTGGCGCGCCCGAACACCGTCGCCACCGGCGATCTGCGAGCCACGCACACCTGCACGGTCTGCGGGGACGCGTACGAGCTGCCGGACATCGCGGACTGCTCACGTCAGCAGGGCGCGATCTGCTCGCTCTGCTGCACCCTGGACTCCACCTGCCACGACCAGTGCCAGCAACCAGGCGCCTCCCCCGTCGACCTCCCCATGCCCACCGCACGCCCACCAGCCTGACCCACCACCCGGCAGCACAAAGCCGACCACCAAGCCACCCATCCCCTCCCCATCCCCGCTCCACAGCCAAAACACGGCGAAGACCCCGATGTCAAGGCATCTTTCCCGCCTTGACATCGGGGTCTTCGCCGTAGTCACACAGAAAAACCGGGGTGCCCCCTCAACAAGAGGACTTCGAAGGCACACCAGCGAACCGCGACGACAGCCACTCGATCGCCACCGGCCCACCCACAGCCACGCCCCCGATGTGCTCCAGCAACGGGAACGTCTGCCACTGCACCGTCACACCGGCCTCGCAGTACCGCGACAGCAACGCCTTGCCCACCTTGAACGGAATCAGCTCGTCCAGCGTCCCGTGGTACAGGAAAACCGGAGCCGAAGGCGCCCGGTCACCAGCCCTGTTCTCCGCCAGCCGCGCCTGCCAGCGCGGGTCGCCCAGCGGGTCCGGAACCGTCACGAAATCACTCAACCGCGCGAAAGGCGCGGCCGCGCCCAGCTCGATCGTGCAGGCGTCCTGGATCCGCGAGACCACCTTGCGCCCGCGGTCGTTCAGGATCGACTCGAACGGAACATCCGGGTAAGCAGTGGCAAGACCCGTCGCCGCGCCCAGCACCAGGCCGAAAGCCGGGCCACCGTCGTTGAACTTCGCGACCGCGTTCAGGTCGGCGGGCACGCCACCCGCCGCGACCCCCGTGACCTTCAACTCCGGCGCGTACGACGGGTGCAGTTCACCGGCGAAGGCCGCCGCCTGCCCGCCCTGCGAGTAACCGAAGACCCCCACCGGCGCGTCCGGCGACAGCCCCGCTTCACCGACGGCGAGAGCGGCCCGCGCGGCGTCCAGCATCGCGCGGCCTTCGGACCGGCCGGTGGCGTAGGTGTGCGTGCCCGGCGTGCCGAGTCCTTCGTAGTCGGTCAGCACGACCGCCCAGCCCTTGCCCAGCGCCTGCCCGATCAGCGCGACCTCGTTCTCGGTTCCGGTGCGCAGCTTGTACGACGGCGCGCACGCGTCCCCGATGCCGTGCGTGCCGACGGCGTAGGTGAGCAGCGGCCGCGGCCCGTTCGTCCACGGGACCGGCGGCAGCAGCAGCGTGCCGGACACCGCGTTCGCCTCACCCGTGGCCGACGTCGAGCGGTACAGCAGCTGCCACGCCTTCACCGGCGCCGGGAACGGGCCGACCTTGACGTCGACCGAGCGCTGCCGTAGCACGTCCCCCGGGGAGCCGCTGAGCTGGTCGGGCGGGGTGTAGAAGGGATCTTCCGACGGCACCGGCGGACTGGCCGCCTGCGCGGGAAGGGCACCGGTCAGCGTGACCAGTGCGACGGTCAGGGCGGCCAAGGCTCGGCGCATCGTTGCCTCCGAGAGTGATTCGAAAATCTGGATTTTCGCAATGTAGGCGTCCCGCTATAATTTGGCAATCGTGGTTACCGAAATTCACCGGTTGGAGGCCAGGTGGTTCGCACCTACGGCGGAGTGGCCCCGGAGCAGCGTCGCGCGGAGCGACGGGAGAAGCTGCTCGCCGCGGCGCTGGAACGGTTCACCGCGGACGGCTACGCGCAGACCAAGATCGCCAGGCTGTGCACCGAGGCGGGGGTGTCCACCCGGAACTTCTACGAGGAGTTCAGCAGCAAGGAGCAGCTCCTGCTCACCCTGCACGCCCGCATCAACGAGGCCGCCTACGAGCGCGTCGGCGCCAAGCTCGACGAGCTGGCAGAACTGGACGCGGTCACCAGGATCGCCGCCGCACTGGACGTTTTTGTCGCCACGGTGACCTCCGACCCGCGCCTGCCGCGGCTCAACTACGTGGAGGCGGTCGGGGTCAGCCCCGAACTCGAGCGCCAGCACCAGGACTGGGTCACCCGCTGGGCCGAGTTCATCGCCACCGAGGCGGAGCGCGCCGCGCGGCACGGACTCGCGCCGGTCCGCGACTACCGGCTGACCTCGATCGCGCTGGTCGGCGCGGCCACCGGCCTGCTGCGCGAGTGGCAGGCCCACGAACCACCGCTGCCGGTCGACGAGATCGCGGCCGAGTTGAAGGGAATCATGCTCGCCGCGATCACGCGAGCGTGAGCATCCGCTCCGCGTCCACCGTGTTGTCGGCGAGCGCGGTCACCAGCGCGCCACCACCGGTCAGCGGGCTGACCGACCACCACTCACCACCTGCCGGTTCCACCGGTTTTTCCTCCAGCAGCAGGATTTCCGTGGCCAGCACCCGGCGCCCGGCCAAGTACGCGAGGCTGGCACCCAGCGCCGGGTCGCCGATGTCGAGGGTCTGCCGCAGCACCGCGCGACCGTCCCGCACCACGTGCTGCGTGCTGGTCAGCCGTCCCGGCGCCTCGCCCTCACGCCCGAGCACCAACACCTCGCGCGCCCGGAACGCGGCGTCCCCGGCCAGCGAAACCCGCAGTTCGGCGACGTGCCGCGCGCGGGCCGTCACCACGGTCGGCTCGGGCAGGTAGGAGAACCACCCGCCGTCCTCGACCGATACCTCCACAATGGACGAACTCGCCTCACCACGCGGACCGGGCAGCGCGAGCGTCGCGGCCACCCCGGAAAGGGTCAGCCGCGCGCCCGCGCCGACCCGCACGATCAGCCGCAGTTCGTCCCCGCCGAGCGGCGAGGTCGCCGAATTGACCAGGTGCACCAAGGCGTCCGGAGTGGACCGCCGACGCGGGAACAGGGTGAGCGGCGCCATCGACCGCAGCTCCCGCAACACCGTGCGCCCGGCGGAGTCCAGTTCGGCGACCAGCCGCGCGGTGGCCTTCACCCCGCGCGGACCGGCACCAGCGACCGCACCCAGTCGGCCACCGCCGGCGCGTTCGGCGTGTCCACCAGTGACTGGGCGATCACCGGCAGCTCACCACGCATCCGGTGCGCGTCGGAGGTCATCACCTCCATGTCCGCGCCGACCAGATGGGCGATATCGATCTTGTTGATCACCAGCAGGTCCGCTGTGGTGACGCCGGGACCGCCCTTGCGCGGCACCTTGTCACCACCGGCCACGTCGACCACGAAGACCTGGCTGTCGGCCAGCCCGCGGCTGAACACCGCGGTCAGGTTGTCACCACCGCTCTCGATGATGATCAGGTCGAGCCCGGGAAAACGCTCCTCCAGCCGCTCGGCCGCGTCGAGGTTCGCGGTGATGTCGTCGCGGATCGCGGTGTGCGGGCAGGCGCCGGTCTGCACCGCCTCGATGCGCTCCGGGTCGAGCACCCCGGCCTTGCGCAGGAACTCGGCGTCCTCGGTGGTGTAGATGTCGTTGGTCACCACGGCCAGGTTCAGCTCACCGGCCAGCGCCCGGCACAACGCGGCGACCAGCGCGGTCTTGCCGCTGCCGACCGGGCCGCCGATGCCGATCCGGTACGGCCGCCCGTCCATCGACTCGGCCGGGAACTGGTCCGGTTCGGTGGCGGTGGGATCGAAGTTGACCGGGTGCACGTGACCGTGCCCGTGGCCGTGTCCTTCAGCTGGCAAAGAGACGCACCTCTTCCTTGTGTCCGCGCCAATGCGCTTCGGCGAGCAGGTCCAGCGCGGGAGCACCCGGCGCCGGGAGTTCGGCGGGGTGCTCCCCGGCGACCGCGGCCGCGTCCTCGGCCACCGCGTGCAGTTCCCCGGAAAGCCTTGCCACCACGGCGTTCACCACGAACGGATCCAGTCCGAGCAGGCGCACCGCCGCACTCGCCGGACCGCTGACCGCCAAGTAGGCCACCGCCAATGCAGCGTCGATCGGCTGTCCCCCGGCGATCCCGGTGAGCGCGCCGACGATGATCGGGTGGTGCGGGCGCGGGGTGACCCGCAGCAACTCGTCCAGCACCGGGGACGGCCAGGCGACCTTGCCGGCCCGAGCCGTGCCACGCCCTTGCGCGCGGGAGGATTCCCGTTGCGCGGCAGAGGGTGTGCGCGCGTCGAGTTCGGTGTCCAGCAACGCCCAGTCCGACTGGCGGCAAGCAGCCGCGGCGAATGACGCCGCCAGCACGCCCGCGGTCTGCAACCGTCCGCTGAGGAACGAAGGCAGGTCGCGTTCGGTGCGCACGAGCTTGCGCACCACGGTTTCCTCCAGTCCGCCGGAGTGCACGTGACCACCGCCGGGGAACCGGGAGTCGGCGAGGATGAGCGCGGCAGTATTCATCAGAACAGGAAGTACCGTTGCGCCATCGGCAGTTCGTCGACGGGCTGCGGTTCGATCAGCTCACCGTCCACGTGAACCGCGAAGCTGTCCGGCTCCACCCGGATGTCCGGCAGCGCGTCGTTGAGCACCATGTCCGCCTTGCCACGACGACGAGTGTTCGCCACCGGCACCACGCCACCGGTCAACCGCAACTGCTCGGCGATCCCGGCCTCGATCGCTTCCCCGGAAACAAAAGTGAGGCTGGTTTCGGCGGCGACCACCGGCGAGGCACCGAACATCGGCCGCGCCAGCACCGGCTGCGGCGTCGGGATGGACGCGTTGGCGTCCCCCATCGCCGCCCACGCGGCGAACCCGCCCTTGAGCACCACGTGCGGCCGCACGCCGAAGAACTTCGGTTCCCACAGCACCAGATCCGCGAGCTTGCCGACCTCCACCGAGCCGATCTCGGCGTCCATGCCGTGCGCGATCGCCGGGTTGATCGTGTACTTGGCGACGTACCGCCGGGCACGCAGGTTGTCCGCCGCGCCGTCGCCGGGCAGCGCGCCGCGGCGGCGCTTCATCACGTGCGCGGTCTGCCAGGTCCGGATGACCACCTCGCCGATCCGGCCCATGGCCTGCGAATCCGAACTCATCATCGAGATCGCGCCCAGGTCGTGGAGCACGTCCTCGGCGGCGATCGTGGTCGGCCGGATGCGGCTTTCGGCGAAGGCCAGGTCCTCGGGCACCGACGGGTTGAGGTGGTGGCAGACCACCAGCATGTCGAGGTGCTCGTCGAGGGTGTTCGCGGTGTGCGGGCGGGTCGGATTGGTCGACGACGGCAGGATGTTCGGCAAGCCGGCCACCTGGATGATGTCCGGCGCGTGCCCGCCACCGGCGCCCTCGGTGTGGTACGCGTTGATCGACCGGCCGCCGATGGCGTCCACAGTGGACTCCAGGAACCCGGCCTCGTTCAGCGTGTCGGTGTGGATCGCCACCTGGACACCGGATTCGTCGGCCACGGTCAGGCAGGTGTCGATCGCGGCCGGCGTGGTGCCCCAGTCCTCGTGCAGCTTGAACCCGCCCGCACCGGCGGCGAGCTGCTCGCGCAGCGCCTCCGCGCGCACCGTGTTCCCCTTGCCCAGCAACAGGACGTTGATCGGCAGCTGGTCCATCGCGCGCAGCATGCGGCCGAGGTTCCAGGCGCCGGGCGTGACCGTGGTGGCCTTGCTGCCCTCCGCCGGGCCGGTGCCGCCGCCGACCAGCGTGGTCAGCCCGGCGGCCAGCGCGGTGTCGACCAGCTGCGGGCAGATGAAGTGCACGTGGCAGTCGATGCCACCGGCGGTGAGGATCTTCCCGTTGCCCGCCAGCACTTCGGTGGACGGCCCGAGCACCAGCGCCGGGTCCACGCCGTCCATCGTGTCCGGGTTCCCGGCCTTGCCGATGCCGACGATCCGGCCGTCGCGCACCCCGACGTCGGCCTTGACCACGCCCCAGTGGTCCAGCACGACCACGCCGGTGATCACCAGATCGGGTGCGCCCTCGGCGCGGGTGGCCATGCCCTGGCCCATCGACTCGCGGATCACCTTGCCGCCGCCGAAGAGCACCTCGTCACCCGAGGCCGGGCCCATGCTGCGGTCCTCGGTGACCTCGATCAGCAGGTCGGTGTCGGCCAGCCGGATCCGGTCGCCGACGGTCGGGCCGAACAGCTCGGCGTAGCGCTCGCGGTCGATCTGGGGCACGGTCAGTCCTTCCTGCGAAGTCCGGGCACCACGCCCCGACCGGCGATCGGCACCAGCACGACCTCGCGTTCGACGCCCGGTTCGAAACGCACCGAGGTGCCCGCCGGGATGTCGAGACGGCGGCTCGCGGCCTGCTCGCGGTCGAAGTCGAGAGCCGGGTTGACCTGGGCGAAGTGGTAGTGCGAACCGACCTGCACCGGCCGGTCGCCGGTGTTGCGCACCCGCAGCGTGACCCGGTCACGCCCGGGATTCAGCTCCACCGGTTCGTCGCCGGTGATGATCTCTCCTGGCCGCATGCGCCCGCTCCCTAAACGATCGGATCGTGCACGGTGACGAGCTTGGTCCCGTCCGGGAAAGTGGCCTCGACCTGCACGGAGTCGACCATCTCCGGAATCCCGGCCTGCACCTGCCCCCGGCTGAGCACGGTGCGCCCGCTGGCCACCAGCTCGCTGACCGTGCGGCCGTCCCGCGCGCCTTCGAGCACGTGATCGGTGATCAGCGCGACGGCCTCGGGATAGTTCAGCTTCACCCCGCGCTCGAGCCGTCGGCGTGCCACATCCGCGGCCACGTGGACCAGCAGCTTGTCCCGTTCCTGCGGCGAGAGGTGCATGGATAGAGGTTTATCACCGCGAGACCGGATGTGCGCGACCTGGAAACACAGGATTTACGTCGAGGACACCCGATCGTCTGAATCGTTCTCGTAATCGTGACCGAAAGCACGACTTCTTTTGATTGATCCCAGCCGGTAACAGGAGGATGGTTTGTCCATCGCGCGCTGGGGCGCAAGTGCCGTCCCCTGACGCGCCACGCACGCCAAATCATTCGGGGAACGCGCATCGAAAGGTTCCGCTCAAGTGACGACAGCGCCGGTATCACCAGCACCTCCCGCCCCCATGAACGACACGGACGATGGCTTCCGCCCGGGCCTGGAAGGCGTGGTGGCCTTCCGCACCGAAATCGCCGAACCCGATCGTGACGGCGGCGCGCTGCGCTATCGCGGGGTGGACATCGAAGACCTGGCCGGCAAGGTCACCTTCGGCGACGTCTGGGGCCTGCTGGTCGACGGCCGGTTCGGCCAGGGCCTGCCGCCCGCCGAAGCCTTCCCGATCCCGGTCCACACCGGCGACGTCCGCGTCGACGTGCAGGCCGCACTGGCGATGCTCGCGCCGATCTGGGGTTACCAGCCGCTGCTGGACATCAGCGACGAAGACGCCCGCGAGCAGCTGGCCCGCGCCTCGGTGATGGCGCTGTCCTACGTCGCGCAGTCCGCGCGCGGGATCGGCCAGCCCGCCGTACCGCAGTCGCGGGTCGACGAGGCTTCGACGATCACCGAGCGGTTCATGGTCCGCTGGCGCGGCGAGCCGGACCCGGCGCACGTCAAGGCCGTGGACGCCTACTGGGTTTCGGCCGCCGAGCACGGCCTGAACGCCTCCACCTTCACCGCCCGCGTGATCGCGTCGACCGGCGCGGACGTGGCGGCGGCGATGTCCGGCGCGATCGGCGCCATGTCGGGCCCGCTGCACGGTGGCGCGCCCGCCCGCGTGCTGCCGATGATCGCCGAGGCCGAGCGCACCGGTGACGCGCGCGCCGTGGTCAAGGGCATTCTCGACCGCAAGGAACGCCTGATGGGCTTCGGCCACCGGGTCTACCGCGCCGAGGACCCGCGGGCCCGCGTGCTGCGCCGGACCTGCCGCGAGCTGGGTGCCGAGCGGTACGAGGTGGCCGCCGCACTGGAGCAGGCCGCGCTGGCCGAGCTGCGCGAACGCCGTCCCGACCGGGCGATCGAGACGAACGTGGAGTTCTGGGCCGCGGTCATTCTCGACTTCGCGCAGGTCCCGCTGCACATGATGCCCGCGATGTTCAGCTCGGCGCGGACCGCGGGCTGGGCCGCGCACATCCTGGAGCAGAAGAAGACCGGCCGCCTGGTGCGCCCGTCGGCCAAGTACGTCGGCCCCGGCCCGCGTCAGCCGGAAGAGGTCGAAGGCTGGGAATCGGTCAGCAAGTAAGCCACCGCCGCCGCGGGATCGTGTGCGGCGGTGACCGCGAGCATCGCGACGAGCTGGTCCACCAGCCAGGCGTCCAGCTCGTCGCGCGGCGGCGCGCCCTCCTGCAGCCAGTTCAGCAGGGTGCCCTCGACCACCGCGGTCCAGCAGCGCAGGGTGAGCAGCAGCAGCGGTGACGGTTCGGCCACCCCCGCTTCGGCGAGGATCAGCTCGACCGCGCGGTTGCGCACCTGGTCGACCAGCGCCTCGGTTTCCGAGGTGGCGATCACGGATCCGCTGCGCAGCAAGGCGATGTAGCCGGCGCGGTACTCCCCGGCCACCGCGATCAGGCCACGCACCACCGCGCGCAACCGGTCCAGCGGCGCGCCTTCCGCGCTGACCGCGAGCCGGTCGATCAGGCCGTCGGTGACCGTGCGCAGCGCGGCCACCTGGAGTTCGCGGATGCTGGAGAAGTAGCGGTAGAACAGCGGGCGCGAAACGTCGGCCCGCGCCGCGATGTCGTCCACCGAGACCTGTTCGGGCGCGCTGGTGCTGAACAGGTCGAGCGCCGCGGCGATCAGGTCGTCGCGCCGCGCCGCGCGCGACATGCGCCGGGGTTTGCGGTTCACCTCGGCGTGAGGTCCAGCCTGGCCGCGGCCCGCAGCGCACCCGGCGTCAACCGGGACAGCACGAGTGCCGCCTTCGCCTCCGGTGTGGACGGTGCGACCGCCGCGTTCTTCTCCACGGCGCGCAGGATATCGCGTGCCACCTTCTCCGGTCCGAAGCTCCGCTTCGCGTACAGGCTGGTGCTCTTGCGCTGCCGCCGCCGCTGCTCCACCTCGTCCACGCCGACGAACCGGGTGCGATCGGTGATGCCGGTGTGCACGATGCCGGGGCAGATGGCGGTCACCGCGATCCGCTCCGGGGCCAGTTCCGCGCGCAGGCATTCGCTCAGCATCAGCACGGCGGCCTTCGAGGTCGAGTACGCGGGCAGGATCTTCGACGGCAGGTACGCGGCCATCGACGCGAGGTTCACGATGTGGCCGCCCTCGCCGCGTTCCACCAGTTGCTCGGCGAAGGCGCGGCAGCCGTGGATCACGCCCCACAGGTTCACGTCGAGCACGCGTTCCCAGTCGTCCACGCCGGTGTCGAGGAACGGGCCGGACATGCCGATGCCCGCGTTGTTCACCACGATGTCCGGCACGCCGTGCTCGGCGCGCACCGCCTTCGCGAAGGCGTGCACCGCTTCCCCGTCGGAAGAGTCCACTGTGTACTCGTGTCCGCGGACCAGCCGCGCGGTCTCGGCGGCGGCTTGTCCGTTGACGTCGGTGACCACCACCTCGGCGCCTTCGCCGGCGAAGGCCCGCGCGGTGGCCCGGCCGATCCCGCTGCCCGCCCCGGTCACCACCACGAGCTGGTGCGCGAACCGGCCGCGTGCCTCGGTGGTCACCCTGGCCCGCGCGAGCGACCGCGGCTCGGGCGCGCCTTCGACGTGCTCGATCAGTTCGGTGGCGGCGCGGGCGATCAGGCCCGGCTTCGACCGCACGATCCAGTGGGAGCCGGTGATCCGGCGGACCCGCAGATCCGGCACCCAGCGCTCGATCTCGGTTTGCAGTGGAGTGCTGACAAAGCCATCACCGGTCGGCGCGAGGACCTGCACCGGCATGGTCGCCGGGCGCGGCACCGGGCGACTGAGGCGGGACAGCATGTTCGCGCGGTACAGCTTGAGGCCGTGGATGCCGTCGGACACCGCGGGCGCGGCCTCGGCCGGTTCCATCCTGGCGATCAGCTTGCGCATCAACCCGGTGCGCCACAACAACTCCGGCAGCAGGGGCAGCTGGAATGCGGTGATGTACTGGGAATGCAGCAGCTGGTTGAGCGCGTTGCGCAGGCGCTTCGGCGTGGGCCGGGTCAGCTGGGCGCGGAACCAGGCGCCGGCGTGGTCGAGGCTGGGGCCGGAGATCGAGGTGAACGAGGCGATCCGGCCGGGTGCCCAGTCGCCGGTGACCGCGTGCCAGGCCTGGATGGAGCCCCAGTCGTGGGCGAGCAGGTGCACCGGGGCGTCCGGACTGACCTCGTCGGCGACCGCCGCGAGATCGGCGGCGAGCTGGTCGAGCCGGTACGCGCGGGTCGGCTCGGGCTTGTCGGACTCCCCCGCGCCGCGCACGTCGTAGACCACCACGCGGTAGAGGCCGCGCAGCTCGGCGGTGACTTCGTCCCACAGCGAGCTGTTGTCCGGATAGCCGTGCACCGCCAGCACCACCGGTGCGTCCGCGGGACCGGACTCCCGCACCGAGAGCTTCACGCCGTCGTTGGCCTTCACCCACTTGTGAGACATCTCGTCATGTTAGACAGATTGTCAGCAAGTCAGCCATCCCTCTTCCGGAGGAGGCTGATCGCGGTCCAGATGGTGTCGACGAGAAAGATGAGACACCAGATGCGGCCCGCGTTGAGCAGCCAGTGACCGCTGTCGTTGAGGATGAAGTTGGCATCGCTGCTGCTCAACGCGGCCAAGGGCCAGCTGTACCCGGCGATCGCCAGCCCGATCTGCGCGACCGCGAAGACGGCGGCGTGGATGGCCCAGTTGCGCCAGCCCGCACCCCGCTTCGGTGGCGCTTCGGCCTCGGGTTCAGCGGTCGACGAGGCTCGAGGTTCAGCGGGCAACGGGGTTTCGGGACCGGAGGCCGACGGCGGTTCGAGGGCAGGCGCCGGGGCCGCGGGTTCCGGAACTGAGGGCGACTCGGAGGTGGGGCCGGGATCGGGGTCCGGCTTGGCGGCCGGAACCGGGGGCGGCGTGGGCTCCACCGGCCGGTCGACCACGCCGACCTTGGTTATCGCGGCGGGTACCAGTAGCGAGGTGAGCAACAGCAGGCCCGCCGCGCCGAGGCAGGCGATCCACCAGCCGTCGCCCGCCGAGTAGAGGAGGCCCGCGACGAAGGTGCCGATGGTCGCGCCGAGCAGGGTGGCGCCCTCGTAGATGCCCATCCCGCGCCCCAGGCTGACCCCCGCCGCTTCGGCGACGATGGCCTGTTCGACCGGGACCGCTGCCGCGAAGGCGACCGCGGACAGCACCCACAACACCGCGATCACCGGCGGATTCGGCGCGAACGACAGCGCCGCCGCGAACAACGCGCTGCTCACCATGGCCAGCGACAGCACCTTCCTCCGCCCGATCCGCCGCACCACGCGGTGCAGGTAGTCCGGCAGCAGGCTGTAGACGATGAACCCGGGCAGGAAAACGGCCGCGATCTCCCCGAGTTCCAACTGGTGCCCGCGTTGCAGGTGCATGAGCAGCAGCAACGCCACCCCGGCCTCGGCCAGCGCGGTGACCACCACCAGCCCGAGCATCGGCCACATCCGGCCACCCAGCTCGCGGAACTTCGGCGCGTCCTCCGGGGGCGGCGCACCCCTCGACGACGACAGCACCAGCACCACCGCCGCCACCAGGCAGGCCGCGGCCCCGAGCGCGAACACCCCGCGGTAGTCGATGCGCGCGACGAGCGTCATCGCCGCGACAAAAGCGATCCAGGTGCCCGTGCCCTCCGCGGCGAACAGCTTGCTGAACGCACCGTCGTCGTCGCGCAGGCCTTCGCCGACGCGAGCCCGCAGCGCCACCCAGAACAACGCGCCACCGGCACCGCCGAGCACCGCCGCACCGTAGGCGTACGTCATCGTCGGCGTCACCGCGTACACCACAAAGGACAGTCCATAGAGGACGGCGCCGAGCGCGGCCAGCCGACCGCGGTCGAACCGGTCGGCCAGCGCCCCGGCCACCGGCCGCACGGCGAACGAGATCAGCGTCTCCAGCGCGGTCAGCGCGCCGACCTCGGCCGCCGACGCGGCCAGGTGACTGCCCGCCCACAACGGGAGGAAGAAGTCCAGCACCTCGGCCGGGCCCTTGGTCAGCCCGGCCGCCAGCCGGTCGCGTTCGGCGCGTTTCGCCCCGGAAGCCACGGAATTCGCGGAAGTCATCGCCAGTCCCCCTGGTTGAGAATACGAGTGTATCCTAAACCCGTCGTCAAGGTACGGTGGCGACGTGCCCAAAGTGGTCGACCGAGCCGAGCGCAAGCGTGAGATCGCCGCCGCGCTGCTCACCCTCGTCGCGCGCGAGGGCATCGAGGCGGTGAGCATCCGCGCGGTCGCCGCCGAGGCCGGGATCTCCGCGGGCGCGGTGCAGAAGTACTTCGCCACCAAGGAGGAAATGCTGCGCGAGGCCTTCGACCTGACCGGCCTCGTCCTGGTCGAACGGTGGCGCGAACTCGACACCTCCGGCCCGATCCTCGACGTGCTGCGGCGGCACATCCTCGCCGCCCTCCCGCTGGACGCGCAGAGCCGGTCCGAGCTGCTGGTCGTGCTGGCGTTCACCGCACAGGCCGCGACCCGGCCCGAATGGGTGGAAAAGCTCCGCGAGGACTACGCGTGGACGATGGAGGTCACCACCGAGTTCATCCGGTACGGGCAGGACAACGGCGACTTCCGCGCCGAACTGCCCGCCGAAAACCTGGCCGAGCTGGTGATCGCGCTGACCGAGGGCCTGGCCGGCCGCATGTTGCACGCCGAACCCGGCGGCGCGGTCCACACCAGCCTGCTCGCCTCACTGGACCTCGCCCTGCGGGAGCTGCTCGTCCCGCGCTGAGTTGTCCACCGATGTTGTCCACCGATCGGCCGACAACCGCGTTCCATCCGACGATCGTTCCGCGCGGGCGTTCCGTCGGCGAGGCTGAACCGCATGGAAGTAGCGGTGAGAGTGCGCGGGTTGCGCAAGGAGTATCCCGGCCACACGGCCGTCGACGGCATCGATCTCGACATCCGGCAGGGCGAGGTCTTCGCCCTGCTCGGTCCGAACGGTGCGGGGAAAACGACCACGGTGGAGATCCTGGAGGGGCACCGCCGCCGGACGTCGGGCGAGGCCAGCGTGCTCGGCGTCGATCCGGCCCGCGGTGACCGGACCTGGCGCTCGCGGCTCGGCATGGTGCTGCAGACCGCGACCGACGCGGCCGAGCTGACCGTGGCCGAGTCGGTGCGCCACTACGCGCGGTACTACCCGAACCCGCGTGACGCCGAAGAGGTGATCAAGCAGGTCGGCCTGACCGAGAAGGCGAACGCGCGGGTGAAGTCGCTTTCCGGCGGGCAACGGCGGCGACTGGACGTCGCACTCGGCATCATCGGCCGTCCCGAACTGCTGTTCCTCGACGAGCCGACCACCGGTTTCGATCCCGAGGCCCGCCGCCGGTTCTGGGAGCTGATCCGGCTGCTCGCCCTCGACGGCACCACGATCCTGCTCACCACCCACTACCTCGACGAGGCCGAAGCGCTGGCGAGCCGCGTCGCGGTGATCGCGAACGGCGTCATCGTCGCCGAAGGCAACCCTGCCACGCTCGGCGGTCGCGCCGGCGCCGAAGCGACCGTGCGCTGGGAGGACCAGGACGGCCCGCAGGAACGCCGCACCGCGACGCCGACCGCGCTGGTCCGCCGGCTCTCCGCTGGGGGTGGAGAGCTGGACGGCCTGACGGTCACCCGGCCGAGCTTGGAAGACACCTATCTCGAGCTGATCGGACCGCGCTCATGACCACCACCGCCGCCCTGCCGAGCACCCTGTCGATCGGCCTGGCCAGGGGCGCGGCCGAACTGCGGCAGTTCTTCCGGCAGAAGGAATTCGCCGTCTTCACCTTCTCCCTGCCCGCCTTCCTGCTGATCCTGCTCGGCTCGATCTTCGGCGAGTCGCTGCCGGGTTCGTCGGTGACCTCCAGCCAGGTGTTCGCCGCCAGCATGGTCGGTGCCGGGATCATCTCCACCTCTTTTGTCACCATGGGCACCGGCGTCGCGCTCGACCGCGAGGACGGCACGCTGAAACGGCTGCGGGGCACACCGATGCCCGCCACCAGCTACTTCATCGGCAAGCTGATCCTGGTCGCGGTGGCGAGCGTGGCCGAGGTGATCGTGATGCTGGCGGTCGGCGTGCTGATGTTCGACGTCCGGCTGCCGTCGGATCCGGTGGACTGGTTCACCTTCGCCTGGGTGTTCACCCTCGGCGTGATCGGCTGCGGCATGCTCGGCATCGCGCTCAGCACGGTGACCAAGGGCGTGAACGACGCTTCGGCGGCCACCCAGCTCGTGTTCCTCGGCCTGCAGTTCACCTCCGGCGTTTTTGTGATGATCTCCCAGCTGCCGTCCGCGATGACCACGGTGTCCTCGCTGTTCCCGGTGAAGTGGATCTGCCAGGGCTTACGCTCGGTGTTCCTGCCGGACGAGATGGCGGCCTACGAAATGGCGGGGAAATGGGAACTGGGGCTGACCGCGGGGGTGCTGAGCGCCTGGTGCGTGGCGGGGCTGGTGCTGTGCCTGCTGACCTTTCGCTGGAGCAACCGGTCGAACTGAAGCTCCTGCGGTACTGGGAGCTGTTCTACCTGTTCGCGCTGATCGCCGGGCTGGTCGCACTGCAGTTGCAGGACGGCCAGTCACCGAGTGCCCGGATGGGTGCGTCGGCGCTGCTGGTGGCCGGGTTCGGCTGGTACTGGTGGTTCGGGCACCGGCCGCTGGTCGCCTCCGACGGCGAGGTGACGGCCAAGGTGGGCGCGCTCGCCGTGGCCGGGATACTCGCCTGCTTCTTCGGCGCGCTGCTGCTGGTGCCGGGCGCCGCCTGGGCTTCGCCGTCGGTCATCTCGCAGGTGTTCTGGCTGCTGCCGTTGCGCATAGCGGTGGTGGCGGTGGTGTTGATCAGCTTCGTGCCGGGGCTGGTCTCGCTCAGCGACGGCGACGACCTTTCCGAACAGCTCTCCACCACCATCCCGGCCGGGGTGATCTTCTGCTCGCTGGCGCTGATGCTGGGCTTGTTCATCCACCGCATCGCCCAGCAGAAGGAAGAGCAGGCGGTGCTGATCGACCGGCTGGCGGCCAGCCGGTCCGAGGTGGCGCGGCTGTCGCACGAGGCCGGTACCGCCGCCGAACGCGAGCGGCTGGCCAGGGAAATCCACGACACGCTGGCTCAGGGGTTCACCAGCATCGTGGCGCTGGTGCAGGCGATCGAGTCCGAACTGGACACCGATCCGGCGGCGGCCCGGCGGCACCTGGAACTGACCGCGCGGACCGCGCGGGAGAACCTCGACGAGGCGCGCTCGATGGTCGCCGCGCTGACCCCGTCCGCGCTCGCCGCGGGCACGCTGGCCGACGCGGTGCGGCGGCAGGCGGAGCGGCTGGCCGACGAAACCGCGTTGACCGTCACCTGCCGGATCGCCGACGGTCTGCCGAAACTGCCCACCGCGGCGGAAGTGGTGCTGCTCCGGGCGGCGCAGGAGGCACTGCACAACACCCGGCGGCACGCGCACGCCACCACCGTCGCGCTTGACTTGTCTATTGTGGACGGCAACGTCCGGCTTTCGGTGCGTGACGACGGTGTCGGCTTCGACCCCGACGCGCCCGGTACCGGGTACGGCCTGACCGGAATGCGGACCAGGGCCCGGCAGGTGGGCGGGGAGCTGACCGTCCACAGTGGAAGACGAGGCGGGACCGAGCTGGTGGTGGAGGTGCCCGGGTGATCCGGATCCTGCTGGTGGACGACCATCCCGTGGTCCGGGAGGGGTTGCGCGGCATGCTCGACACCGAGCCGGATCTGACCGTGGTCGGTGAGGCGGGCTCCGGGGACGAGGCGGTGGCGCAGAGCCGGGTCAAGGAGCCGGACGTGATCCTGATGGACCTGCGCATGCCCGGCTTGGACGGCGTCGGGGCGACGCGGCAGATCCTGCGGGCCGATCCGTCGAGGCGGGTCGTCGTGCTGACCACCTACGAGACGGACGCGGACATCCTGCGGGCGGTCGAAGCGGGGGCCGCGGGTTACCTGCTCAAGGACGCTTCACGCGCGGAACTGGCCGGGGCGATCCGGGCGGCCGCCCGTGGTGAGACCGTACTGGCGCCCTCGGTCGCGGGACGGCTGGTGAAGCAGGTGCGCACCCCCACCGGCCCGCAGCTTTCGCCGCGGGAGGTGGAGGTGCTGCGCCTGGTGGCCAAGGGCCACACCAACTCCGAGATCGGGCGGGACCTGCACATCAGCGAGGCCACGGTGAAAACGCACCTGCTGCGCGTGTTCGGCAAGCTGGACGTCTCCGACCGCACCGCGGCCGTCACCACGGCCATGTCGCTGGGGCTGCTCCCGCCCGCCTGACCGCTCAGGACAGGTTGTCTACGACCCATTCGATCGACTGGGTGAGCTTGGTGATGTCGTCCGGGTCGATGGCCGGGAACATGCCGACGCGCAGCTGGTTCCGCCCCAGCTTCCGGTACGGCTCGACGTCGACGATCCCGTTGGCCCGCAGCACCTTCGCCACCGCGGCGGCGTCCACCTCGTCGGTGAAGTCGACCGTGCCGACCACCTGCGAGCGCAGCGCCGGGTCGGTCACGAACGGCGTGGTGTACGAGGTCTTCTCGGCCCACTGGTACAGCCGGGTCGAGGACTCGGCCGTGCGCGAGGTGGTCCACTCGAGACCGCCGTTGCCCAGCATCCACTCGATCTGGTCGGCCAGCAGGAACAGCGTGGCCACCGCCGGGGTGTTGTACGTCTGGTCCTTGCGCGAGTTGTCCAGCGCCGTGGTCAGCGACAGGAACTCCGGGATCCAGCGGTCCGAGCCGCCGATCTCGCCGACCCGCTCGACCGCGGCGGGCGACATCAGGGCCAGCCACAGGCCACCGTCGGAGGCGAAGGACTTCTGCGGCGCGAAGTAGTAGACGTCGAAGTCCTCGGCCTTGACCGGCAGTCCACCGGCGCCCGAGGTGGCGTCGATCGCGACCAGCGCGCCGTCACTGCCCTCGGGGCGGCGCACCGGCACGGCGACCCCGGTCGAGGTCTCGTTGTGCGCCCAGCCGACCAGGTCGGCCCCGGCCTGGTAGGCGATCTCCGGCGCGGTGCCCGGGTCCGACTTGACCACGATCGGGTCGGCCAGGAACGGCGCGCCCTTGGTCACCGTGGCGAACTTCGAGGAGAACTCGCCGTAGGTGAAGTGCTGGGCCCGCTCGCGGACCAGGCCGAACGCGGCCGCGTCCCAGAACGCCGTGGTGCCGCCGTTGCCCAGCACCACCTCGTAGCCATCGGGCAGCGAGAACAGCTCGCTCAGCCCCGCGCGCACCCGGCCGACCAGTGACTTGACCGGCTTCTGGCGGTGGGAGGTGCCCAGCAGCGCCGCCCCGTCGGCGGCCAGGTGGGCGAGCTGCTCCGCGCGCACCTTGGACGGTCCGCAGCCGAAGCGGCCGTCAGCGGGCTTGAGGTCTTCCGGAATGGTCAACGCTGCGACGTCGGTCATGTGCGAAGTCTCTCACCCGATCCGCCAGCCCTTCGGGTCCACCCCGCCGGGCACCGGGGCCGCCGGGTCGTACGGCGTGCGGGTGAACACGAAGGTCGCCAGGTCGAGGTGGGTGACCACACCGTCGGTGTTCTTCACCGCACGCAGCGTCTCACCGGTGTAGTAACCGTCGAGGCCGATCCAGGTGCCGTCCTCCTGCGGCCGGAACCGCGACGCGCGGCCGGAACCGCCGGCCGGGCTCAGGTCCAGCCAGCCACCGGGCAGCACACGCAGGTGGTACGGCGTCGGGCCCCAGTGCCAGAGGCCGGTCAGCGCGAGCAGCTCGGGCGCCACCTCGGACGGACGCCATTCGGGCGGCAGCCGCGGCTCGTAGTCGTCGGCGATGGTGAGCAGGTCGACCACGAGCGACAGGATCGCCACGCCGGAGGTGGTGTTGGTCATCGCCAGCGCCCCGGTCTGGGTGGCCGGGTCGATCAGCGTGGTGGCCAGGAAGCCCGGCATCGAGCCGGTGTGCCCGGCCAGCCGCCGCCCGTTGTGCCGGAGCACCTGGAAGCCGAGGCCGTAGCCGACGGTCCAGGCGTCGCCGTCGTCGACCGCGGCCATCTCCCGCATCTCGGCGACGGTTTCCGGGCGCAGCACCTCACCGGTGCGCCCGCCGACAAAAGCGGTCCAGGTGGCCAGGTCGCGCACGGTGGCCCAGAGCTGACCGGCCGGCGCCATCGCCCCGGCGTCCGGCGACGGCTCGGGCAGCAGGACGTCGGCGAACGGGTGCACGGCGAAGCCATCGGCGTGCTTGCCCTCGGGGTGCGGGCTGGTCCTGGTCATGCCGAGCGGGTTCAGGATGCCGGTGCGCAGCGCGTCCAGCCACGACGTGCCGCGCAGGCGCGCGATCAGCTCGCCGAGCACGCCGTAACCGACGTTGGAGTAGTGGAACCGGGAGCCGGGGCGCAGCTTGATCTCGTCGGCGCCGAGGCTGGCGTCGAGCGCGGCCCAGTCACCGCCTTCGCTGCGCTCCCACCACGAACCGGGCGATTCGGCGGTGATGCCGCCGGTGTGCGAGAGCAGCTGCGCCACGGTCTGCCCGCCGAGCGCGGTGCCGGGAACGTGCTTGTCCAGCGCGTCGTTCAGGTCGAGCTTGCCCTCGTCACGCAGGCGCAGCACCTCGGCGGCCACGATGGACTTGGTGATCGAGCCGAGGCGGTACTGGGTGTCGTCGTCCGGGGTGTCGCCGCCGCCGACCGTACCGCGCGCGCCCGACCAGACGATCTCGCCGTCGCGGACGACGGCCGCGACCAGTGAGGGCGCGCGGTTGGCGGACTGCTCCGTGGCGATGCGGCGCAGCAGGGCGAACTCGGTGGTAGGCAGCATGGCCGTCATTCTGCCCGTGCGGTCCGACAACTTCGAGCGACCCACGCGAGCGCACCGAGCAACAGCGCGCCGAGCAGCACGTAGCTCTCGCGCAGCGGCCACACCTCGCGATGGTTCCACAGTGGACTGTCCACGAACACGTACACCGACGACGCGGCGAGCGCGAGCAGGACCACCTGCCGCACCCGGTTGCCGTCGCGCCAGGCCAGCAGCACCAGCAGTCCGACCACCGGCCCGCTCCACACCCAGTGGTGGGTCCAGGAAACCGGCGACATCAGCAGCGCGCCCAGCGCGCAGGCCAGCATCGCGAGCACGCGGTTCCCGCCCGCCAGCGCCCGGCGGACCACCAGCGCGGTCACCACCAGCACGACCACCACCGCGAGCTGCCACACCAGGCTCTGCGCACCCGGTTCCCAGCCGAAGCGGGCGATCATGCCGCGCAGCGACTGGTTCCCGATGTACCCGGGATCCCCGATCCGCTCCCCCGCGAACACCAGCTCGGTCCAGTAGTGCGCCGACGCCGACGGCGAGATCAGCCAGGCCGCCGCGGCGCAGCCGGCGAACGCCATCGCGGCCCTGCCCGCCGCCTTGAAGTCCTTCTCCAGCAGGAGGACCAGGACAAAGGCGGCCGGGGTGAGCTTGACCGCGGCCGCGATGCCGAGCAGCACCCCGCGACCGCGGCGCACGGCCAGCAGGTCGACCGCGACCATCAGCATCAGCAGCAGGTTGATCTGGCCGAAGCCGAGCGTGGCGCGCACCGGCTCGCTGAGCAGCGCGACCGCCTGCACGGCCAGCACCGCGGCCCCGGCGGCGAGGAGTTTCGGCTGGTAGGGGGCCAGGGTCAGGGCGAGCACCGCGCCGAGCGCGAGCACCCCGACCGCGGTGATCGCCACCAGGGTCAGGCCGTGCGGCAGCACCACCAGCGGCGCGAAGGCGATCGCGGCGAAGGGCGGGTAGGTGAACGGCAGCCAGGTCCCGTTGCGCGTCGGCGGCAGCGGGCCGTACGGATCACCGCTGGTGAAGAAGGCCTCCGCGCCGTTCCGGTAGACGTCCAGATCGAGCCCGTCCAGCCGCTTCCACACCAGCACCACGGCCAGCAGCACGAGTTCCACGGCCACCAGCGCGGCGAGCGTGCGGCGGCCCGTGTTGCCGGATTCGATGCTGCGCGTCACCCGGTCATCCAACACGAACCGCCGCGACGGTCAGGCCAGGGCCTGCGTGGGTGGCAGGCGCGCCGCCCGCATCGCGGGATAGGCCCCGGCCACCGCGCCGACCACGGCGGCCACCCCGACCCCGCCGAGCAACGCGGGCACCGGCAGCACCGCGGGCCAGTCCTGGCTCAGCGAGTACCCGGCGGTCGCCAGCACGCCGAGCAGCACCCCGCAGGCACCACCGAGCCCGGACAACAGCATCGACTCGGTGAGGAACTGCCCGCGCACCTGCCCGCGGGTGGCCCCGAGCGCCCGCCGCAGGCCGATCTCCCGGCGGCGTTCGAGCACCGAGATCACCATGGTGTTGGCCACCCCGACCCCGCCGACGAGCAGCGCGACCCCGCCGAGGCCGAGGAACAGCGCGCTGTAGGTGTTCTCGGTGAGCCGCTGCGCCTCGATCGCGTCCGACGGCCTGCTCACCTTGACCTCCTCCGGGTGCGCCGGGTTCAGCGTGGCCGCCAGCACCTGGCGCACACTGTCCAAACGCGACTCTTCGGCTCGCACGTACACCGTGCTGGGGTGGCCGTCGAAACCGAGGTGGCGCTGCGCGGCGGGCCAGCCGACCAGCGCCGCGCGCTCGATCTCGGTGGCCAGCGGCATCGGGTCGAGAACGCCGATCACGGTGAACCACTTGTCACCGATCCACACCTGCGGCCGGTGCTGGGCGTCCACCCGGTCGATCCCGAGCCGCGTGGCGGCGACCGAACCGAGCACCACCACCGGGTAGTCGCTGTTGGCCGCACCCAGGAACTCCCCCGCCTTCAGGCTGCCCTCCAGCAGGCCGAGCAGGTCCGGGTTCGCCGCCAGCACGGACAGCCCGGAGGTCTCGGATTCGGGCACCTTGTCGTTGCGGCGCACCGTTTCCCCGGTGTTTCCGGTGGCCGCGGCCGCCTCCACCGGGCCGATCCGCTCGGCCATCGGCACGGCGGTGTCGGGCAGCACGGCGTCCTCGCCGAACAGGGTCTGCCCGGGTTCCGCGCGCAGCAGGTTGGTGCCCAGCGCGGCCAGCTGGTCCTGCAGCGCCTTGGCGCTGGACTCCGGGATCGCCAGCACGGAGACCATCGCGGCGATGCCGATCGCGATGCCCAGCGCGGAGAGCACCGCGCGCAACGGCCGCGTGCGCATTCCGTGCGAGCCGAGCGAGAGCAGGTCCACCGGACCGAGCCGGGCGGGTGGCGGCGGCTTCACCGCAGCACTCCGACCGGGGTGCCGGTGTCGAGCCGGATGGTGCCGTCGAGCACGTCGATCCGGCGTGGCGCGGCGGCCGCGATGTCGCGGTCGTGCGTGATCAGCACGACGGTGGTGCCGTCACCGCTCAGCTCGGCGAGCAACCGCAGCACCGACGCGCCGTTCTCGGTGTCCAGGTTCCCGGTCGGCTCGTCGGCGAGCAGGATCATCGGGCGGTTGACCACCGCCCTGGCGATGGCCACGCGCTGCCGTTCCCCGCCGGACAGCTCGCTCGGCAGGTGCCCGGCGCGGTGCGCGAGGTGGACGCGGTCGAGCGCGGCCAGCGCCCGCTCCTTGCGCTGCCGCCGCGGCACGCCCGCGTACAGCAGCCCGGTGGCCACGTTGTCCACGGCGGACACCCCGTCGTTGAGGAAGAACTGCTGGAAGACAAAGCCGATCCAGCGCGAGCGCAACGCGGAGAGCTGCCGGTCCGACAGCTCGGCCACGTCCAGCCCGCCCACCTCGACCCGGCCGGTGGTCGGCCGGTCCAGCGTGCCCATCAGCTGCAGCAGGGTGGACTTGCCGGAGCCGGACGGCCCGGCGATGGCCACCATCTCACCGTCCTCAATGGACAATGAGACTTCACGGAGTGCGCGCACGCCACCGGGATAGGTGCGTCCGGCGGCGTGCACGGTGAGCACCGGGCTCATGAGGTGGTCACCACCTTGTTGCCTTCGGCCAGCCCGTCGCCGGTGACCTCGACCCGACCGCCCGCGAACAACCCGGGATCGACCGCCACCAGACGCCGTTGCGCACCTTCGACGACCTCCACCGCGTAACCGCCCTCGGCGAGCGCGAGCAACGCCCCGACCGGCACCGCCAGCACACCTTCGCGCTGCCCGGTGGTGACCACCACCTCGACCGGTGCCGAATCGAAGCCCGCGGTCGCCGGATCGTCCGGCTTCACCGTGACGGCCACCTTCGGCTTGTCCTGACCACCGGGAGCGCCTTCCTCACCGGAGTCGGATTCGACCTCGTTGCCGACGGCCGTGACGGTGCCCTTGACCTGCTTGCCACCGGCGATCGACAGGTCCACCTTGTCGCCCACCTTGAGCAGGCCCTGCTTGGCCACCTCGACCTCCACGGTGACCACGCGCTCGGTACCGGTTCCCTTGAGCAGCGGACCGGTGCCCTCCCCGCCGAGCTTCGCGCTGACCGTGCCGACCCGCAGCGAACCGGTGTCCACCACCACGTCGGCGGGCGTGAGCGTGCCGGTTTCCTCCAGCTTCAACGACTTCTGCCACTTGCGGACGGCGGTCGCGGTGGCCGCGGTGAACTTCTCGTCCGGTTTGCCGAAACCTCCGAAGCCCAGGTCGCGCAGGTTCTCCTCGAGCACCTTCACGTCCGGGCCGTTGCCCGCGCCTTCGCCGAGATCCCGGTAGAACGGGATCGAGCCGTAGAACAACGGCACCGGTTTGTCGTCCACTTTGTACACCGGCTTGCCGCGGTCGACGACGTCACCGGCACTGGGCAGCCAGGTGATCGTGCCCGGTTTGCGCCCGGCGATCTCACGCTCGGCGCCGTAGCCGAGCGTGCCGTCCATGGTCTCCTGCTCGGCGAGGTCGGTCCTGGTCACCTCGGCCGTTTCCACCGGCGCCGCGGCGGGCGGACCCTCGTCGGCGGAGCCGGCGGCCACCCTGGCCACCACCACGGTCGCCCCGGTGCCGAGCACCGCCACCCCGGCCAGCGCCGCCAGCAGCCACCGCGTGCGCCGGGAGCGGCGCACCTGTTCGATCTCGGTCACGGATTCGCTCACTTCGCCGGGACCGCGCGCATGGCGGGCATCCCGTCACCGGCACACGCTTCCATCGCCTTCTGCGTCTTCGGGTCCTGCGGATCGATGTCCGGCAGGGCCATGCCGGGGTTCTGCGGGTCCGGGTCCGGCACGTCGATGCCGTTGTCACGGAAGCACTGCGCCATCTTGCGCATGTTGTCCAGCTCTTCCGGTGTCGGCGGCTGGGGCACCCCGCCGTTGGGCAGCAGATGGCGGCAGGCCTCGTTCGCCTTCTCCGCCTTCGCCATGTCCTCGGCCCCACCACCGGCCTCGAGGACGATCTTGCCGTCCACCGGGTCCGGCATGTCGATGCCGTTCTCCCGCATGCAGCGGGCGAAGGCGAGCTGCTCGTCCTGGGTGAACTCGTCGTCGGCCGCCGCGGGTGCCTGGCTGCTCTGCCCGTTCGAGCCGTTGAGGCTGGCGACCCCGTCACCGCCGGGGTCGTCGCCACCCCCGCAGGCGGTCAGCGAGAACGCCGCCGCCACGAGCACCAGTCCGTACCTGAACCTCATGCCATCTCCTCCTCGGGTGCGGAGGGCGGGGCCGCCCCCGACGAACGACCCCGCCCGGTGGCCGAAGTTCTACGGATCAGGTGATCTGCGCCCGTTAAGCGAAGTCGCTTATCTCCCCCTTATCCCCTCTTGAAGGAAACTGTGCGGACGAGGGGAAGAGGGAGGCCTTGGTGCGGGTGCTCGTCGTCGAGGACGAACGGCTGCTGGCGGACTCCGTCGCCGAAGGACTGCGCAGGCTGTCCATGGCGGTCGACGTCTGTTACGACGGCGGACAGGCGCTGGAACGGATCGGCGTGCACGCCTACGACGTGGTGGTGCTCGACCGGGACCTGCCGGTGGTGCACGGCGACGAGGTGTGCCGTGCGGTGCTGGGCAGCGGCGGGGTGGCGCGGGTGCTGATGCTGACCGCCGCGGCCGAGGTGGAGGACCGGGTCACCGGGCTCGGCCTCGGTGCCGACGACTACCTGACCAAGCCGTTCGCCTTCGCCGAGCTGGTGGCGCGCGTGCAGGCGCTGTCGCGGCGGGCCAGGCCCGCGCTGCCGCCGGTGCTCGAAGCCGGTGGTGTGGTGCTGGACCTGCCCCGCCACCAGGCCGCCAGGGACGGGCGGTTCCTGCCGTTGTCACCGAAGGAGTTCGCCGTGCTCGAAGTGCTCATGCGGGCCGAAGGCGCCGTGGTCAGCGCCGAGGAACTGCTGGAGAAGGCGTGGGACGAGCACGCCGACCCGTTCACCAACGCGGTGCGGGTCGCGGTGATGACCCTGCGGCGCAAGCTCGGCGCGCCGGGGCTGATCGAGACGGTGCCCGGCGCCGGTTACCGGTTCGGCTCGTGAAGGGGCTGCGCCTGTCCGTCCGGACCAAGCTGACCGCGCTCTACGGCGGGCTGTTCCTGGTCACCGGGATCGTCCTGCTGCTGATCAACTACCTGCTGGTCAGCACCACGCTCCCGGCCACGCAACCGTTTGCCTCCGCCGCCGTGGCGGCCCGCGCACCGGCGGGCGCGGCGGTGCCCGCGGGCCCGGCCGACACGCAGGTGTACCCGACCACGCCCACGATCGAGGTGGTCACCACCTCGCTCGACGAGTACCGCAGCTCGACCCTGTCCAACCTGCTGCTGCAGTCGGGTATCGCGCTGGTCATCGCCGCCGGGCTGGCCGTGCTGCTGGGCTGGCTGACCGCGAGCCGGGTGCTGCGGCCGGTGCACGAGGTCACCTCGGCCGCGCGCAAGCTCGGCGCGGAGAACCTGGACCGCCGGATCAACCTGGACGGCCCGTCCGACGAGCTGAAGGAACTGGCCGACACCTTCGACCGCATGCTCGACCGGCTGGCCGGCTCGTTCGACAGCCAGCGGCGGTTCGTCGCCAACGCCTCGCACGAGCTGCGCACCCCGCTGGCCGTGCAGCGCACGCTGATCGAGGTGGCGCTGGCCGATCCGGAGGTCACCCCGCAGGTGCGGCGGCTCGGCGAGCACCTGCTGCACACCAACGAGCGCAGCGAGCGCATGATCGAGGGCCTGCTCACGCTGGCCCGCAGCGATCGCGGACTGCCGAGCCGGGTGCCGGTGCAACTCGCCGAGGTCGCCGCGAACGTGGTGCGCGCGCTCGCCCCGCTGGCCGCCGAGCACGAGGTCGAGGTGAGCACCGACCTGGCCGAGCGGACCGTGGCCGGTGATCCGGTGCTGCTCGAACGCCTGGTCACGAACCTGGTGGAGAACGCCATCCGCTACAACCGGCCCGGCGGCACGGTGCACGTCCGTGTCGGCCGCAACCCGGCGCTGACCGTGCAGAACACCGGCCCGGTGATCCGCGCCGACGCCATTCCCGGGTTGTTCGAACCGTTCCGGCGGCTCGACCACGAGCGCACCAGCGGCGCGAAGGGCGCCGGGCTCGGCCTGTCCATCGTGCGTTCGGTGGCCCAGGCGCACGACGGCAGCGTCTACGCCCAGCCCGCCGAGTCCGGCGGCCTGGTCGCCGGGGTTTGGTTACCGGAATCGAGATGAACGATCACTCCGCGTGTCGGCGCGGTTCGCGGGCGGTCTTCGGGCAAGATCATCGAAAGAAGTGAACAGATGCGTCAAGCATCGGCGCGCCTACCGCGTCAAGCCGACGCGCCGAAGTAGCCTGGACACCCACACGAGTGTTCCTCGTGCGGATTCGGATTCGGCCGTGGGTTGACGGAGTGGAGAGCAGCGGGGAGGCGAGGAAGATGCGAGCGCTGAGGGTGGTCGGGTTGCACGAGGACGGCCGGTCCATCGTGTGCGAAGACACGGCCCGCGGTGAGCGCTTCCTGCTGCCCGCCGACGAGCGACTGCGGGCGGCCGCCCGCGGCGACATCACGCGACTGGGGCAGATCGAAATCGAGCTGGAGAGCCAGATGCGTCCACGCGAGATCCAGGCCAGGATCCGAGCCGGGGAGTCCGTCGAGCAGGTAGCCAACAGCGGGGGCATCCCGGTGGCGCGCGTGGAGCGGTTCGCCTATCCCGTGCTGCTGGAGCGCTCGCGCACCGCGGAGATGGCCCAGGCCGCGCACCCCGTCCGCGAGGACGGCCCGGACGTGCAGACGCTCGGTGAGGTGGTGGCCTACGCGTTCGGCGTGTTCGGCCAGGACTACACCAACGCCAGCTGGGACTCGTGGAAGGGCGAGGACGGCAAGTGGGTGGTCGGCCTGAACTGGCAGACCGGCCGCTCGGACAACCGCGCGCACTGGTGCTTCGCGCCGGGTGCGCACGGTGGCACCGTCTCCGCGCTGGACGAGAACGCCCAGGCGCTGATGGACCCGAACGCCTACCGCTCGCTGCGGGCGGTGGACGCGCTCGGCAGGCCGTCGGCGGCGGCTCCGGTGGAGGAGCCGCCCGCGCCGGAGGTCGTCGAGGAGACCGTGGTCGAGGCGCCGGTGGCCGAGGTCGCCGAGGAGGTGGCCACCGCCACCGCGGATGGCGGGCTGGCGCTGCCCGGGGTCGAGGAGCAGGTGGAGGCCGCCAAGGCCGCGCCGCGCCCGGCCAAGAAGAAGAAGGGCCACCCGGCGGTGCCCGCGTGGGAGGACGTCCTGCTCGGGGTCCGTTCCTCTCGCGGGTAAGAACGGCGCGAAGCGTTCCGTTGAGGGCGGTGGCGGGCTGGCGGGTGGGCTAACCCAGCTTCGCGACCAGGGTTTTCGGCGCGATCTGCTTGTACGCCTCGGTGACCACCGCGGCCAGTTCGGTCCAGTCCACCTCCACGTCGAGGTAGACCCCGAGCCAGCCGCGGTGGCCCACGTAGGGCGGGCGGAAGAACCGGTCCGGCTCGGCCTCGACGAGTTCCTCCTGCACCCCGGGCGGGGCCGCGCACCAGAACCCGAGCCGGTCGTCGTGGTGGTGGTCGGAGTAGGTGACGAAGACCTTCTTGTCCCGCACGAACCAGGTCGGCTCGCCGTGGCTGAGCCGTTCCGTGGTCTCCGGCAGCGCGAGGCAGAGCCGGCGGAGCTTCGCGAGCGCTTGGTCGGTCATCGAGCGATTATGGGCGCATGACCGAGCCTGAGCACAGCGATGAACCACTGGATCCCGCCGACGAAGAAGGCCCAGTGGGCGGCGGCTACACCGGCGGCATCCGGGACCTGATCAACCACGTCCAGGACAGCAGGAACGACCAGGACGACAGCGACGACAGCGACTAGGCGAAAACCACGGCCAGCACGCCGATCCACGAGAAGGCGATGCCCGCCGCCGCGCCCAGGACGACCCAGCGCAGGATCGGCAGCTTCCGCCCCAGCCACAGCGAAGGGGCCAGCCCGGCCGAGACCAGGACCGCCGCGACGAAGGCCAGCAAGCCGCTCGTCTCCGCGGCCAGGGTCCGCGCCAGCGCCAGCATCGCGACGAAAACCACCACCCCGACAAAGGCGGCCACGGTCAGCCCGGTCGCCCACGGGGTCGGTTCCTCGGGTCGCTTCTCCCGCGCGTGCCGCACTAGGGCTTCCGGAGGAGGCACCACCGAACCCGCGTCGGTCACCGGGTCGACGTAGTAGACCGGCGTGCCCATCACCTCGGCGACCCGGCCGGCCAACTGACGGCCGCGCTGCGAGACCACGGCGGCGGCTTCGCGATCGCCGTTGGCGCGGCGGACGGCGGCGGCGACCCTGGCCCACTCGTGCAACGCGTCGGCGAGGTCCGCGCCGATCGCCACGTTGTGCGGATCGACCTCCTCACCGAGCACCGCGCGCTCACCGCGGACCCGCAGTTCCACTCTCGCCAGCCTCCCGCTCGTTGTGCCGTCCGGCACAAACCTACCGAGCGCCACCGAGTTCGTAGAACGCGACGGCCGCGGCGGTGGCCACGTTGAGCGAGTCGACACCGTCCGCCATCGGGATCCGGACCGCGAGATCGGCCGCGGCCAGCGCTTCTTCGGTCAGCCCCGGCCCTTCCGAGCCGACCAGCACGGCCACCCGCTCCAGCTCCGAGGCCCGCAGTTCGCGGAGGTCGACCGAACCGGGACGCGGCGTCAGCGCGGCCACGCGGTAACCGTGTTCTCGCAGCAGGCCGAGGCCGTCCGGCCACGGCTCCAGCCGCGCGAACGGCACGCGCAGCACGTTGCCCATCGACACTCGGACGCTGCGCCGGTACAGCGGATCGGCGCAGCCCGGCCCGAGCAGCACGCCGTCGATGCCGAGCGCGGCGGCGTTGCGGAACAACGAACCCAGGTTTTCGTGATCACCGACGCCTTCGAGCACCGCCAGTGTCCGAGCCTGCGCGATCAGTTCACGCGCGTCGGGTTGTGGTGCGCGGTCGGCGACCGCGAGCACGCCGCGGTTGAGGTGGAAGCCGACCACGTCGGCCATCGTCTGCGCGGGAGTGACGTAGGCAGGCACGTCCACCGGGGCGAGTTCTTCGCCCAGTTCCTCGATCCGCCGCTCGACACCGAGCAGAGCCCGCACGGGATAAGGCGATTCCAGCAGTCGCCGCACCACCACCGTGCCCTCGGCGATGACAAAACCGCGCCCGCCGGGACGATCCGGGCGCCGATCCGCGGTGGAGAGGTTTCGGAAGTCGTTCAACCGGGGATCAGCCGGGTCATGGAGGTGAATGGTGTGGGCCACCCGGCGAGTCTGCCATCCGGTCATCCCACCGGCCGGTGGGCCGAACGACTCGGGCGCACTAGTACAAACGGATGATTATCGCGGATAGTTAAGGAAAGGTAACTCACAGCACCAGTTTGGGCCTAGCTCATCTGCATGGGCTGTGTAACGGTTGTCCGCCGGGCTGGCAAACGCCAAGGCGCGCAGGGGCGGCCTCGGCCGGAACGAACAGGGATGGGCCATGGGCAAGGACGTGTCAGCGGACCCGTTCAACCCCCGCGACCGGGGGCGTTACCGAAGAAAGGTGCAGCGCTGTCTCGACACCCTCGCCCGGATGCTCTCGGATGGGAGTTTTTCCTTTCCCCGCAAGCACATCGGGCTCGAGGTCGAGCTGAACCTGGTGGACGAGAAGATGCGGCCGTCGATGACGAACGCCGCGGTGCTGGAGGCGCTGGACGATCCGTCGTTCACCACCGAACTGGGGCAGCACAACATCGAGCTGAACGTGCCGCCCCGCCCGCTCGCCGGGGATTCCGCGCTGGAACTGGAAGACGAGCTGCGCTCCTATCTCGACCGGGCCGGCGCCAAGGCCCGTGAGAAGCATTCGCACGTGGCGCCGATCGGCATCCTGCCGACCCTCGGCCACGAGCACTTCGATCAGAAGTGGCTCACGCCGAACGCGCGTTATTCCTTGCTGAACGACCAGATCTTCGCCGCGCGCGGCGAGCAGACCGTGCTGTCGATGGAGGGCGCGGCACTGCCGGGACAGAAGGCCGAACGCCTGCGCAGCTATGCCGAATCGATCCTGCCCGAGGCCGCGTGCACCTCGGTCCAGTTGCACCTGCAGGTCGCGCCGGAGGAGTTCGCCCCGCACTGGAACGCCGCCCAGTGCCTGGCCGGGGTGCAGGTGGCGCTCGGCGCGAATTCGCCGTTCCTGCTGGGCAAAGCGCTCTGGCACGAAACGCGGATCCCGTTGTTCCTGCAGGCCACCGACACCCGGCCGGAGGAGCTGAAGAACCAGGGCGTGCGGCCGCGGGTCTGGTTCGGCGAGCGCTGGATCACCTCGATCTTCGACCTGTTCGAGGAGAACGTCCGCTACTTTCCCGGCCTGCTACCGGAAACGGACGCCGAGGATCCGGTTGAGGCACTGGAGGCCGGGCAGGCGCCGAAGCTGACCGAACTGCGCCTGCACAACGGCACGGTGTGGCGCTGGAACCGGCCGGTGTACGACGTGGTGGACGGAAAACCCCATCTGCGGGTGGAAAACCGGGTGCTGCCCGCCGGGCCGACGGTGCTCGACACGATGGCCAACGCGGCGTTCTTCTACGGCGCCCAGCGCGCGCTGGCCGAGGCGGAACGCCCGATCTGGACCCAGATGTCCTTCCAGGCCGCCGAAGAGAACCTCTACGCCGGCGCGCGCAACGGCTTCGACGCGCAGTTGTACTGGCCGGGCATCGGCTGGATCCCGCCGGATGAACTGGTGCTGCGCATCCTGCTCCCGCTCGCGCACGACGGGCTGCGGCAGTCCGAAGTGTCCGATGTGGCCAGAGAGCGCTACCTCGGGGTGATCGAGCAGCGCTGCCTGACCCGGCGCACCGGCGCCCGCTGGCAGCGGGACACCGTGCGACTGGCGCAGGAGCGGGGCGCCGACCGCGAGTCGGCACTGGCGAGCATGCTGGCGCGCTACCTCGAACTGGCCCAGAGCAACGAGCCGGTCCACAACTGGCCCGTCGAATAGCCGCGCCTGACACCGGGCCCCGGTGCCTCGCCGAGAGCGGCGCCGGCGGCCGCGGGCGGGATAGAATCGCACCTTCCCGGGAGGTGCGGATGCCCAAGATCATCGGCGGTTCGCTGAACGCGCATCGCGAGCAGGTCCGCGAGCGGGTGTTCACCGCCCTGCGCAACCAGCTCTACGAGCGCGGGTTCGACGCGATCACGCTGGCCGGGGTGGCCGCCGAGGCCGAGCTGGGCCGCACCGCGATGTACAACCACTTCCCGGACAAGGAGAGCCTGCTCGTCGCCTTCGTCGAGGAGGAGGCGGCCCAGTACGTGCGACGGCTGGAGGCCGCGGTCGACGCGGCCGCCGACCCGGTGGACCAGCTGGCCGTGTTCGTCCGGTTGCAGTTGCGCGCGCTGGCCGAGTACCACCTGCCGCCCGGTGGCGCGCTGGCCACCACGCTCGGCCCGGCCTCCTACCGGCGCATCGCCGCGCACGCCGACCCGATCACCCAGCGCCTGCGCACCATTCTCACCGACGGCATGGCGGCCGGGCGGCTGCCGGAGGAGGACCCCGACCTGCTCATCCCGATGATCACCTCCGCGCTGGCCAGCCGCCAGATCATCGACGTGCCCGCCGAGCAGCTGGACGCCGCGATCGCCGGGGCGGTCCGGTTCATCCTGCGCGCGGTCGGGGTGAAAACCGGCAAATAAGGGTAGCCTAAGTCGCGGATATCGCTTACGCTCTTTCTGACAGGTTGTCAGAAAGTCTGGAGGGCGCGTCCCATGGCTGCACCGGTGACCGAGGAACTGGCCCTGCGCCCGTTCTCCGAATCCCTCCGCAACTCGACCAAGGCCGTGCACGAGCGCGCACACCACTCCAGCTACATGGACGCCCTGCTCAGCGGCTCCCTCACGCTGGAGGGCTACGGCCTGCTCGCGGCCCAGTACTACTTCATCTACCGCGCGCTGGAGCAGGTCACCGACGCCATGGCGGGCGACCCGGTCGGTGGTGACTTCGTCATCGACGAGCTGCGCCGCCTACCCGCGCTCGAAGCCGATCTGACCTTCCTGCTCGGCGAGAACTGGGCCGAGAAGATCGAGCCGGTCCCGGCGACCACCGCCTACGTCGCCCGGCTGGGCCGGATGACCGGCTGGGCCGGTGGCTACGTGGCCCACCACTACACGCGCTACCTCGGCGACCTCGCCGGTGGCCAGGTGGTGCGCGCGCTGCTGAAGAAGACCTACGACGTCACCGGGCCGGGCGCGTTGTTCTACGACTTCGAGAGCGCGGGCAGCCCGAGCGCCTTCCGCAAGCGCTACCGCGCGCTGCTCGACGCGGCGCCGTGGGGCGTGGACGAACGCCGCCGGATCATCGACGAGACGCTGATGGCCTTCGAGCTGAACATCGCGGTGCTCGCCGACCTCGCCGAAGTCACCGGCCTGGAGTCGGCCTGATCACACCGCGTTGACCTCCACCAAGCTGGAGGTAGCACGCTGGGTTTGCGGTGGTGGTACCCCGGGTACCGCCACCGGAGCGGCGTTGTCCCAGCCGGCGGCCCCAGCTCGCCCGGACCTGGTGAAAGGCACTAGGTTTGACAGCGCAAGAAACCTGCGTCGAACAAGAAGAAGGAGGGCCGATGGCCCGCTACGAGCTTCCCGACCTCGACTACGACTACGGCGCCCTCGCCCCGCACATCTCCGGCGAGATCAACGAGCTGCACCACAGCAAGCACCACGCGACCTACGTCAAGGGCGCGAACGACACGCTGGACAAGCTCGAGGCCGCCCGTGAGGCCAACGACTTCGGTTCCATCGTCGGACTCGAGACCACCCTGGCCTTCAACCTGGCCGGGCACGCCAACCACGTGGTGTGGTGGAAGATCCTGTCGCCGGAAGGCGGCGACAAGCCGACCGGCGAGCTGGCGGCCGCGATCGACGAGGCCTTCGGCTCGTTCGACAAGTTCAAGGCCCAGTTCACCGCGGTGTCCACCACCATCCAGGGCAACGGCTGGGGCGCGCTCTCCTGGGACCCGATCGGCAAGACGCTGATCACCCAGCAGCTGCGTGACCACCACAACAACCTGATCCTGCCGACCACGCCGATCCTGCTGGTCGACGTCTGGGAGCACGCGTTCTACCTGGACTACAAGAACGTGAAGCCGGACTACGTCAAGGCGCTGTGGAACATCTTCAACTGGGCCGAGATCAGCAAGCGGTTCGACAACGCCGTCGCCGGCGGCAACGGCCTGCTGCTGGGCTGACCCACCGCTCGACCCACGGGGCTCTCCCACACCGGGAGGGCCCCGTTTTTTGACCTCCACCGCGGTCGAAGGTGCAGGCTGAGGTCATGGACGCCTACCTGAACCGCCTCGGCCTGAGCGAGCGGCCCGCCGCTGATCTCGACGGCCTGCGCCTGCTGCAGCGCACGCACCTGGCGAAGGTGCCCTTCGAGAATCTCGACATCCATCTCGGCGTGCCGATCGCGCTGACCGAAGAGTCCGTTGTGGACAAAATCGTGCACCGGCACCGCGGCGGCATCTGCTACGAGCTGAACGGCGCCTTCGCGCTGCTGCTGCGCGACCTCGGCTTCGACGTGACCATGCTCGGCGCGGCCACCTTCCGCGAGAACGGCGAGCTGTACCCGAAGCTGGCGCACCTGGCGCTGCGCGTGGACCTGGACGAGCCGTGGCTGGTGGATGTCGGCTTCGGCCGGTTCGCGCGGCAGCCGCTGCGGCTGACCGATCCCGGCGAGCAGCCCGACGAGGACGGCGTGTTCACCGTGACCGAGCTGCCGACCGGGCAGTTCGAGGTGCACCACGACGGCTCGCCCGCCTACCGCGCCGACCCGCTGCCGCTGCGCCTGGCCGACCTGGGGCCGAGCTGCTACTGGACGACAACCTCGCCGGAGTCGTCGTTCACCAGGAAACCGAGCTGCTCCTTGCGCACCGACGCCGGGCGGTTCACGCTTTCCGGTGATCGGCTGATCAGCACCGTCGACGGTGAGCGGACCGAGGAGGCACTGGCGGACGACGCCACGATCCTGGCCGAATACCGGACTCGATTCGGCGTCGAGCTGGATCGGGTACCCCGGACATGAACGAGGCCCCGCTCCCGGGGTGCCCGGTTGCGAGGCCTCGTCCGTTCCCGAACTGACTGCCGCTCCCACCACGAAGCGGACATGTATGAGGTTAGCCTAACCTCATAGGTCGACGCAAGGGGTCAGTTGCTGTTGCCGCGCTTCCAGCCGAGGTAGTTGCCGAAGTAGTGCTGCTTGGCGTGGCCGATCTTGCCGTTCACGCTGGTCGCCCACACTCCACCATTTCCATCGGCAAGGCCGACGTGTCCATACTTCGAGATGTTCCAGAAGACGAAGGCGCCGCGCGGCGGGGTGCCGGTGGTGTGCCGGGCGCCGTCGGAGGAGCGCCAGTGGGCGATCGCGCTGGCGTGGTGGGTCTTGCGGTTCCAGGCCAGTCGCACGGCGCGCTCGCAGTAGCCCTGGTAGGCGGTGCTGCCGTTGCGGTTCCTGAACCAGTTGATCGCGCCGTTGGCGGTCTGCGCGGCTTCGAAGCCGGTGTCCTCCGGCCCGAGCAGCGCGGTCGGGTCGGCGATGTCCGCGGCGGTGACCTCGCTGTACAGGTCGACCGGCTCGGCCGACACCGACGCTGACGCCGTCGCCGCGCCGGTGGTCCCGGCGAACACCAGCGCGGCGGCCAGCGCGATCGCCCGGCCGAACTTGTTGAGCTGCATGTTTCCTCCCAGTTCTTCGACTTCGGGAGGAGCGTGCAGCGAGGCGCTACGCGTTCGCTAAGCGCGCCGGTCGAGCACGCGCAGGCCGGGGAACCGGCGGCGAGGCAGGCTGACCCCGCCACGGCGCACCAGGATCACCGCGCACACCAGCGCGGCCAGCGCCGAAACCGCACCACCGATGACAAACGGCGACCGCCCGCCGAAGGCCTCGGCCAGCCAGCCGGTCATCGGCGCGCCGATCGGGTTGCCGCCGACCAGCACCAGCACGTACAGCCCCATCACGCGGCCGCGCATCTGCGGGCTGACCGCGGTCTGCACCAGCGCGTTCGCCGTGTTCAGAAAGGTGATGGTGGCGTAGCCGAGCGGGATCAGCGCGATGCCGAAGGCGAGATAGGTCGGCATGTACCCGGTGGCGACCTCCAGCAACCCCAGCGCGAGCGCGGACAGCAGCAGCACCCGCACACGCGGGCGGCCCCGTGACCCCCGCCTGGCCGACATCAGCGCGCCGGTGAAGGTGCCGACGGCGAGCAGCGTGGACAGCAGGCCGTAACCGTCGGCCTCGGTGCCGAACACGTTGGCGGCCACGATCGCCAGCGAGGTGAAGAAGGTGATGCCGAAGGTGCTGACGAAGAACACCAGCACCATCACGGTCATCAGGTCGGCGCGGCGCCGCACGTAGCTCAGGCCCTCGCGCAGCTGCCCCTTCGCGCGTTCCACCCGCGGCCCGCGGAAGAGCTTGTCCGGGTTCATCAGCAGCAGCCCGGCCAAAACGGCCAGCGTGCTCACCGCGTTCGCCAGGAACAGCCAGCCGGTGCCCACCCAGACGATCACAAAACCGGCGATGGCCGGGCCGACGATCCGCGCCATGTTGAAGATGGTGGAGTTCAGCGCGACCGCGTTCGCCACCTGCTCACGGCCGACCATCTCGGCCACGAACGACTGCCTGGTCGGCACCTCCATCGCGGCCACGCAGCCGAGCACGAAGCACAGCACAAACACGTGCCACATCTCGACCACGCCGGTGATGTCCAGCACGCCGAGCACCAGCGCCTGCGAGCCGGCCACGATCTGCAGGCCGAGCAGCAGCTTGCGCTTGTCCGCCCGGTCGGCGAGCACGCCGGCCCACAGCGAGAGGAACAGGATCGGGGTGAACTGCAGGCCGACCGCGATGCCAAGGGCCACCGGGTCGTTGCCGCTGAGGGTGAACACCAGCCAGTCCTGCGCGATGCGCTGCATCCAGGTGCCGATGTTGGAGATCACCTGGCCGCTGAAGAACAGCCGGTAGTTGCGGACCTTCAGCGAGCTGAACGTGCCGGCTCTGCGCGGGCGCTCGGCGGGAACGGGTACCGATTCCCGGGTAGCTGTCGTCGTGGGAGTGGACTCGGCTTCGCTACCCAGGTTTCTCGGCACCGCTGTTAGTTCCCCGCCATCCTGTCGATGATCTCGGCGGCTCGGGAGAGCACTTCGCGCTCCTCGCCGCTCAACTCCGCCAACTGCGCGTCCAGCCAGGCCTCCCGCACGGAGATGGTCTGCTGGATGTAGGCCACCCCGGTCGCCGACAACTCCACGATGGCCTGCCTGCCATCGGTGGGGTGCGGCCGCCGTTCGACGTACCCCAGCTCCTCCAGCGCCGCGATCACCCTGGTCATCGACGGGGGCTGCACGCCCTCCTTGGCCGCCAGCTGCCCCGGGGTCAGTGCCCCGCACTTGTGCAGCGTGGACAGCGCCGAGATCTGGGTGAGCGAGATGGTCTCGGTCGCGCTCTGTGCCCGCAGCCGCCGGTTCAACCGGACGACGGACAGCCGCAGCCTGCTCGCGAGCGAGCGGTCCTGCACACTGTCGGGCATATAGTTAGCATACCTCACGATCGACGGACCGCGATGGCTGGTGCTCAGCCCAGCGCCGCCCGGATCGGCCCGATCGCGAAGTAGATCACGAACGCCACCGCGACCACCCACATCAGCGGGTGCACCCGGCGGGCCTTGCCGGTGGCCAGCTGGATCAGCACGTAGCTGACAAAACCGGCGCCGATGCCGTTGGCGATCGAGTAGGTGAACGGCATCACCACGATGGTCAGGAACGCGGGCAGCGCGATGGAGAAGTCACTGAAGTCGATCTCGGTGACCTGCCGGATCATCAGCGCGCCGACGATCACCAGCGCGGGTGCGGCCGCTTCCACCGGGACCACCTCGTACAACGGGGTGAGGAACATGGCGGCCAGGAACAGCAGGCCGGTGACCACGTTCGCCAGCCCGGTCCGCGCGCCCTCAGCGATGCCCGAGGCCGACTCCACAAAAACGGTGTTGGAGCTGGACGAGGCCGCTCCCCCGGCGACGGCCGCCGCGCTGTCGACGAACAGGGCCTTGCCGACGCCGGGCAGCTTGCCGTCCTTGTCGATCAACCCGGCTTCCTTGCCCAGCCCGGTCATCGTGCCGATGGTGTCGAAGAAATCGGTCAGCACCAGGGTGAACACCAGCAGCGCGGCGGTGATCGCCGGGATCTGCACCCAGGCGTCGAAGTTGAACTCACCGAGCAGGGACAGGTCCGGCACGCCGAGCACGTGATCCGGCAGGCCCGGGTAACCGAGGTTCCAGCCACGCGGATTGGTGCCCTGCGACGGGCCCGCGCCGACGACGGCCTCCAGCGCGATGGAGACCACGGTCGCGGTCAGCACGCCGATCAGGATGGCGCCGCGCACCTTCTTCGCCACCAGGATGCCGGTGAACACCAGGCCGAACACAAAGACCGCGGTCGGCCAGGAGGCGATCGAGCCGTCGATGCCGAGGCCGACCGGCACGGTGGTCTTCGCCGCGTCCGGCACCCGGCGCACAAAACCGGCGTCGACCAGGCCGATCAGGCAGATGAACAGGCCGATGCCGACGGCGATGGCGGCCTTGAGCGCGGCGGGCACCGCGTTGAACACCATCGTGCGCACGCCGGTGACCACCAGCAGCAGCACCACCAGGCCGTTGACCACCACCAGGCCCATCGCGGCGGGCCAGCTCATCTGCGGCGCGATGGTGACCGCGACCAGCGAGTTCACCCCGAGGCCGGTGGCGATGGCGAACGGGTAGTTGGCGACCAGTCCGAACAGGATGGTCATCACCCCGGCCACCAGCGCGGTCACCGCGGCGACCTGGCCGACCGGGAGGATGTTGCCGAACGCGTCCTTGTGCGCCCCGGCGTCGTCGGCGGAGAAGCTGCCGAGGATCAGCGGGTTCAGCACCACGATGTAGGCCATCGTGACGAAGGTGACGATCCCGCCGCGGACCTCACGCCCAGGCGTGGAACCGCGTTCGCTGATCTTGAAGAAGCCATCGATCTTTTGCTTCATCCCGGGGTTTCCCTGCCTCCGCTGTGATGCCGACGCGGGGTACCCTGCCTGACGTGGCCGAATCGATCAATTCCGGGGCGGTAAAGAGCAAGTTTCAGCACACTCCGGAGCTTCCGGAGCGCTGGATCGCGCTCTGGCCCGTGGTGGTCGCCGGCACCGGGCTGTGGGCGCTGGCCTTCCTCGTCCTGCTCGTGCTCAAGCTGCTCAACGGCACCGGTTCGGACGTGTGGCTGTGGACCTGCGTGGCCGGGGTCGGCCTCGGCTTCATCGGCCTCGGCATCATGACCTGGCAGCGGGCCGCCTTCCGCCGCGGCTCGAAGTCGGCTCAGCGGGGCGCGTAGCACCGGTCAACCGTCGCGCGAGGTGCCGGCACGCCTCGGCGAGGTCCGGCGGTTCGAGGTCGGTGAGATCGGCGTCGAAGGTGGCGAGAATGCCCGCGACGCCCGCCCACGACCAGGCTCCGAGCGTGAGCCGGCTGTGCTCGGCATCGAGGTGCTCGACCACCGATCCGCCCGGCGCCCAGCGAGCCACGACCTCCGCCGGCAGGTCGAGCCGGGCGCTGCCGGTGCACGGCCAGACCTCAAGGGTGTCGCCGCGGTCGTGGCTGCTCATGACGAAGTGCGCGAGATTGCCACCGGGGAGGTCCCTGGCGGTGAAGCGCTGCGTGGTCGGCCGCGGGTGCAGGCGGTCGACGCGGTGCACCCGCCACTGTTCGTCGGCGAGGTCGTAGGCGACGAGGTACCACCGGCCCGCCCACACGACGAGGTGGTGGGGTTCGACGCGGGCGCGCCGGAAGTCCTCTTCGCCGGGGTCGGGCCGGGTGCCGTCGGGCCGCAGGGTTTCGGTGACGAGGACCTGCCGGTGTCGCGCGGCGGTGCCGACGGCGGTGAGCGCGGCCGGGTCGATGGGTGGCGCGGGGAACTCCCAGTAGTTCCGCAGCCGGGTCAGGCGCAGGGACTCCATCGCGGCCCGGAGTTCGGCGGGCATGACCTGGTGCAATGTGGACAGTGCGCGGGCGGCGTCGTGGTCGAGGCCGAAGGTGGTGGTCGGCGCGGTCTGCAACGCCACCGCGACCGCGAGGGCCTGGTCGTGGTCGAACAGCAGCGGCGGCAGGGTGTGCCCGGCGCCGAGCCGGTAACCACCGTCGGGACCGTGGACGGTGGTGATCCGGTAGCCGAGGTCGCGCAGGGTCTCGATGTCACGGCGGGTGGTGCGGGTGCTGACACCGAGCCGGTCGGCGAGTTCGGGCAGCGGCCACTGCCGTCGCGACGCGAGCAGGGACAGCAGCCGCAACGCGCGGTGTGAGGTACTCGCCATCGCCCCATCCTGCCCAAGTCGTGGCCATTCGATGTCCACTACCGCTGCCAGAGTCGCGTTCATGCACAACACAGGCAAGGTCGTGGTGGTCGGTGGCGGGATCGGCGGACTCGCGCTGGGGGCGGGGCTGCGCCGCCGGGGGTACGAGGTCGCGGTGTACGACCGCGACACCGACGTGACCGCGACCGGCGGCTACCACATCACCCTGGACGAACGGGCGCAGTCGGCGCTGCGAACCCTGGTGGAACCGGAGATCGTGCGGCGGCTGCTGGCGTCGGGATCGGCGCTGCGGCTGCGCGAGCGCGACGTGTTCTGGGACCACCACGGCCGCGTGCTCGGGCACGGACCGGACCTGGGCGACAGCTCGAGCGTCGACGTCGACCGCATCACCCTGCGCAAGCTGCTGGCCGAGGCCGTCGGCACCGACCTCCACTTAGGACAGACCGTGGCCGGTGCCGGTCCCGGCCACGTGAGCTTCACCGACGGCACGTCCACCACGGCGGAGCTGGTGGTCGGCGCGGACGGCACGCATTCGGTGATCGCCAGGCAGTTGGCGGGCGGCCCGACCAACCAGCCGACCGGCCTCATCGGCTTCTCCGGCCGCACCCGGCGGCACGACCTCAGCCCCGCCGGGCAGGAGCGGCTGGGGCGGCGTTCCGGCTTCGCCATCGGCCCGCGGGCTTCCGCGCTCTACGTCGGTTTCCTCGATCCCGTCGGCAATGCCGCCCTCGACGCGCCCGAACTGCGGATGTCGGTGACCACCGGGCCCACCTACATCTGGGGTGTCATGCTCGCCGAATCCGCGGAAACCGAGCCGCTGCGGGAGCTGCGCGGGGAACAGCTGCGGGACGCGCTGCTCGACCGCTTCCGCGAGCGGGAGTGGGCCGGGCAGCTGCTGGAGGTTGTCGAACGTGCCGCGCCGGACAGCGTGGCGGGGTTCCGGTTCCACGCCGCCTCGACCAATGCCGACGACCTCGCGCCGTGGACCGCGGGCCCGCTCACCGCACTCGGCGACGCCGTGCACGCGACGCCGCCCACCGCGGGCCAAGGCGCGGGCGCGGCCATCCGCGATGCCGCCGGACTGCTCAACCACCTCGGCACCGCGACCAGCCTCACCGAAGCCGTGACCCGCTTCGAGGCCGACATGCGACGGCGTGGCGCCGAGGTCCTCACGCTCGGCATGGACACCGTCCGCCGAATCCTCGCCGCGCCCTAGTGTCCTGAGTTGTTAATTCGTGTGCAGTAGCGTGCGATGGAGTCGAGGATCTGGTCGGCGGTTTTGGTCCAGACGTAGGGTCGTGGGTCGTCGTTCCAGGTTTCGATCCAGGCGCGGATGTCGCGGTTGAGTGCGCGGACGCTGGTGTGGCTCGCGCGTTGGAGTTTCTTGGTCGTGAGTTCGGAGAACCAGCGTTCGACGAGGTTGAGCCAGGAACTCGACGTCGGGGTGAAGTGCACGACGAAGCGCGGATGACTGGCCAGCCAGCGTTTGATCACCGGGGTCTTGTGGGTCGAGACGTTGTCCATCACCAAGTGCACCGCCAGTTCGGCGGGCACTTCTTTGTCGATGGCGGTCAGGAATTTCTTGAACTCGATCGCGCGGTGGCGTGCGTGCAGCCGGCCGATGACCTTGCCGGTGGTGATGTCCAGTGCCGCATACAGGCTGGAGGTGCCGTGCCGGGTGTAGTCGTGCGTGGCGCGCTGCGGCGTGCCGGGCAGCATCGGCAGAACCGGAGCGGTGCGGTTGAGCGCCTGGATCTGGGACTTCTCGTCCACGCACAGCACCACCGCCCGCTCCGGCGGAGCGAGATAGAGCCCGGCGACGTCTTTGACCTTGTCCACGAACAACGGGTCCTTGGACAACTTCCATGATTCACGGCGATGCGGCTGCAGGCCGAACGCGTTCCAGATCCGCGTCACCGCGGTCTGGGTCAACCCCGACTCCGCGGCCATCGACCGGGTCGACCAGTGCGTGGCATTCGCGGGCGCCGACTCCAGTGTCGCGGTGATCACTGCCTCGACCTGCTCATCGGTGATCGTGCGCGGACGCCCAGGACGTGCCTCGTCCAGCAACCCATCCAGCCGGTCGGTCACGAACCGCGACCGCCACTTCGCCACCGTCGCCCGCGTAATCCCCAACTCCGCGGCGATCTCGCTGTTCGAGCCACCTTCGGCGCACCGCAACACAATCCGGGCCCGCAAGGCCAGCGCCTGCGCCGTCTTCCGGCGCCGCGTCCAGCACCGCAACATGCCCGCCTCGTCCTCGGACAACACCAACTCGGGCAGCTTCGGGTTCGGCATGCCACCGAACCCTACGCCTGCACACGAACTAACGACTCAGGACACTAGGTGGTTGCCATCACTAAGCGTGCAGGCTCTCCGCCGTCGGCTCGTCGAGGAAGGCGGTGATGGTGTGCCGGTCGTCCCAGCGGTTCATCGCCCAGGCCAGTGCTCGCGCCAGGCCTTCCGACGTGTCGGCGGCGTGCAGCTCGCCGTCCGACCACCACGGCACCGCGACCGAGCTGTCGCCGTACGCCACGGTCAGCTCCTCGTGGATGCGCACCCCGCCGTCCGGCAGCTCCAGCCCGAGCAGATCGGCGACCACCACCACGGCGGCCAGCTCGCGCCACGGGATGAACTCGCCTTCGCTGTCCACCCGCACTTCGACCACGCGCTCGCTGGCGAACGGCAGGTCCAGCAGCTCGGCCAGCCGCGCCGCGCGCTCCGCCCCGGGTAGCGCGGCGACCACCCGCGAGGCGGGCAGCACACCCAGCGGCCACGGGGTGTCCAGCACCACGGCGTCCTCGGCGTCGCACACCGAACCGTCCAGTGCGCGCACACGCGAAGGCACGTAGTCATCGGCGAACTCGGCGTCCGCGAGCACGGTGTGCGCCCGCGCCGCGAGCCCCGGCGAAACCTCGCGCGCGTCGTCCGCGAGCCGGTCCATCAGCTCGGCCACGTCGTCGGGGTCGGTGATCGCCAATGAGGTGCGCACCCCGGCGGCGATCAGCACCTCGTCGGGCAGGCCGACGTCCGGCACCGGGTCGTACAGCCCGGCCAGCGTGGTCGCGTCCGGCATGCGCCATTCGGCCGGCGCGCGCCCGGCCAGTTCGGCGTGCACGGCGAGCCAGCGCGCGGTCCGGCTGGCCGGGTCGGACAGCACGCGCCAGGTGTTCGGCCGCGCGGCGAGCAGGCGCAGCGCGTCGGGCCAGCGGTCGTCGGCGACCAGATCGAGGTCGCGGACCTCCGGCTCGTCTTCGTCTTCTTGCAGCACGAAGGTGTCCAGCACGCCCGCACCGGCGAGCACGTCGGCGGGCCAGTCCTCGGCGAAGTCGGCGTCGAGCACGTCCAGCGGGGCGTCCTCGCCGATCGCGTCCGGGTCGAAGATCTTCAGCAGCGGCGAGGTCGGCAGCACGAGTTCGTCGGCGCGCCGCCAGCCGCGTTCGGTCGGCAGCACGAGCGAACCCAGCCAGTCGACCGGCGCTTCGTAGGCCAGCCGCAGCACGGCCCCGGCCAGCGGGACCACGTCCGAACCCTCGGCACCGCGATCGACGGCCTCACGCAGGGCCGGTGACTCCAGCAGGTCGCGTGCCTCGGCCTGCTTGGCGCCGAGACGTTCCAGCAGCGGGTGCGCGGCGTCGGGGTGGACCAGGCGCAGGCCGCCGATCCCGGCCTCGGCGAGCAGTTCCAGCAGATCGTCGGCGGCGCCGAAGAGCAGGGAGCCACGCGGACCCGGCAGCGTGCGGCCGTCGACCAGCGGCACCGGCAGCCCGCCGAGTTCGCCGGCGGAGACCGAATGCGCCTCCAGCAACGGCAGGAGCTGGTCGTACAGCTCGCGCCACCAGGCCGGATCGCGCGAGATGCCGGTGATCTGCTCGATCACCTGCGCGATGCTGATCGGCTCCACACCGACCGGCGCGAGGTCGCGCTGCACCCGCGGCCCGGACAGCGAGATCAGCCCGGGAATCGCCTCGGCCAGCAGCTTGACCAGCTTCGGCGATTCGGCGGTGAGCACCTTGCCCCGGCCGCCGGTCAGGTCGTCACCGTCGGCGGCGGGCAGCCAGGCGTCCGCACGCAGCCGTTCGGTGATCAGCTCCCGCAGCGTGGTGTCCACTTCGGACAGTGGGAAGGTGGCGGCGGGCACCAGTGCCGGGCGGTACTCCGGGTGCAGCTTCCGCACCAGACCCGGGTACGCGGCGGCCGCGGCCGCCAGCGCGGCCCGCACGCCGGGGCCGGGCAGCACCCGGCGCCGCGACGGCTCGATCGGAATGGTCATGATCAGCCGGGCGGGCAGGGACAGGCGTTCGTCGGTGGGCGTCGGCGCGTGCAGCACGCTCGACTCCAGCCGGATCGGCTCGCCCGAGGCGAGCACCTGCACCGCCCAGACACAGTCGATGTCCAGCGAGCCGTGGCTCAGCCAGCGCCGGGTCCTGCCGTCCGGCGCGGTGATCACCAGCGCCCCGGCCACCTCGGAGCGCAGCCACACCCGGCCGTCCACGTCCACCCGGTTCAGCCAGGGCAGCGCGAGCAGCAGGTCCTCGGCGGCGGAGTCCAGCTCGGCCAGCAGCCCTCGACCGTCCACATCGGACCGCAACGGCAGCCGGACCTCGGTGTCGAAGCCCGAGGGCAGCGGCGGCTCGTCCGCCTCGGTCGGCCACGGCAGCCGGAGCACCGGCACCTCGCCGTCCCGTCCCGACTCGGCCCTGGTCCGCGCCGCCGAGAACCGCACACCGCCGGAGGTCGAGACCACTCGCGGCTCGTCGGTCACCGCGAGCACGGCGGCGAACCCGACGCCGAACCGGCCGACCAGGCCCTCGCCCTTCGCGGACGCGCGCAACGAGGCCAGTGAGGCCACGCCGGCCGCGTCCAGCGGGGCGCCGGTGTTCGCCACCCGCAGTTCGCCGTCCACAATGGACACCCGGAGGGTGCCCGGCCCGCCGCCCAGCTTCGCCGCGTCGGCGGCGTTCTGCGCGAGTTCGACGAACAGCCGGTCCCGGTAACCGCCGACGCGCAGGTCGCGCTCGGTGTTGGTGTCCTCGGTGAACCTCGTCGGCGAATCTCGCCAGGCCGTCAGTACGGGGGTGCGAATGCTCTCGGTGCCGAAGGGATCACTCGGAAGTGTCACTCGCGCGATTCTCTTCCTCTGCCGGAGCGGTGTCCAGCATCGAATCGTCGTAGACCAGCTCGGCCACCGGGATCGAAGAGGTCACCTCGACGCGGATCTCGGAATGCGCCCCGCAGCCGTAGGCCACGTCGACCACGTGCCCGTCCGCCGGCGAGATGTCGTTCGCGCAGGCCCCGAAGCCGGCCCGCATCGAACCGGCGAGCGGCAGGAAGAAACCACAGGTGCCGCAGGAGCCGGGCGCACTGCGCGCCATGTCCGAGCGGGGGCCGAACTCACCGCTGTGCCAGCGCGTGGCGGCGTCCTCGCGGCCGTAGCGCGAGAGCACGTGCACCCGGCCGAGGCCGATCTCGGTGGCGACCTCTTCCACCGCCGGGTCGTCGGAGGCCAGGTAACCCGGCGCGAGCCGGGGGTCGTTCTCGTCGGCCGGGAAGATGTCGCCGACGCCGAGGTCACCGGCGCGGACACGGCGCTCCCACGGGATCCAGGTGGGCGCGGTCAGCGCTTCGGGACCGGGGCGCAGCACGACCTCGCTCACCGTCACCGGTTCGCCGGGGCCCGCGGTGGCCACCGTGACCGACCATCGCCAGCCTCGGTAACCGGGCACGTGGGCCTCGAACAGGTGGGTGATGGACACGGCGTCCTCACGCTCGACGCCGGCGTGCGCCCCCACCTGCTCGGCCCCGGCATCCCGCTCGGCGGCCGATCGAGCCAGCTCGACGGCTTCGACCAGGGACTCCCGCACGGAACCGTCGTCGAAGGTCAGCAACAGCGTCATGGGTCCATGATGCCGCACGGCTTCGTGGGAAGCTGGGCAGGTGCGTACTCCCGCCGCGTTGATGCTGACCGTCGTCGCCGGGCTGACCGGCTGTGCCGCCGGCAGCACGGAGAGTCCCGCGACCGAGGAGTTGCGCGTCCAGGTGCTCGAAACCCTGCCGCACGACCCCGGCTCCTTCACCCAGGGCCTCGAACTGGACGGCGGCACGCTCTACGAGGGCACCGGACTGGCGGGCAAGTCGCGGTTGCTGGCCGGACCGCCCGGGCAGCCCCCCGTCACCCAGATCCCGCTGCCGTCGCCGCTGTTCGGCGAGGGCGTCACGGTCACCGACGCCTCGGTCTGGCAGCTCACCTGGCAGAACGGCTTCGCCATCGAGTACGACAAGGCCACGCTGACCGAGCGCCGCCGGGTGCCGTACACCGGGGAGGGCTGGGGCATCTGCCAGCAGGACTCCGGGCGGCTGGTGATGAGCGACGGGACGGGCAAGCTCACCTTCCGCGATCCCGCGACCTTCGCCGAAACGGGTTCGGTGTCGGTCGCGCGGGATAAGCTCAACGAACTGGAGTGCGCTGGCGACTCGGTGTACGCGAACGTCTGGCAGACCGACGAGATCCTCCGGATCGGGCCGGACGGCGCGATCACCGGCCACGTCGACGCCTCCGGCCTGCTCAGCGCGCAGGAGAGGGGGAGCGCGGACGTGCTCAACGGCATCGCGGCCGTACCGGGTACCGACGAATTCCTGCTCACCGGCAAGCTGTGGCCGAAGATGTTCCGGGTGAAGTTCGTCCCCACCACGCCCTGACCCGGCGAACGGTGGCGGTGATCAGGCAAGATTGCAGGTGTGATGCGTTTCGGTTCGTCCTCGGGCAAGGGTCGTGCCGGGAAGAAGGGCAAGCGCAAGTGGACCCCGGAACCCGGTAGCACCCGGCACGAGTCGCCACCCCCGCCGCCGCCCCCGCGCGAGCGGCCGCCGACGCGCGTCATGCCCGCCGCGGACCACCCGGCGCGGCCCGCGGAGCAGAGCTACCCGCAGAGCCGGACACCCGCATCCGACTACCCGCCCCGCCCGGCCGAGCCCGACTTCCCGACCCGCCGAGCCGCCGAAGCCGAGGCCCGGGCGCGCGGCGTGCCGCCCGTCGAGCAGAGCTACCCGCAGTCCCGGACACCCGCGTCCGACTACCCGCCCCGCCCGGCGGAGCAGAGCTACCCGCAGTCGCGCACGCCCGCGTCCGACTACCCACCGCCGCGTGACTTCCCGCCGCGGCGGGTGCCGACCGCGGACGACGCGCCCACCGGAGCCGTGCCGCAGCAGTCCTACGCGCCCAACCCGGACCACTTCTACACGCAGCCCGTGCGTCGAGACCGTGACCGCGAGCGGCAGGCTCCCCCGCCGCCACCACCGCCACCGCGCCCCGGCACCCGCTCGAACCTGCCCCCGGTCCCGCCGAACCGGCCGCGCGGCCACTCCGGTGAGCACGAGCGCTACGACACCGGCGGGTTCGCGAACGAGCAGCAGCGGCGCTCCTTCGAGGAGTCCGAGCACGCCGCGTCCGAGCACACCAAGGCCGCGCACGGCTTCGAGCCACCGCCCGCCGAGGCGGGCCGCGGCATGCCCCGGCTGCCCAAGAAGCTGACCGTGACCAGGGTGGCCGCGCTGCGCAGCCGCCAGCTGACCGGCCAGGCGGTGGACGCCTTCCAGCGCGCGGCCAAGGCCGACGGCGCGGACAAGTCCGGGCTGACCTCGCTGACCTACGCGACCATGCTCAACTACGCCAGCGACGCGGCGATGGCCATCGCGCTGGCGAACACGCTGTTCTTCGCCGCCAGCAGCGGCGAGAGCAAGGGCAAGGTGGCGCTGTACCTGCTCATCACCATCGCCCCGTTCGCGCTGGTGGCGCCGGTGATCGGGCCGGCGCTGGACCGCATCCAGCGCGGGCGCAGGCTGGCCATGTGCGCCACCTCGGCCGGTCAGGCGCTGATGTGCGTGTTCATGGCCCTGCACTTCGACGACTGGGGCCTGTACCCGGCGGCGCTGGGCAAGATGGTGCTGTCCAAATCGTTCATGGTGCTGAAGTCCTCGGTGACCCCACGTGTGCTGCCGCCGGAGATCACGCTGTCCAAGACGAACGCGAGACTCACCGTGTTCGGCCTGGTGGCCGGGGGTGCGTTCGGCGCGGTGGCGGCCGGGATCAACGGCATCTTCGACTCGTCGGGCGCGTTGTGGTTCACCGCGGTCATCTGCGTGGTCGGCGCGGTGCAGGCGATGCGCATCCCGTCCTGGGTCGAGGTGACCGAGGGCGAGGTACCCGCGTCGCTGGCCGCGCACCCGCAGAAGAAAAAACGCCAGCCGATGGGCCGCCAGATCGTGGTCTCGTTGTGGGCCAACGGCTCCATCCGGCTGGTCACCGGCTTCCTGTTCCTGTTCGCCGCGTTCGCGGTGAAGGCGCAGACCGAGGGCAGCGGGCAGAGCCCGTTCATGCAACTGCTGCTGCTCGGCGTGATCGGCGGCGCGGCGGGGGTCGGCGGTTTCCTCGGCAACGCGCTGGGCTCGCGGATGACCTTCGGCAAGCCCGACCAGGTGGTGATCGGCTGCGCGGCCGCCACGCTGGCCTCGACCGTGCTCGCCGCGATACTGGCCGGGCTGGCCACCGCGGCCATCGTCGGCCTGGTCGGCGCGACCGCGAGCGCGCTGGCGAAGATCAGCCTCGACGCGGTGATCCAGGCCGACCTGCCGGAGGAGTCGCGGGCCTCGGCGTTCGGCCGCTCGGAGACCGTGCTGCAGCTGGCCTGGTGCTTCGGCGGCGCGGTCGGCCTGCTGCTGCCGCCGAGCTACTGGATCGGCTTCCTGGTGATCTCCGCGCTGCTGGCGATCGGCGTGGTGCAGACGATGCTGGTGCACCGCGGCAGCTCGCTCATCCCCGGCCTGGGCGGCGACCGTCCACTTCGGCCGGACGCCACCAGCACCCCGCCGCGCGGGATGCGCAGCGGGGGACCGGCTCCCTCACGCGGACCGGCGGGCTCGTAGAGTCCTGGGCATGCGTGGTCTCGGTGTTCTGGCCGTTCTCGCCGGTGGTGCCTTCGTGCTGTCCGGCTGCTCCCCGGTGCCCCCGCCCGAGGTGACCTTCTTCGCCGACGGCAACACCGTGCGGACCGGCCCGTTCATCCACTGCGACGCGCGCGTGTCGTCCTGCGAGCAGAACGACGGCGCCGAGGCACGGCTGAAGGTGCGCCCCGGCAAGCCGGTGCAGATCTCACTGCCGAAGGAGATCGTCGACACCCCGTGGCTGGTCAACGTCCAGTACCAGGACGCGGCGGGCAACCTGCAGCCGGTGAAGCAGGAGTTCTTCTCCCCCGGCAGGCAGCACGCCTACACCGCCACCGCCGGTCCGGGGGACCAGCTGGTGGTGGTGGAGATCCAGCAGATCAGCGCGGCCACCGCGATCGACGGCACCGGGGCCGCCATCGAGGACGAGCAGGGCAATCCGCAGCTCGTCGTCCGCGGCATCTGGACCCTGCAGGTCGAGCCGGCTTAGGGGTCGAGGTCGCGCGCCACCGCGCGCATGATCTCGGCGATCTGCTTGGTGTGCTTGCGGTCCGGGTAGCGGTTGCGCCGCAGGTCCGGCTGCACCTTCAGCTCGAGCAGCTTGATCATGTCCTCGATCAGGCCGTGCAGCTCCTCCGCGGGACGGCGCCGCGCCTCGGCCACCGAGGGCGGCGGGTCGAGCAGCCGGACCGAGAGCGCCTGCGGGCCGCGGCGGCCGTCGGCCACCCCGAACTCGAGCCGCTGGCCGGCCTTGAGCGCCGCTACGCCCTGCGGTAGCGCGGCTTTCCGGATGTAGACGTCCGCGCCGCCATCCTGGGTGACGAAACCGAAACCCTTTTCCGCGTCGTACCACTTGACCTTGCCGGTCGGCACTGCCCTCACCCGTTCCTTCACTCACGTGTCCCACGTCGCGCAGCCATGCACGACGAACGCGCGCCCAGGGCGTACCCAGACGCGCGTACCTACAAGCGTATCCCCCACCGTCCGGTGAAGCGAAGCACATACCGGACACACTGCGTCGCGCTCTAATCTGGAGCCATGGAGAGCCTGCCGAGGACCAAGCCGTTGCTGATGCGCGCCGGGATCGGCCTGTTCGCCGTCGGCATGCTGGCGGTGCTCGCCGTTTTTGTGCTGTTCGCGGCCGGTCTGGAGGACCTGCCGGTCTGGCTGAGCGCGGTGGCCGGACTGGTCACCCCGCTGGGGCTCGGGCTGGGCCTGTGGGCCCTGATCCGCGAGCACCGCAAGGCGGCTAGGAAAGCGGCGGAGTAAGAGACTCGAACCAGGCGGGGAACTCCTCCAGGCTGTCGAACACCACCCGCGCACCGGCCTCGGCCAGCTCATCCCGGCCGCAGGGCCCGGTGGTCACGCCGACCGCGACGGCCCCGGCGGCCAGCGCGCCGTTGATGTCGCCGAGGTGGTCGCCGACGTAGACCTCGGCGCCGTGCTCGGTGAGCGCGGCCGCCTTCCCGGTCGACCACAGCTCGCCGACCAGCACGTCCACGTTGAAGCCGAGCGCCTTGATGTGCAGCGCGGCGTTGGGCCCGAACTTGCCGGTGACCACCACCGTGCGCCCGCCGGCGCGGTGCACCGCGTCCAGCGCGGCGTGTGCGCCGGGCAGCGCCACGGTGCTCGGCACGACGATCTCCGGATAGATCTCGCGGAAGCGGTCCACCAGGCCGGGGATGCGTTCCTCCGGTGCTTCGAAGCCGCGGAGCACGGCGTCCAGCGGCGGGCCGAGATTGGCGGCGAACCGCTCGCCGTCGAGCGGGAGGCCCGACTCCTCGGCGAGCGTGTCGAGCGCCGCGACCATGCCGGGCCGCGGATCGATCAAGGTCATATCGAGGTCGAACCCCACGGTGATCCCCACGCCTGCACGGTAGCGGATTTGACAATCGATCAGGCGACGTCAACGGCCTTGACATATGAGTGCGCTGTGTCAAGCTGAAGTTGTGTCCGAGGTCACGTCCTTCACCCAGCGCGCCAAGGCCTCCCTGCGCGAGGAACTGCTCGTCGCGACCACCGCGCTGCTGATCGAGAAGGGCTACGCGGCACTGCGCATGGTCGACGTGGCCACCCGCGTCGGGGTGAGCAGGCAAACGCTCTACAACGAGTTCGGCACCAAGGCCGCGCTCGTGGAGGCGGTCGCGCTGCGCACCACGGCGGAGTTCCTCGACGGCATCCACCAGCGGTTCGACGCGGCGCCCGAGCTGCTCGACGGCGTGCGCGCGGCCACCGTGTTCACCATCGAGCACGCCAGGGAGAACCCGCTGGTCGCCGCCGCGCTCGGCACCGGTCCGGCGGAGGACCTGCTGCCGCTGCTGACCACCCGCGCGGAACCCGTGCTGCGTGCCGCGGCCGACGCGGCGGCCGAGCACTACCGCTCGCGGGCCCCGTGGCTCGGCGACGAGTGCGTGGAACTGCTCGCCGAGACCGTGGTCCGGCTCAACCTGAGCCACCTCGTGCTGCCGACGCACTCCCCCGCCGAAGCGGCGGACCAGGTGTGCGCGGTGATCGCCCCGGCGATCGAGAAGTACTCCTCGTCCACAATGGAGTGAGAGGTTCGAACGATGACCACCACTGAGAAACGCAGCGGCTTCAGCTCACTGCGCCGGGGCGGCCTGAACTGGGATTCCTTCCCGCTGCGCCTGTTCGTCAAGGGGAACGCGAAGTTCTGGAACCCGGCCGACATCGACTTCAGCCAGGACGCCGCCGACTGGCGGACGCTCACCGACGACGAGCGGCGCTCGGCGACCTACCTGTGCGCCCAGTTCATCGCCGGTGAGGAGGCGGTGACCGAGGACATCCAGCCGTTCATGAAGGCGATGGCCGCCACCGGCCGGTTCGGCGACGAGATGTACCTGAGCCAGTTCTGCTTCGAGGAAGCCAAGCACACCGAAGTGTTCCGGCGGTGGATGGACGCGGTCGGGCTGACCGAGGACCTGCACCCGTACGTCGCCGAGAACCCGCACTACCGCAAGCTGTTCTACGAGGAGCTGCCGTCCTCGCTCGGTGTGCTGGCCGATGACCCGAGCCCGGTGAACCAGGTCCGCGCCAGCGTCACCTACAACCACGTCGTCGAAGGCAGCCTCGCGCTGACCGGGTACTACGCGTGGCAGAAGGTGTGCACCACGCGGAACATCCTGCCCGGCATGCAGGAACTCGTCCGCCGCATCGGCGACGACGAGCGGCGGCACATGGCCTGGGGCACCTTCACCTGCCGTCGGCACGTCGCCGCGGACGACTCGATGTGGGAGGTCGTGCAGCAGCGCATGGGCGAGTTGCTGCCGCACGCGCTGGGCATGATCCAGTGGGTGAACGAGCAGTTCGAAGAGCCGCGGCCGTTCGACAACGACCCGCAGGAGTTCATCGAGTACGCCGCCGATCGCGCGCAGCGCCGCCTCGGCGCCATCGAGTCGGCGCGCGGCACCCCGGTGGAGCAGATCGACCTGGACTACACCCCGGAGATCCTCGAAGAAACCTTCGGCGAAGAGGATGCCAAGGCCTTCGCGGAAGTGGTTGCCACGGCCTAGGTTGATGCCGTAGCAACAATTCCCAAACCGCCACCCGGCAACGACAGCCGACCACCTACCCCCCAGCCCTTCCCCATCCCCGCTCCACAGCCAAAAACACGGCGAAGACCCCGATGTCAAGGTATCTTTCCCGCCTTGACATCGGGGTCTTCGCCGTAGTCACAATCAAACAGCGGGGTGGCCCCGAGCAGTGCCTCAGGCGTGCTTCGAGGAGGCCGCTGACTCCAGGCCCAACAGGGTCACGGCCTGCTCGCGCATTTCCACCTTCCGCACCTTCCCGGTCACCGTCATCGGGAACTCGTCCACCACGTGCACGTACCGCGGGATCTTGTAGTGCGCCAGCTTCCCCGTGCAGAACTCCCGCAGCGACTCCGCGGTCAGCTCCGGGGCGCCCTCGCGCAGGCGCACCCACGCCATCAGTTCCTCGCCATACCGAGCGTCCGGCACGCCGATCACCTGCGCGTCGAGCACATCCGGGTGCGTGTACAGGAATTCCTCGATCTCCCGCGGGTACACGTTCTCCCCGCCCCGGATCACCATGTCCTTGATCCGCCCGGTGATGTTCACGTAGCCCTCGTCGTCCATCACGGCGAGGTCGCCGGTGTGCATCCACCGCGCGGCGTCGATCACCTCGGCGCTCTTCTCCGGCTGCTCCCAGTAGCCCAGCATCACCGAATACCCGCGCGTGCACAGCTCGCCCGGTTCGCCGCGCGGCACCGTCAGCCCGGTCTCCGGGTCGACCACCTTCACCTCCAGGTGCGGCCCCACCCGGCCGACGGTGGACACCCGGCGCTCCACCGAATCGTCCGCCCGCGTCTGCGTGGACACCGGCGAGGTCTCGGTCATGCCGTAGCAGATCGACACCTCCGCCATGCCCATCCGCTCGATCACCTGCTTCATCACCTCGACCGGGCACGGCGAACCGGCCATGATCCCGGTGCGCAGGCTGCTCAGGTCGTAGGTGCCGAAGTCCGGTTCGGACAGTTCGGCGATGAACATCGTCGGCACGCCGTACAGCGAGGTGCACCGCTCGGCCTGCACCGCCTCCAGCGCCGCCTTCGGTTCGAAGGCCTGTGACGGGATCACCATGCACGCGCCGTGCGAAGTCGCCGCGAGATTGCCCATCACCATGCCGAAGCAGTGGTAGAAGGGCACCGGAATGCAGATCCGGTCGGCCTCGGTGTACCCGCACAGCTCACCGACGAAGAACCCGTTGTTCAGGATGTTGTGGTGCGAAAGCGTGGCGCCCTTGGGAAAACCGGTGGTGCCCGAGGTGTACTGGATGTTGATCGGATCGTCCGCGCCGAGCGTGGCCGCGATCCCGGCCAGCCGGTCGGCGTCGATCTCGTTGTCCACCAATGAATCCCATGCCGGGGTGCCGAGCAGCACCACGTGCTCCAGCCCGGGGCACTCCGGCCGCACCTGCTCGATCATGCCCGCGTAGTCGGAGGTCTTGAACGACTCGGCGGCCACCAGCAGCCGCACCCCGGCCTGGTTTAGCACGAACTTCAGCTCGTGCGAGCGGTAGGCCGGGTTGATGTTGACCAGGATCGCGCCGATCTTCGCGGTGGCGTACTGGATCAGCGTCCACTCGGCGCGGTTGGGCGACCAGATGCCCACCCGGTCACCCTTGGTGATGCCGAGTTCGAGCAGGCCGAGCGCGAGCGCGTCCACGTCGGCGGCCAGTTCGGCGTAGGTCCACCGGCGGCCGGTGAGCCGTTCGACCAGCGCGTCGCGATCACCGAAGGCGGCCACCGTGCGTGCCAGGTTGTCGCCGATGGTGTCGCCGAGCAGCGGCACATCGGAGATTCCGGAGGAGTAACTGGGAACGGCGGGCATGGGTCCTCCAGCGGGTCGGCGGTGACGCGCTTCGCAGTGTATGAGCGGGTCACCGCCGTTGCCATCCGTCTATCTTCGAACCCATGCGCCTGTACCTCGTGGACTCGTTCACCGACCGCGCCTTCGCCGGGAACCCGGCCGGGGTGGTGTTGCTGGACGCCCCCGCCGACGAAGCCTGGATGCAGTCGGTGGCCGCGGAGCTGAAGCACTCCGAGACGGCCTTCGTGGTCACCACCGGCGAGGGCGCCAAGCCGCTGCGCTGGTTCACGCCGGTCGCCGAGGTCGCCCTGTGCGGGCACGCCACCCTCGCCACCGCGCACGTGCTCGGCGGCGACCAGGTGTTCAGCACCAAGAGCGGCGAACTGCGCTGCACCTCGGCCGGCGGCTGGGTGCGGATGGACTTCCCCGCCGACCCGTCCGAAGCGGTCGACATCGATCCCGGCGCCGCACTGCCGGGCGTGACCGTCGAGCACGTCGCCAGGGGGAAGTTCGACCTGCTGGTGGTCGCCGAGAACGCGGCGCAGGTACGCGGCCTGGTACCGGATCTCGCCGCCATCAAGGCAGCGTCCTCCTCGGACATCCGCGGGATGACCGTCACCGCGCCGAGCGACCGCGAGGGGATCGACTTCGTCAGCCGGTTCTTCGCCCCGGCGAAGGGCGTGGATGAGGACCCGGTGACCGGTTCGGCGCACTGCACGCTGGCGCCCTACTGGGCCGCGCGCCTCGGCCGGAACGAGCTGGTCGGCGAGCAGGCGTCGCCGCGCGGCGGTGTCGTGCGCGTCGAGCTGGCCGGTGATCGCGTCACGCTGGCCGGGCAGGCCGTGACCGTGTTCTCCGGCGATCTGCTCGCTTGACCCAGGTTTCACGGGACAATGGGGACATGAAGACGATCCTGAATGTCATCTGGTTGGTGCTCTGCGGCTTCTGGATGGCGGTGGGGTACGCCATCGCGGGGATCATCTGCTGCGTCCTGATCATCACCATCCCGTTCGGCCTCGCCTCGTTCCGGATGGCGAACTACGCGCTGTGGCCGTTCGGCCGGACCCTGGTCGACCGGCGCGGCTCCGGCGCGTTCTCGGTGCTCGGCAACATCATCTGGTTCCTCGTGGCCGGCTGGTGGCTGGCGATCGGGCACCTGGTCACCGGGCTCGCGCTGTGCATCACCATCATCGGCATCCCGCTGGGCGTGGCGAACTTCAAGATGATCCCGGTTTCGCTGGTGCCGCTGGGCAAGGAGATCGTGCCGGTGCCGTGAAGGTGGCTTTCACGGCACCGGGAGCCGGTCAGAACGCGGCGACCGGGGTCTCGTCGTAGTGACCCCGGAAGTCCGCGGCCGCGCGTGAACCGGCGAAGTTCGCCTCGACCTCGGCCTTCTCCTTGGCGTTCGGGTTCGGGTTGGCACACGAGACCGGTGCGCTCGAACCCGACATCAGGTCCTGGCACAGCCCGGTCCGCCGGTCCGGCAGGCCGAAGATGTGCCCGATCTCGTGCGCGGCGATCCGGGTCACGTTGTAGCCCTGGTTGACCGCCTGGCGCCCGAACCAGATCTTGCCCCGGCCGAGCGAGTACGTCTGCGCGCGTGGCCAGCCGTTGTCGGCCACGATGACCAGCGACGCGGGCGATCCCTTCACCAGCCGGACGTTCTTCACGCTGTTGTTCCACACCGCGGCGCCGGCGTCCACGGCGTCCTTGAACTCCGCCGCGCCGCTCGAGTCGTAGTACACCGTGCGCACGGCGATTTCGGCCGCCGAAGCGGGCATACTCGTCGCGACCTGCGAAAGCACGAGCGGGAACATCAGGGCGAGCGCGGCCAGTACCGATCTGAAGGTTTTCCTCGTCGACACTTGGAACTCCTCACGGGATACGGGTTCTTCCGTTGTTCCGAGAGAACCGCTCCGGCCCGAAACCCTCAAGAGTGAGGTTTTCACAGTTTTGGGAAACCGCAGGCCGGAGGATGCGCCGTCACCCGCGTCCGGCCGATGGTGGGAGCCATGCGCAAACTCTTCGCTCTGCTGACCGCGGCCGCCGCGACCCTGGTGCTGGGCGCGACCCCCGCAGCCGCCGGCACGGTCACCGTCGACTACCACTGCGCCGTCGGCGGCGGGATCGTCGCCTGGGACGTCCAGTACCGCACCACGATCACCGCGCCCGCCTCCGTCGCGCAGGGCCAGACCGCCACGGTGAAGATCGAGTACACCGGCGTGAAGAACTGGACCACGCACTCGCCGGCGGGCACCTACAACGGCTGGGGCAGCTTCAAGCTCGGCGGCGCGGCGACCGGCACGATCACCGCGCCCGGGCTGACCAATCCCGAGATCCAGCCGGGCGAGAAGATGCGCTTCGTCGGCGCGAGCGCGCAGGTTTCCTTCCCCGCCAAGGGTCAGGTCACCTACACGCCCGCCACCTTCAACTACGGCCCGAACTGCATCGTGTGGACGCCTGCCGGAGTCGCCGCGACGACCAGCGTGGTCTGACGCGGCTGTCCACCAGGACGGTCTAAAAAGGACGGTCACCGGCGATGGCCACCCGTTCGGCCACCCTCGCGTGCGGGAAGTAGTCGTTCACCGCGTAGTGCTGGGTGGCCCGATTGTCCCAGAACGCCACCGAGTTCGGCCGCCACTTGAACCGCACCTGGAACTCCGGCACGTGCGCCTGCTGGAACAGCAACCGGAGCAGCCGATCGCTCTCCTCGCGCTCCAGCCCGACGATGTGCGTGGTGAAGGCCTGGTTCACGAACAGCATGCGGCGGCCGGACTCGGGGTGCGTGCGCACCACCGGGTGCTCCACCGGCGGGAACTCGTCCTGTTTGGCGGCAAGGAAATCCGCGTCGGAGAAGCGTTCGAAGCCGGGGATGAAGTCGTGCACCGCGGTCAGGCCGTCGATCCGCGCGCGCACGTCCTCGGGCAGGTTGTCGTAGGCGGCGGCCATGTCCGCCCACATGGTGTCGCCACCGAGCGGCGGCACCTCGATCAGCCGCAGCACCGAACCGAGCGCGGGCTCGGGCCGGAAGGTGACGTCGGTGTGCCAGATGTTCTCGAAACCGGGCATGGTCGCACTGCGGGCGAACCGGGTCACCTGCTCGCTGTCCCCGGTGGGGATGAACGGGTTCGTCTCAAGAGGACCCCAGTTGCGCGCGAAGGCCCGCTGCTGCTCGGAAGTGATGTCCTGGTCGCGGAAGAAAAGGACCTTCCACTCGAGCAGTGCGCGGTTCAGCTCCGCCCGCAGCTCACCGGTCAGCGGCGCGCCGAGGTCGACGCCGTCGATCTCGGCGCCGATCACCGCACCGAGCGGGGTCAGCGAAAACAGTTCGTAGGGCTGGGATTCCGCGCGGTGCAACACCCGCGGACCTTCCAGGATTCCGTCGGCGGGTACGCGGGCCGGGCGCAGGGCAGCACGAAGCGACAGGTCGACAGACAACGCATTTCCTCACTGTGCGAAGGGATCGGTACTAACGCGGGGAAGGCGCGCTACTTCGGCGGTGAGCCGAGGCGACCGCGGCGCACGAGCAGCGCGCAGACGCCGATACCGACCAGGCGGTGAGGAGACCGCCTCGTCCGCGGGACAACACAACGGTGACCCAGGGTTTCGGACATGACCGGAACTATGGACCCTGGTCCGGACAATGGTCAAGATGTCCCACGACCTGGAAGTTTCAGTCCTCCGGTTCCCACGGCAGGGGAACGATCAAGCAGGGGCCGCCGACAAACAGGCCGCCGTCCACGCCGAGCACCTTGCCACCCGCGTACAGGTACGGCGCCTCGATCTGCGCCGGGTGGATGCCGAGCTGGTCGGCGATCACGCTGTGGCCGTGCACGATCCGCTCGCCGCCGAGCCGCTCCAGCAGCAGCTGCGCGATCTCCGGCCCGTTCGGCCCGCGGAAGGCGTAGCGCGTGGTCATCCGGCGCCACACCTCCCACCAGTCGGAGATGTCGTCGGCGGCCAGCACCTCGGCCACGTTCTGGTTGATCTCCTCGACGTCGGCCCCCCATTCGAGGTACTCGAGCGTGTCGGAGTGCATCAGCAGGTAGTTCTCGGCGTGCGCCAGCAGCGGACGGCGGACCAGCCACTCGATGTGGCGGCCGGTCAGCTTCTCCTGGTCCGACGGCTGCCCGCCGTTGATCTCCCAGCTGCGGCCGAAGCTGCGCGGGCCGAAGTCCGACGGCACCTCGGTGTCACCGAAGCGGTGCATGCCCAGCAGCAGGATCTCGTGGTTGCCGAGCAGGCTGTGCACCTCACCACCGGCTTCGGCGGCCTGCTCCTGCAGGCGCATCACCAGGTCGATGACACCGACGCCGTCGGGACCGCGGTCGACGAAGTCGCCGAGAAACCACACGCGGCTCTTGCCACCGGCCCAGTCGCCGTCGGCGTCGACCAGTTCCTTCGCCAGCAGCGCCTCGGTCAGCCCCTCACGATGCCCGTGTACGTCACCCACCACATAGGTCGGCAGTCCCGCCGCACCGGCATCGTTCATCCCCTGAAGATAAGGCCTGCTCACCGGAGAGGTTCGTCACCCCTGCGCGAAGGGATCCTTCGTCCGCCCGATCAGGTCGGCCACCGAGTCGAGCACCCGCGTCGGGCGGTAGGGGTACAGCTCGGCGCTCTCCCTGGTGGAGATCCCGGTGAGCACCAGAATGGTCTCCAGCCCGGCTTCGATCCCGGCGTGCACGTCGGTGTCCATCCGGTCGCCGATCATCAGCGTGTGCTCGGAGTGCGCGCCGAGCGCCCGCAGCGCCGAGCGCATCATCAGCGGGTTCGGCTTGCCGACGAAGTAGGGCTGGCGGCCGGTGGCCTTCTCGATCAGCGCGGCGACCGAGCCGGTGGCCGGCATCGAGCCCTCCAGGCTGGGGCCGGTGGCGTCCGGATTGGTGGCGATGAACTTGGCGCCCGCCTCGATCATCCGGATCGCCCTGGTGATCGCGGAGAAGCTGTAGGTGCGGGTCTCGCCGAGCACCACGTAGTCCGGGTCGCGGTCGGTCAGCACGTAGCCGACCTCGTGCAGCGCGGTGGTCAGCCCGGCCTCGCCGATCACGAAGGCCGAGCCGTTCGGGCGCTGGCGGTGCAGGAACTCGGCGGTGGCCAGCGCGGAGGTCCAGATGGCCTCCTCCGGCACGTCCAGCCCGGTCCTGGCCAGCCGCGCCCGCAGGTCGCGCGGGGTGTAGATGGAGTTGTTGGTCAGCACCAGGAAGCCGATGCCGTTGGCGCGCAGTTCGGCGAGGAACTCGTCGGCGCCGGGCACCAGGTGCTCCTCGCGGACCAGCACCCCGTCCATGTCGCTGAGATAGCTCCAACGCGGTTCGTCGCTCATGCCCGCCACCCTATTAGGCGCTGTCCGGTGAGGCTGCTCGATGGGCAGCGCCTAACGATCAGGCGTCTCGACGATCACTTGCGTCGCCTTGACCACGGCGACGGCGAGTGAGCCCGGTTTCAGCCCCATTTCGGTGACGGCCTCGGTGCTCATCAGCGAGACCACCCGGTGCGGCCCGCACTGGATCTCCACCTGTGCCATCACCTTGTCCTGGACGACCTCGGTGACCAGCCCGACGAACCGGTTGCGCGCGGACCGGCCGACCCGCGACGGGTCCGGCGGCTGGTCGGCCTGCGCCCTGGCGAAGGCGGCCAGCTCGGCACCGTCGACCACCTTGCGCCCGCTGGTGTCGTCGAGGGCGGTCAACTGACCGGCGCGGACCCACCGGCGCACCGTGTCGTCGCTGACCCCGAGCAAGCGGGCTACCTCGGCCAACCGAAACTGCGGCATGAGCAGGAGGCTAAACCCGCAGATGCGGATGCGCCATCGTCTCGTTCGAAGCTTGAGGACCGCTCGTCCGGATCCGCACTACCCTGGGCAGGGTGACGGCGGTAGATCTTGGCATTCCCCGGCCCTCCGGGAAGCGGCAGAACCCCGCCGAACCCCGGCCCGACCACCCAGGGTTGATCGACTCGTTCGGCCGGGTGGCCACCGACCTGCGGGTGTCCCTGACCGACAAGTGCAACCTGCGCTGCACCTACTGCATGCCCGAAGAGGGCCTGGACTGGCTGCCCGGCGATCAGGTGCTCACCGACGACGAGCTGCTCCGGCTGCTGCGCATCGCGGTCGAGTCGCTCGGGGTCACCGACATCCGGCTCACCGGCGGTGAGCCGATGCTGCGACCGGGGCTCGAGCGCATCGTCGCCGAGGTGTCCGCGCTGCGGCCGAAGCCCCGGCTGTCGATGACCACCAACGGCATCGGCCTGGCGAAACGGGCCGAAGGCCTGGTCGCGGCCGGGCTGGACCGGATCAACGTCTCGCTGGACACCATCGACCGCGACACCTTCGCCAAGCTGACCAGGCGGGACAGGCTGCGCCACGTGCTGGAGGGCCTGGCCGCCGCCCGCGACGCCGGGCTGTCGCCGGTGAAGGTCAACGCGGTGCTGATGCGCGGGGTCAACGACCACGAGGCCGCGCCGCTGCTGCGGTTCTGCCTGGACAACGGCTACCACCTGCGGTTCATCGAGCAGATGCCGCTGGACGCGCAGCACGGCTGGGACCGCCGCGGCATGATCACCGCGGCCGACATCCTCGACCTGCTCGGCGCCGAATTCGAGCTGACCCCGAGCGAGGCGCCGCGTGGTGGCGCGCCCGCCGAGCGCTGGCTGGTCGACGGCGGCCCCGGCGACGTCGGCGTGATCGCCTCGGTCACCCGGCCGTTCTGCTCGGCCTGCGAGCGCACCCGGCTGACCGCCGACGGTGCCGTCCGCTCCTGCCTGTTCAGCAACGACGAGACCGACCTGCGGGCCCTCCTGCGCGCGGGCGCGCCCGACGAGGAGATAGCGGGTGCCTGGCGCGACACCATGTGGGGCAAGCTGGCCGGGCACGAGATCAATGAGGCCGGGTTCGCGCAGCCGATCCGGCCGATGAGCGCGATCGGCGGTTGATGCGGGTGACCACGGTCCAAGTGCGGTTCTTCGCCTCGGCGCGGGCCGCGACCGGAGTGGACAGCGAGGTGCTCACGCTGCCGGCCGGTTCGTCGGTGGCCGAAGCGGTCGAGCAGCTGCGGCAGCGGCACCCCGAGCGGTTGCCGAAGGTGCTCGAAGTGGCCAGCTTCCTGCTGGACGGCGTCGCGGTGCGGGACACCTCGTTCCGCCTGCCCGACGGAGCCGAGCTGGACGTCCTGCCGCCTTTCGCCGGTGGTTAACCCCCGCGTCACCCATCGGACGCCGGGTTCACCGAGGCTGTCGCGCATGCGCCGCCTCCTTGTGCTCGTGCTGACCGCGTTCGCCGTGGCCGGGCTCGCCACGCCCGCTTCAGCCGTGTCGTCGGCGTCGTGGGCTCCGTGGGTCAAGCCGCTGGCGCAGGCACACGCGCACAACGACTACGAGCACGACCGGCCGCTGCACGACGCGCTGGACCACGGGTTCACCAGCGTCGAGGCGGACATCTACCTGGTCGACGGGCAGTTGCTGGTGGCGCACGACCCGGAGGACGTCACCCCGGAACGCACGCTGGAGTCGCTCTACCTGGAGCCGCTGCGGGAGCGGGTGCTGCGTAACTTCGGCCACGTCTACCCGCGCCGGATGCCGTTCCAGCTGCTGGTCGACATCAAGAGCGGCGCCGAGGACACCTACGCGGCGCTCTCGAAGGTGCTGGCGTCCCCGCGGTACTCCTTCCTCTTCACCGCCTACCGGGACGGCTGGGTGCGCGACAGGGCCGTGGAGGTCGTGCTGTCCGGCAACCGGCCGCGAGCGGTACTGGCGGGCCAGAAGGAGCGGCTGGCCTTCTACGACGGCCGCATCGCCGCCCAGGACGATCTGGGGCCCGGTTCCGACGCCCGCCTGACGCCGCTGGTCTCGGACAACTGGACGAAGCTGTTCACCTGGACCGGCGAGGGCGCGTTCCCGGCCGCCGAGCGGGCCCGGCTGCGGGAGATCGTGGCGACCGCGCACGCGGCGGGCCAGCGGGTGCGGTTCTGGGCCACGCCGGACGCCCCCGGACCGGCCCGCGAGGCGATCTGGACCGAACTCGCCGACGCGGGTGTGGACCACATCAACACCGACGACCTGGCCGGACTGGCTGCCTTCCTCCGGGATTAGCGCACTTTGTGCGTATGTGCACTAACGGCCTACGGATGCGTTTTACACGTGACCCAAGCCTCACGATCAGTGAATTATCTCGAGAAGGAAACGGCCCGGTAACGGCCACTTGAGCTGCGAAAACACGGGAATCGTCAAAGGTTGCGCCCTGTTACAGTGACGTAGGTCACACCCCGAATAATTTCCGATCACGCCGAAGGTTACGTACCGTCGCTTTTCGGTTGGCCCCGACCGACCAGAGCAACACCGGGAATCCGAAGCGCCGAACCCTGTCCGGCGGAATCCCGGCCCATACCCCGAGCGAAAGAAAACTTCCGGACAGGGACGACACGAACCCCCCGATGTTCAGCAGGCGCGGGAAGTGAGTAGTAACCAATGGCTTACCGAGGCAAGCACCGTAAGATGTCCGCCGCTACCAAGCACATCGCCCGGGTGGCGATCGCCGGTATGGCGGTCGGCGCTCCGCTCGCCATCGCTGCGACCCCCGCGCAGGCCGAAGGCGGCACCAACTGGGACGCGATCGCGCAGTGCGAGAGCGGTGGCAACTGGTCCACCAACACCGGCAACGGCTACTCCGGCGGCCTGCAGTTCTCGCCGAGCACCTGGAAGGCCTACGGCGGCAAGGGCAGCGCCCACAACGCCTCCCGCGAGGAGCAGATCGCCGTGGCCGAGAAGGTCAAGGCTGGTCAGGGCATCGGCGCGTGGCCGACCTGTGGCAAGAAGGGCGGCTCGTCCGCCAGCTACAAGGGCAAGAACACCCAGGGCTCGGTCAAGAAGAGCGCCCCGGCGAAGAAGAGCGCGCCGAAGTCGGCTCCGGCCCCGGCCCAGTCGTCGGCCCCGGTCACCACCGGTGTGGCCAAGTCCAACCCGGCCGGTGACTACACCGTGGTCGCGGGCGACACCCTGTCGAAGATCGCGCAGGCGCACGGCGTCGAGGGTGGGTTCGCCAAGCTCCAGGAGCTGAACAAGGACTTCATCCCGAACGCGGACTTCATCGTGGTCGGCCAGAAGATCGCCACCAAGTGACATTGGTGTGCGTGATCACGGCCCGATAACGCCGTGACAAGCGAAAAGGTCCCACCGCCAATCCCCTGGGCGGTGGGACCTTTTCGTGCGTCCATTGACAATGCGCTACCCCCTATTCACGGTGCGCCGCCATTCCACTGCGTCGAAACATCGCCGAGCAACCGATTTCCATGGTTACCGGGCGTGTGTAAGCCACTTCAGTGGGAATAACGGGCTTCAGCGGCCCTGGCGGAGTGTCCGCCCGCAAAACGGGGGCACTTCCCGCCGGCGGGGTTTCCGGGCGCGAGCGCGCCACTCAGGCCCCCGAAAGGGGTCAGGGGGAGTTGACCCATTCGTCGGTGCCGTCGGTGAAGGTCTGGTGCTTCCACACCGGCAGCCGCGCCTTGACCTCGTCCACCAGATCCGAGCAGGCCAGGAAGGCCTCCCGCCGGTGGTCGGCGGCGACGGCGCAGGCCAGCGCCACGTCCCCGATGGCGAGCGTGCCGATCCGGTGGCTCACCGCCACCGCCCGCACGCCCTCGAAGCGCGCGGCCAGCTCCGAGACCACCCGCGCCAGCACGTCGCCGGCGCTCGGGTGCCCCTCGTAGACCAGACCCCGCACGCCCTTGCCGCCGTCGTGGTCGCGGACCACCCCGGAGAAGGTCACCACGGCACCCGCCGCGTCGTCGCCGACCAGCGCGGCGTGCTCGTCGACCGAGATCGGCGCGTCCGTCACCGCGGCCAGCGCGATGCGTGCCCCGGCCACCGGCGCGGCCGGCACGTGGTCGCCCCCGTGCAGCTGCTCCACCGCGTGGTCCAGCACGCCTTCCAGCACGCCGAGACCGTCCTTCACCCCGCCCCGCGAGCCCGGCAGGTTCACCACCAGCGTCCGCCCGGCCACGCCGGCGACACCGCGCGAAAGCACCGCGGTCGGCACCGCGGGCAGCCCGGCCGCCCGCACCGCGTCCGCGACGCCGGGCAGCTGGTAGTCGAGCACCGAGGTGGTCGCCTCGGGCGTGCGGTCGGTCGGCGAGATGCCGGTGCCGCCGGTGGTGATCACCACGTGCACGTCCTCGGCGACGCACGCCCGCAGCGCCCGCGCCACCGGCTCCCCGTCCTCGACCACGATCGGGTCCGGCACCTCGTAGTCGCGCTGGGCCAGCCAGTCCGCGATCACCGGGCCGGTCCGGTCCGGGTACACCCCGGCGGCGGCCCGGTTGGAGGCCACGATCACCCTCGCCGCACGCTTCACCGGTCGTCTCCCGTCGCAGTCGGACGCTCCCAGAGGCCGGTCTTGCCGCCCTCCTTGCGATCCAACCGCACCTCGTCGAGCGAGGCCGCCGGATCCACCGCCTTGATCATGTCGTGCACGGTCAGCCCGGCCACCGCGACCGCGGTCAGCGCTTCCATCTCCACCCCGGTGCGGTCCTTGGTCCGCACCGTGGCCAGGATCCGGATATCCGCCTCGCCGAGGGTGAACTCGACCTCGACCCCGGACAGCGCCAGCTGGTGGCACAGCGGGATCAGCTCCGGCGTCCGCTTGGCGCCCATGATGCCGGCGATCCGCGCGGTGGCCAGCGCGTCACCCTTGGGCAGGCCGTTCGACGACAGCAGCCCGACCACCTCCGCGGTGGTGCGCACCACGCCGCTGGCGTAGGCGATCCGGACCGTCGAATCCTTCGCGGAGACGTCGACCATGCGAGCCGCGCCCGCCGCGTCGACGTGCGTAAGTTCGCTCACCCGCCGGAGACTACCCGCTAGTTCCGCACGGCGTTCTTCACCGCTTCGGCGACCGCCGGCGCCACCGCCGAGTCGAACACGCTGGGCACGATGAACGAGGCGTTGAGCCGCTCGCCGTCCACCACGTCGGCGATCGCGTCGGCGGCGGCCAGCAGCATCTCGTCGTCGATGTGCCGGGCGTGCGCGTCGAGCAGCCCGCGGAAGACGCCGGGGAAGGCGAGCACGTTGTTGATCTGGTTCGGGTAGTCGCTGCGGCCGGTGGCGACCACCGCGGCGTGCCGCTGGGCCTCCAGCGGGTCGATCTCCGGGTCCGGGTTGGCCAGCGCGAACACCACCGCGTCGGAGTTCATCGTGGCGACCTGCTCCGCCCCGAACAGGTTCGGCGCGGACACCCCGATGAACACGTCCGCGCCGACCAGCGCGTCGTGCAGGGTGCCGGAGACGTTGTCCTTGTTCGTGGCCTCGGCGATCTGGGTCAGGTTGTCGTCGAGGTTGCCGCGCGCCGAGTGCACGATGCCGTCGATGTCGGCGGCCACGATGTCGGCAGGCTTCTTGCGCAGCAGCAGCCGGATGATCGCCGAACCGGCCGCGCCGGTCCCGCTGACCACGATCTTGCAGTCCTCGATGCGCTTGCCGACCACGCGCAGCGCGTTGCGCAGCGCGGCGACCACCACGATCGCGGTGCCGTGCTGGTCGTCGTGGAAGACGGGGATGTCCAGCAGCTCGCGCAGCCGCGCCTCGATCTCGAAGCAGCGCGGCGCGGCGATGTCCTCCAGGTTGATGCCCGCGTAGACCGGGGCCAGCGCCTTGACGATGCTGATGATCTCCTCGGTGTCCTGGGTGTCCAGGCAGACCGGCCAGGCGTCGACGTCGGCGAACTTCTTGAACAGCGCCGCCTTGCCCTCCATCACCGGCAGCGCGGCGGCCGGGCCGATGTTGCCGAGGCCCAGCACGGCCGAGCCGTCGGTGACCACGGCGACGGTGTTGCGCTTGATGGTCAGGCGCCGCGCGTCCTCGGGATTGGCCGCGATCGCCTGGCAGACGCGGGCCACGCCCGGGGTGTAGGCGCGCGAGAGGTCGTCACGGTTGCGGAGCGCGACCTTGGGCGTGACCTCGATCTTGCCGCCGAGGTGGATCAGGAAGGTGCGGTCGGAGAACTTCCGCACCCGGACGCCCGGCAGCGCGTCGAGCGCCTCGGTGATGTCCTGGGCGTGGTTGGCCGACAGCACGTTGGCGCTGATGTCCACCACGATCGAGGTGGGGTGCGACTCGACCACGTCGAACGCGGTGAGCACCCCGCCGACGCGGCCGACCGCGCTGGTCAGGTCACCCGCCGCGCTCGCCGAGGAGGGCGCCTCGACACGGACGGTGATCGAATATCCGGGACCGGGAACCGGCATGGGAGAACCCCCGCGATCTGCGCTGGAACAGTGGTGCACAGAACCCTAGCCCCGTGATCGCCGACACTGCCGATCTGCCGGTTTACCAGCCGGTAACCGCTATTTGTTGATCTCGGTCCGCGGGTGCACGTAGGGCACCGAGTCCAGCGGGAAGGTCACGTCGCCGAACGGGGACAGCGCACCCTGGCGGTCCGCGGCCAGTTCGGACACCGGGTGCTCCCCCTCGGCCACGTGCGGCCAGGTGGGGTCGATGCCGTTCTTCTTACCGGTCTTGGCCTTCGCCACGTCGTCCTCCATGGTTCGAACTCGCGGGTCCAGTGTGCCAGGCGCCCCGGGCACGGGTCCGAACAGGCGATATTCTGGACCGGATGCCCGGAACCTCGTTGGCGGACTGGCTGCGCTCCAGACCGGATGGAACGCTGGTCGCGCTGTTGCGGACCCGGCGCGACCTGGCCACGCCACCGCCGTCCAACAGCACGGTGCTGGCCACCCGCGCCGGCACGCCGGGCTCGATCTCGCGCGCCTGCGAAGACCTGGACACCTTCACCCTCGCCGTGCTCGACGCTCTGCTGCTCGCCGGTGCCGACACCGAAGCGGTCACCGCCGCCGAGGTCGACGAACTGCTCGGCAGGTCCGCGAAGCGCGGGCTGGAGCGGCTGCGGGACCGCGCGCTCGCCTGGGGCGAGGACGACGCGATCCGCGTGCCACCGACGGCGCGGGAGGCGCTCGGACCGTTCCCCGCCGGGCTCGGCAGCCCGTCGAAGGCACTGTCCGAAACGGACCTGGCCGCCGCGGTCGACGAGGTGACCGACGCCGAGCGCGCACTGCTGCAGAAGCTCGCCGCCGGTCCGCCGATCGGCAACACCCGCGACGCCGGCGCGATGGTCCCGCTCGACGAGGCGACCACCCCGGTGCAGAAGCTGCTCGCGCGCGGGCTGCTGCTGCGCCGCGACGACACCACCGTCGAGCTGCCCCGCGAACTCGGCATCCTGCTGCGCGGCGGGCACGCGTTCAGCAGCGCGCAGCTGGCCGAGCCGGAGCTGCCGACCCACCCGCATCAGCAGTCCACAGTGGACGAGGCGGCGGCCGGGGAGGCGATGGAGTTCCTGCGGCACACCGAACGGCTGATCACGCTCTGGTCGGAGCAACCGCCGCCGGTGCTCAAGTCCGGCGGGCTCGGCGTGCGTGAACTGCGGAAGCTGGCGCGGGAGCTGGACGTGGACGACCAGCGCGCGACGCTGGTCGCCGAGGTCGTCGTCGGCGCCGGACTGGCCGGTGACGACCAGAGCGGCACCCCGGAGTGGGTGCCGACCGTGCTCGCCGACAGCTGGCTCGCCTCGGAACCGGCGGCGCGCTGGGCGATGCTGGCGCAGGCGTGGCTGGACCTGCCGCGCTCCCCCGGTCTCGCCGGGCAGCGCGACGCGAAGGACAAGCCGCTGGCCCCGCTGTCGGAGGAGCTGCGCCGCCCGCTCGCGCCCGCCGCGCGCCGCCGGGTGCTTACCACGCTCACCGAACTGCCGTCGGGCACCGGGGTGAAGAGCGTGGAGGAACTGGTCGCCTCGCTGGCCTGGCGGGCACCGCGGCGGGGTGGCCGGTTCCGCGACGAGAACGTGCGCTGGACCATGGCCGAGGCGACCGCGCTCGGCCTGGTCGCGCTCGGCGCGGTCACCACGGCCACCGGCATGCTGCTCGAGGACGACCGTTCCAACGCGACACTGGCGATGGCGGAGGCGTTGCCGGACCCGGTTAACCACGTGCTGGTGCAGGCGGACCTCACGGTGGTCGCGCCCGGTCCGCTGGAGGCCGACCTGGCCACCGAGATCACCGCGGTGGCCGACATCGAATCCGCCGGGCACGCCACCGTCTACCGGGTCACCGAGACCTCGGTGCGGCGCGCGCTGGACACCGGGCGCACCGCGGCGGAGTTGCACTCGCTGTTCCGCGAGCGGTCGGTGACGCCGGTGCCGCAGTCGCTGACCTACCTGATCGACGACGTGGCGCGGCGGCACGGGCGGCTGCGCGGCGGGGTGGCGGGCTCGTTCCTGCGCTGCGACGACGAGGTGCTGCTCGCCGAGGTGCTCGGCAATCCGGCGGCCGAGCAGCTGGACCTGCGCAAGATCGCGCCGACCGTGCTGATCAGCACGTTCCCGCTGGCCGAGGTGCTCGACGGCCTGCGCGCGGCGGGATTCGCCCCGGCCGCCGAGGGGCCGGACGGGCGGGTGGTCGATCTGAACCGCAACCGCGGCCGCCGCATCCCGGCCAGGGGACGGGGCGCGCGGCGCGTGCACGCCGAGCCGAGCGCTCCCGACGGCGACCAGGTCGCGTCGATCGTGGCGAACCTGCGCGCGGGCGACCGCGCGGCGGGCACCCGGCGCGGCACCGCGGTGCGCGCCCCCGGTGGCGGCGGTGCCGACACGTCGATGACGCTCGCGCTGCTCTCGAAGGCCACGCGCGAACGCCGCGAGGTGTGGATCGGCTTCGTCGACGACCGCGGCACGGCCGCGCAGCGCGTGGTCACCCCGGCGCGCGTGGGCGGCGGCATGCTGGAAAGCACCGACAACCAGCGGTATCCCTTGCACCGCATCACTTCCGCCGCCCTCGTCGAGGACTGAGCGGTCAGAGTTCGCGCAGGCCCTGCAGGACTCGTTCCATGAACTCGCGGGCGGACGGGTCGCCCTGGATCAGGCTCGACTGGTGGATCAGGACCAGCCCGGCGTCGGCGAGGTCGCCGACGAAGACCTTCACCACGCCCAGCGGCAGGCGCAGGTACGCGGCGATCTCCGCGATGGAGTGCGTGTCGTGGCAGAGTTCGCAGATGAGGCGGTACTCGGTCGGCAGGGAAGACGTCTGGCCGCGGCCCTGGTCGGTGGTGGAGATCAGGGCTTCCAGCGCCAGGTCGTGCGCGGAGTGCGTGCGGCCGCCGGTCCTGGCGTACGGGCGGACGAGCGAGCGGGAGGCACGACCGGCGGGCCACACCGGGGCCGCGGGCCGGGCGGCCGGACGAACCGGGGCCATCGCCCGCATCGGCGCGGGTTCGGGTTCCGGCTCTGGCTCTGGCCACGCAGGCTGCTCGGCTGGCGCCGAGTTGGCCCCGGGCGATGCGGAGGGCTCAGGCCACGCGTATGCCTCAGAGGGCGCATACGACTCCGGCTCCGCGTAAGACTCGGGCGACGCGTAAGACTCCGACGGCGCGTAGGGCTCGGGCCGCGCCCGCGATCCAGGCGGCGCATACGACTCCGGCTCCGCATAAGCCTCCGACGGCGCATAGGACTCGGGCCGCGCGTACGACTCAGGCTCCGCGTACGACTCGGGCGACGCGTGGGGCTCGGGCCGGGCGTAGGACTCAGAGGGCGCGTAGGACTCGGGCCGCGCGGAGGACCTGCGTGACCCATGAGAATCAGAGCGCGCGTACGACTCAGACGGCCCATGAGGCTCGGGCTGCGCGTAGTAATCAGAAGGCGCGTGAGACTCCGGCTCCGCATAGGACTCAGGCCGCGCGTAAGAATCGGGCTCCGCATAAGCCTCCGACGGCGCGTAGGGCTCGGGCCGCGCCCGCGATCCAGGCGGCGCATAGGACTTAGGCCGCGCATACGACTCGGGCGACGCGTAGGACTCAGGCGACGCATAAGAATCAGGCCGCGCATAGGAATCGCGCGACGCGTAAGACTCAGGCGACGCATAAGAATCAGGCCGCGCATAGGAATCGCGCGACGCGTAAGACTCAGAAGGCGCGTAAGACTCGGGCTCCCCGTACAACTCGGGCGAAGCGTAGGGGTCTGACCGCGAGTACGTCCCGGGGGGAGCCGGCGGCCCGGCCCAAGTGGGGGGTCCGGTTGGAGCAAGGGGGCCCGGCGGCGGCGCAGGAGGTGGAGGCGGCGCGGGCCGGGAATGGCGGGCGGGCAGCGAAGCAGGCGCCCCCGGCGGCGAAGACGCAGCAGACGAAGACGTCCCCGAAGACGAAGCAGTGGTAGACGTGACCGGCACGGTGAAACGGCCCGTGACGTACTTGGCGATGTCGAACCGGCTCGGCGAGTCCAGTCCCTCGCGTTCGCTGCCGGCGTGCAGCGCGTCCCAGTCGGCGTTCACCGGCCGCGGATCACGCCCGAAGTTCCCCGGAGTGCCCATCGTCAGCCGCGTACCCCGCCTTGCAACTGCGCGCGCAGCTCCGGGGTCAGCTGCTGGCCGACCCGGTCCACCAGCAGGGTCATCTCGTACGCCACCGTCCCGATGTCACTGGTCGGCGCGGCCAGCACGGCCAGGCTGGAGCCGTCCGAAATGGACATCAGGAACAGGTAACCCCGCTCCATCTCCACCACCGTCTGGTTGACCACACCCGCCTCGAAGCACCTCGCCGCCCCCTGGGTCAGGCTGACCAGCCCGGACGACACCGCCGACAGCTGCTCGGCCCGCTCCACCGGCAACCCGTCCGAGCTGGCCAGCAGCAGGCCGTCCGCCGACACCACCACCGCGTGGGCGGCACCGGGGACCCTGCGCACGAAGTCGGTGACCAGCCAGCCGAACCCACCGGATGGGGTGGTAGCCATCACTGTCCTCCTTGCTCCGGCGACGACCCGGCGCGCGAACACTGCTTCGCACCAGCGTATTCGCGTGCGGGGCAGGGTTCGACCCCGCCCCGTGGTGAAAAGGGGGAACCTGGTGGTCGCGATCCGAAGTCAGCCCGCCCGCAGCGCGGTGTCGTGCTGGATGGCGTGCTGGACCACCGAGATCAGCACCTGCTTCGCCGACTCCCGCTCCCGCGCGTCGCAGGCCATGATGGGCACCGACGGCGAGATCGTCAGCGCGTGCCGGACGTCCTCGATCTGGTGGTGCAGCAGGCGGTCGAAGCAGTTGATGGCGACCACGTACGGCAGCTTCCGGTTCTCGAAGAAGTCGATCGACGGGAAGGCGTCCGACAGCCTGCGGGTGTCCACCAGCACCACCGCGCCGATCGCGCCCAGTGCCAGGTCGTCCCACATGAACCAGAACCGGTGCTGGCCCGGCGTGCCGAACACGTACAGCACGATGTCCGAGTCCAGGGTGATCCGGCCGAAGTCCATGGCCACCGTGGTCGTCGTTTTGTTCGGCGTCGCCGAGACGTCGTCGACCCCGGAACTGGCCTCGGTCATCGACGCCTCGGTGGTCAGCGGGTCGATCTCGGAGACCGCACCCACCAGCGTGGTCTTTCCCGACCCGAACCCGCCCGCCACCACGATCTTCGCCGACGAGGTCGGTCCCGCGGCCGCCGACGTGTTCGCGTCGGAGCTAAATTCTCCGAAGCCCACTGAGCACCCTTTCCATGAACTCGATACTCGGCCTGTCCCCGACGACCGTGCTCCCGCTGTGCACGAGAACCAGTCCGAGACCGGCGACATCACCAATCAGCACCCGCACCACACCGAGGGGCAGCCGCAGATGCGCGGCGATCTCGGCGACCGACCGGGTGTCCAGGCACAGGTCGCAGATCGACCGGTGCTCCGGCACCCGTACCGAATCGATCAGCCTGCCCCGTTCACTGGTCGAGATCAAGGCCTCGATGGCCAGGTCGTAGGTGGGCTTGGTCCGCCCGCCGGTCCGGAAGTACGGCCGGACCAGGCCGGAGGTCTCCACCGGCTCCTCCGGCGGCGTGCTCGGGCGCGCCGACGGGATGAACTGCTCCGGTTCCGGCTCCTCCGGTCCGCCGAAGGCGGTGAACCCGCCCGCCGCGTCCCGCAGCGAGCCGCCGCCGACGCCGTACAGCTCCGAGACCGGCCCGCTGAGCAGGCGGTCACGGAAGTCGTCGACGTTGAAGTCGGCCGGCCCGCGGGTGACCGGCTGGTCCGACGGGTTCAGCCACGACGACGGATCCGGCGCCGCCGGCTCCGGTGCCACGTCGTCACCGCCTCGCCGGGACCGCCACTCGCGGTCTATCCGGTCCCGGAAACTCTTCCAGTCCTCACCTGCGACCTCGCCCCCACGGCTGTCCGAAATGTTCGAGTTGTCCGACTCATTCGGCCAACGCGCACCGGAGAAGTCGTCGTCGAACCGACGTTCGCCTCTCGAGCGCCCCGAGTCCACGGTTATCTCCTCTGTGTCCCGCCGACCGCCCTAGCGGCGGGCGGCGCCCTGCAGCTGAGCGCGCAGTTCCGGGGTCATCTGCTGGCCGACCCGTTCGACCAGCAGGGTCATCTCGTAGACGACCAGCCCGATGTCGCTGTCCGGCGCGCCGAGCACCGCCAGACACGAGCCGTCCGAAACCGACATCAGGAACATGAACCCGTTGGCCATCTCGACCACCGTCTGCGCGACGGCTCCACCGTCGAACACCTTCGCCGCGCCGCGCGCCAGGCTGGTCAGCCCGGAGGCCACCGCCGCGAGCTGGTCGGCCCGGTCCTTCGGCAGCCCTCGTGAGGCCGCCAGCAGCAACCCGTCCGCCGAGACCACTACCGCATGCGCGGCACCGGGTACCCGGTGCACGAAATCGGTGATGAGCCAAGCGAAACTGCCCTGCTGACCGGCTCCCGGCTGCTGCACCGCCTTGCCCGGCTGCGCCTGCCCGCCCGGCTGCACTGACCCCGCCCGTGTCACTCTCACTCCTTCGCGCTTGGTTCAGTAGGTCGTCCCGCCACGCCGTCCTCTACGGCGTTCGCGAACGTTTCCGGCACCGCGGTACCGGCCTCCGGATTCTCCTGGACGGCATGCCTGCCGCTCTGGTAACCCCGCTGGAAACTGACCATACGGCTTCGCGCCACCGAAGCCGACCTGGTCATGGACGGGGCCGCCTCCGGCTGCGGGGAGGAATTATCGGTGAAAGCACTCTGATCCGTCGATTCCCCGGTCACCGATCCGGGAACCAGGTAGGCATTGGGCACGCGCTTGGGCAGGCCGGCCTCGGTGACGCCCTCGGCCTTGTCCTCCAGCAACGACTGCGCCGCCTGCCAGCCCTCGTCCGAGGCGCTCTGCCATCCTCCGTCGGTCACGCCCGCTCCCTCTCGCCCCTCCGGCGCGGCCGCGGTCCCCTCCGGTGTCTCCGCGGGCCAGCCGGTCTCTTCCGGTTCGGTCTCCTCGGCTTCACTGAACCACCGGGAGAGCACGGACTGGTAGATCGGCAACCGGCGAGTCGGCACGTCGTCCTCGAGCGCGCTGCGGCCGCTCTCGGCCGATTCGTCGGGTTCGGGCCTGCCCACCGGCGGCACGAAGGTGGGTTCGCGGGTGGGCAGGGCCAGCGGGAACGGCTCGTCGCCGTGCCCGTTGGCGCCGGCCGGGGCACTCCCGTTCGAGCCGTTGCTCGACGGGGGCGGAGTGGGAGTGGTCACGGTGGGGAAGGCGTTCTCGTCGAACTCGGCCACCGGGAAGCCCTGGTCGTCCACCGGGTCCTTCGCCGGCGGTTCCGGGGCATCGCTGAGGAACGGGCCCGCCGCGCTGGACGAACCGTGCACCAGGTCGTCGAGGCTGATCGGCTGGTCGAGGGCGACCAGGCCGCCGGTGCCGGGACCGGAATCGGCGGACGGCACCGGAGCCTGCGGACGGCTGATCTCGGCCGGTGCCTCCGGCGGGGCCTGCTGGTTCAGCGGGGTCAGCGTCATCGGCGAGGTGAGCGAGTCGACGCCCAGCTCGCTCGGCGGCTGCGGGTTCCCGATCGGCGCCATCTGCGGCATCGAGGACTCCGACCGCGGCCGCTCGGTCACCGGCATGCTGGTCAGCAGCTGGGGCGGGACCACCACCCTGGCGATGATGCCGCCGTCGATGTCCTCGTTCTCGCGCAGCTGCACCTCGATGCCGTGGCGCTGGGCCAGCCGCGCGACCACGTACAGGCCCATCCGGCGGGTCACCGACACGTCCAGGTCGGGCGGGTCCGCCAGGCGGCGGTTCGCCTCGTTGATCTGGTCCTCGGACATGCCGACGCCCTTGTCGGTGACCTGGATGGCCAGCGCGCGGCGGCGGGTCATCACCGCGCGCACGGTCACCTTGGTCTCCGGCTCGGAGAAGTAGGCGGCGTTGTCCAGCAGCTCGGCCAGCACGTGCACGAGGTCGTGAATGGTCAGGCCCTGCACGGCCACGTCCGGGATGACGCCGACCTCGACGCGCGAGTACTGCTCGATCTCGGAGACCGCGGCACCGATCACGTCGGCGGCGGGCACCGGCCGCGGCACCGACTTGGCCAGCCCGGCGCCGGAGAGCACCAGCAGGCTCTCGCCGTTGCGGCGGAGGCGGGTGGCGAGGTGGTCCAGCTCGAACAGGCTGGCGAGGTGGTCCGGGTCCTGCTCGTCGGCTTCGAGCCGGTCGATCACGCCCAGCTGGCGCTCCACCAGCCGCTGCGAGCGGCGGGACAGGTTCACGAAGATGCCGTTGACGTTCTCGCGCAGCATCGCCTGCTCGGCGGCCAGCCGCACGGCCTGGGCGTTGACCACGTCGAAGGCGCGGGCCACCTGCCCGATCTCCTCGGTGGTGTGCACCGGGACCGGATCGATCGCGCGCTCGGCGGCGGCCTTCGGATCCGACTCCGACATGATCCTCTCGACCGCTTCGGGCAGATGCCGTTCGGCCACTTCGAGGGCGTTCGTGCGCAGGCTGCGCAGCGGGACCAGCATCGAGCGGGCGACCACGAACATCAGCGTCAGCGCGACCAGCAGCCCGGCGAGAATGCCGGCCGAGACGAAGATCAGCGTGCGCTGCTCGCTGCCCGCCAGGTCACCGGTGTACGAACCGGCCTCGCCGAGCAGGCGGTTCTCCACCTGGCTGATCAGGTTCAGCGTGGCCGCCGAGGACTGGGCGACCGCGCCGGGGTCGATCGCCACGTTGATCTTCGCCTCCGCGCGCAGCAGCGCCAGCTGCTGGTACTGGAAGCGCCGGGAGACCAGCTCACCGGTGATCGTGTTGGCGTAGTCCTGGCGGGCCTGCGAGGTGGCCACGTTGTTGAAGGCGTCGATCTGGGAGACCAGGTTCGCCTCGGCGCTGTTGATGCTGGACAGCTCGGCGGGCTCGAAGCTGCCGCGGATCGCGGCGTTGCGCAGGAACGCGTTCTGCTGGGCCGAGAACTCCTTGGCGTGGGACAACGCGGCGAGGGCGTCGTGCCGGTCCTGGAGGCCCTTGTCGGTGACGTCGGCGCCGAACTCGTCGGAGACGGCCAGCAGCGCGTCGATGACACCGGCGTAGGACTCGAGCGCGGCCAGCGCGGCGAAGGAGGCGTCGTTCGCGGAGACCCGCAGCTGGCCGAGGCCGTCGAGGCGGGCGGTGGCCTGGCCGAACAACGCGGTGGTCACCGGGTCGTCGATGCCCTCGACCTCGGGCGCGTCCCGCAGCGTGGTGGCGGCGCGGTCGGAGCGGGCGATCTGGTCGTCCAGCTCACCGCGGCCCTGCGGCCGTCCGGAGACGATCCAGGCGGACATGGTCTCGCGCTCGGACTGCAGTTCGTCGACCGTGGCGGCGACCTTCTGGCTGAGCGCGATCCGCTGCTCGGCGCGGTCGTAGACGCCGATGTCCTCGAAGCCCTCGTAGACGCGCAGCCCACCGAGGAAGAGCGCGGCGATGGTGGGGAGCAGGAACACCACCACGAGCTTGTTGCTGACTCGCCAGTTCCTCAGCCCACGGGTGCGCTGTCCCCCGGGTGGCGGGGCGAGGGCACCGGACCGCGACGGGGTTACTCCGTTCGGGCCGTCCTGTGATGCCGCGTCATTACCTTCTGCGACACGAGGGTGCGCCGAGGACACCGCCTTTCGACCGTGCTCCCCGCTCGTGAGCTGGGGCACCGAGGACTTCCTTCCCGTTTTCCGTTACCGCTGTCCGGTGGCAACCAGGTTCCCACGCGCCGGGAGACCGGGCAGCCCGATCCGCCCGGCCGGGTCGCCGATAAAAAGGCCGCCCCCAAGCCGGGCCCATGATGCCGGTCACCCGATTGGGGCTAGAGGGTATCGATAACAAGCGAGAAACGGAAGCAGGGCGACCTGCGTCACTCAGGCGAACGGCGCAACTGTCAACCGACCGAAATTCGCCCACCCGGCCCGATGGTGATCTTCGCGCCCACCTGGTGATCTTCCGGTTAATATTTCGCATCGATCATCGATTCCCAGCATGTGAGAGCCCGGGCTGGACCTGTGACAACAGTGTTTCGGGCGCGCTCGAAGCCGTGCGGCGCGGATCACCGCAGCTTGACGCGCCCCGGCGGACTGAACCATTCTTCGGCCCAAGCGCCGTGTGTCCGCTTCGCACCACTGGGTGAGCTTCGGAACGTCACGTGCTACCAGAAGTAGCACTCCGCGGTGGCACCGCTCGGACCCGGCACACACGGCCGCCCAGTCGGGAAAGGAACAAGTCCACCATGGTCAAGGCGTCTTCGACGCGCACGAGGATCGCGCTGCTCTGCGCGGTCGTCACCCTGGGAGCGGCGGCGGGCGCCTGCTCCGGCGGCACCGAGGCGGTTCCGGGAGCGAACAACGCCGCCCAGAGCATGCTCGACCGCGCGCCGGTGGCCACCGAGGCGGAGCTGGCGGCCAGCCCCACCGCGATGGCGATCAAGCAGCGGGGCGAGCTGTTCATCGGCGCTTCGCTGGAGACCCCGCTGATGTCGCAGCAGAACCCCACCACCGGTGAGGCCGAGGGCTTCGACGCCACGCTCGGCAAGCTGCTCGCCAAGTACATCCTCGGCGAGCCCAAGCGCAAGATCATCACCACCACCCCGCAGATCCGCGAGGCGCTGATCCAGAACAGCACGGTGGACGCGGTCATCCAGAACTACTCGATCACCCCGAAGCGCGCGGAGAAGGTGGCCTTCGCCGGCCCGTACTTCATGTCCGGCCAGGCGGTGGCCACGCTGAAGGGCAAGCCGGACATCGCCAAGCCGGAGGACCTCAACGGCAAGAAGGTGCTGGTGGCCACCGGCAGCACCGGCGCCGGGGTGGTCAAGGAGCTGGCCCCGCAGGCGCAGCAGATCTCGTTCAACACCGACCCGGAGTGCGTGCAGGCGCTGGAGCAGGGCCGCGGCGACGCCTGGGTGAAGGACCTGCCGGTGATCGCCGGCGAGACCAAGCTGAACGACAAGATCCAGCTGGCCAGCGGCACCTTCGGCACCGACCCGTACGGCATCGGCATCAAGCACGGGGACGACGCGTTCAAGAAGTTCGTCAACGGCTGGCTGAAGAAGATCCAGGACGCCGGGCTGTGGCAGCAGGCGTACCAGGAGTCGCTCGGCACGGTGATCCCCGGCGAGCCCCCGGCCCCGCCCGCCATCGGCTCGGTCGCCGGTTCCTGATCCGGTTCGACGGGCCGGGGTCACTCCTCGGCCCGTCATCGGCAGGCCATGACTAGATGAACGTTCTCCTCGACTACCTCCCCGAGTTCGGCCGCGGTGTGCTCACCACGATCGAACTGACCGTGCTGTCGTTCGCCGGCGCCATGCTCGTCGCGCTGCTGGTGGTCTCCTGCCGGGTGTCCCCGGTCAAGCCGCTGCGCGCGTTCGCCATCGTCTACGTGGAGGTCTTCCAGAACATTCCGCTGCTGCTCTGGCTGATCCTGATCATCTTCGCGCTGCCCGAGATCGCCATCAACTTCGACCTCTTCCTCTGCGCGGTGCTCGCGCTCTCGCTGTACTCGGCGGCTTACTACGCCGAAGCGCTGCGCAGCGGCATCAACTCCGTGGCGAAGGGACAGGCCGAAGCCGCCAGGGCGCTCGGGCTCGGCTTCTTCCGCACGCAGTCCAGCGTGGTGCTGCCGCAGGCGCTGCGCTCGGTGCTCCAGCCGCTGTGCAACATCACCATCGGACTGCTGATGAACACCGCGATCACCGCGGGCACCGGCATTCCGGAGCTGACCGCCGCGGCCAACGCGGTCAACGTGATCACCTCCGACCCGCTGCCGGTCTACATCGGCGCCGGCATCGTGTACGGCCTGCTCGCGCTGCTGATCTCGCTGGCCACCTCGCGGCTGGAGAAGAAGCTGGTGATCCACCGATGAACGTGCTCTTCGACGAACCCGGCCCGCGCGGCAGGCGCCGCATCCGGATCGCCACCGCGGCCGCGTTCGTGCTCGGCGCGGCCGTGCTGGGCCTGGCGCTGTACCAGTTCGGCGTGAACGGCCAGCTCGACCCGAAGAAGTGGCAGCCCTACGGCACCTGGCCGATGTGGAAGTACCTGCTCAACGGCCTCGGCGGCACGCTGCTCGCGGCCGGGCTGGTGCTGGTGCTGGCGATGCCGCTGGGCCTGCTGCTCGCCTTCGGCCGGATGTCGCGGTACCGCTGGATCCGGCTGCCCGCGCGCACCTACATCGAGGTGTTCCGGGTGGTGCCCGCGCTGCTGATGGTGTTCATGATGCTGTTCGCGCTGCCGCGGTACGGGCTGGACCTGCCGACGCTGTGGAAGCTGGTGGTGCCGCTGACGCTGAACCGGTCGGCGCAGCTGGCCGGGGTGTTCCGCGCGGGCATCCTGTCGCTGGACGCCGGTCAGGGCGAGGCGGCGGCCGCGCTCGGGCTGCGGCCGTGGCAGGCGATGTGGCACGTGATCCTGCCGCAGGCGCTGCGGCACGTGCTGCCGTCGCTGATCAGCCAGTCGGTCGGCACGGTGAAGGACACCTCGCTCGGTTACGTGCTGAGCTTCGCCGAGGTGATCACCATCGGGAAGCAGCTGGCCTCCTACAACCGGTACCTGATCCAGACCTATCTGGTGATCGCGCTGATCTACTTCGTGGTGAACTTCGCGCTGTCGCGGCTCGGGCGGTGGCTGGAACGCCGGGAGCGCCGGGTCGGGCACGTGGCCGCGCCCGCCGACCCCGGAATCATCTGAGCTGGGGCTTTAGCGGCCCTGCCTAATCTGCGGGAGTGGACGTGCAGCAGGAAACCCCGCTGAGGTACTGGCTCGCCGTGCTCTCGGTGACGGTCGGGACCTTCTCGATCGTCACCTCCCAGCTGCTCCCGGTCGGCCTGGTGCCGCAGATCGCCGCGACGCTCGGCGTTTCGGAGGGCACGGTCGGGCTGACCCTGACCGTGCCGGGCTTCGTCGCCGCGGTGGCCGCGCCCGCGCTGGTCGTCGCCGCGGGCAGGCTCGACCGCAGGCTGGTGCTGACCGGGCTCAGCGCGCTGCTCGTCGGCGCGAACGTGGTCAGCGCGCTCGCGCCGAACTTCGCCGTGCTGCTGGTCGCGCGGATCCTGGTCGGGCTGAGCGTCGGCGGGTTCTGGGGCATCGCGGGCGGGATCGCCGTGCGGCTGGTGCCGGAGCGGGTGGTCGGCCGGGCCACCGCGACGATCTTCGCCGGGGTCTCCACCGCCACCGTCGCCGGGGTGCCCGCCAGCAAGCTGCTCGGCGACCTGACCGACTGGCGCACGGCCTTCGCCGTGGTCGGCGTGGTCGCGCTCGGCGTGCTCGCCGCGCAGATCTTCCTGCTGCCGCCGTTGCCCGCCAGTCGCACGACGAAGCTCGGCGACCTGCTCTCCCTGTTCCGCAACCCGGAGATCCGGGTCAGCTTCGTCGCGGTGTTCCTGCTGGTGATCGGGCACTTCAGCGCGTACACCTTCATCACCCCGATCCTGCGCGAAACCGGTGGTGTCGCGCCCGCGCTGAGCACCGCGCTGCTGCTGGCCTACGGCGTCGCGGGGTTCGCGGGCAACTTCCTCGGCGGCACCGCCGCCTACCGGAACCCGCGCCGCACGCTGATCGTCGCGGCGGCCGGGCTCGGGGCCTCGCTGCTGCTGTTCGACGTGGTCGGCCACTCGCTGCCGGGGCTGGTCGCGTTGCTGCTGGTCTGGGGCGCGGCGTACGGCGCGGTCCCGGTCAGCCTGCAGATCTGGCTGGGCAGTGCGGTACCGGACCGCCGGGAGGTCGCCGGATCGCTGTTCGTCACCGCGTTCCAGGTGTCCATCTCGCTCGGCGCGTTGTCCGGGGGGCTGTGGGTGGACTCGCTCGGCACCGACGGCGTGCTGCTGTTCGGCGGCACGCTCACCGCGCTCACCGCGGCCGGACTGCTGGCGCTGCGGGGAAGGTCAGCCGTGGACTAGTTCCGCCCACCGGCGCACGGCCGGCGCGTCGACCGCCTCCACCCAGCCGAGCGGCCGCACCCCGGAACCGACGTGGAAGGCACGCACCCCGGCTTCGCGCAACCGCGCCACCTGCTGCGCGCGCAGCCCGCCACCGGCCATCAGCACCGGCGGTTCCTCGTGCAGCGCGAGCTGTTCCAGCGCGGGCCGGCCTTCGGTGACCCCGTCGGGATGCCCGGCGGTGAGAATGGTGTCGCAGCCGAGCCGCGCGGCCGTCGCGTAGGCCACGCGCACGTCGCGGGCGTGGTCGACCGCGCGGTGGAACGTCCAGCCGGCCCCGTCGAGTTCGCGCACCAGTGTCCGGGTGGCCCGCTCGTCGACGATGCCGCCGGTGGTGAGGAAACCGAGCACGAACTCCTTGGCGCCCAAGGCGAGCAGCTCGTTCGCGCGGGCGCGCAGGCCGGGCAGGTCCGCCGCCAGGAAGGAACCGCGCTGCCGCAGCATCACGCGCACCGGCAGATCGGTCGCGGCGAGCACTTCGCGGACCACGTCGTCGCTGGGGGTGAGCCCGTCGAGCGCCATCTCGGCGACCAGCTCCACCCGGTCGGCGCCGCCGAGCTGCGCCTGCTCGGCGTCCCGCGCGTCGAGCACGATCACTTCCAGCAACCCTCGCCCGCTGCTCACTCGTACCCCTTCTCGCGTTGCCGGTCGCGCACGTAGCGCCCGCGTTCGACCCCGTTCTGCAGACTGGCCATCCTCCCGCGCACGGCGTCCGGGCTCAGGGTCAGCACCGCCTGTTCCGCGCTGGCGCGCGCGTGCCGTGCCGTGCGCTCGTTCGCGGCACCTTCGTCACGCTCGTCGCGGAACCAGCGGGTGAGCACCTCCGCGTACGCGGGCATGCGCTCGGTCGGGCCGTCGATGCCCGCTTCGTCCTCCAGCTGGGTGTCGTCCTCGGTCGGCCAGTCCGGCGGTTCCGCCTGGTACACCGGCGCCCTGGTCGGCCGGTCCACCGGACGGCGCGGCTCGGGCGGTTCGGGATCGTCCTCGGGCCAGTCGGGCTCGTAGGCCTCCTCCGCGACCGGTTCCGCGGGCCACTCCGGCTCGGGTCCGGGCTCTGGCTCGTACGTGTATTCGTAGGACGGCTCGGGTTCCGGCTCCGGCTCGTGGAACCGCTCGGGTTCCGGCTCCGGTTCGTAGTACGGCTCCGGCTCGGGTTCCGACTGCACCACCACGACCTCGGCGGCGGGCCCGCTGAGCAAGGGCAGCACGGGCGCGGGTTCGGGCGGCAGCAGCGAAACCGGGGCGGACACGCTCACCAGTTCCGGTGGTACCACCACCGTCGCGGTCATCCCACCACTGCGGCGGTTGGCGAGCCGCACGTCGATGTTGTGCCGGGTGGACAACCGCGCCACCACGTAGAGCCCCATCCGCCGCGACACCTCGACGTCCACCTTGGGCGGTTCGGCCAGTCGCGCGTTGGTGCGCCGGACCTCCGCCTCGGCCATGCCGCTGCCCCGGTCCACGATGTCGATCTTCCAGCTGCCGTCGTCGAGCACCGAGCTGACCACCGAGACCATGGTGGCCGGTGGTGAGTAGGCGGTGGCGTTCTCCAGCAGTTCCGAGATCACGTGCACCAGATCGCTGACCGCCTCCGCGCGCACGGTCAGCTCCGGCGCCGCGGGCAGTTCGATGCGCTGGTAGTGCTCGACCTCCGACAGCGCGGCACCGACGATCTCGTCCGCGCTGACCGGGCCGGCCACCTCGCGCGCCGGATCGGTGCCCGAAAGCACCAGCAGGTTCTCGCTGTTGCGCCGCATCCGGGTGGCGAGGTGGTCCAGTTCGAACAGACCGCCGAGGATCTCCGGGTCCTGCTCGTCGGCCTCCATCCGGTCCAGCACGGACAGTTGCCGCTCGACCAGTTCCTGGCTGCGGCGCGACAGGTTGACGAACATCGAGTTGACGTTCTCGCGCAACCGCGCCTGCTCCCCCGCCAGCCGCACCGCCTCGCCGTGCACCGCGTCGAAGGCCCGCGCGACCTGTCCCAGTTCCTCCTTGCTGAACACCGGGACCGGCGCGATCCGCGGCGCCGACGGCGTGCCGGGGTGCGGCGGCTCCGGATCGGTGAGAATGCCTTCCACCGCGGCGGGCAGCTGGTGCTCGGCGACCTCCAGCGCGCTGCGGCGCAGGATCCTCAGCGACCGCAGCAGCGAACGCGTCACGATCACCGCGAGCACCCCGCCGACCAGCACCACGCCGAGCACGATCGCCGAGTCGCGGATGGCCGAGGCCCTGGCGTCGGCGGCCAGCGCTTCGGTGCGGGACTGGCTGTTCTGCTGGAGCGCGTCCTCGACCTGACGCACCAGGTTGATGGTGTAGGTCGACGCGATGTCCCATTGAATGGGATCCAGGCCGGTCAGCGGCTGGTCCGCTTCGGACCGCCGCAGCACCGACTCGACCATGTTGTTTCCGTTGTCGACCACCATGCCGAGCACCGTGTCGTCGTACATCCGGCGTTGCTCCGGGGTGGCGAACTGGCGGAAATCCTCGCGTGCGGCGTCGAACTCGGCCTCCGCGCCGAGCAGTTCGCGCGTGCGGTCGACGCTGAGCGAGCCCTGCGCGAGCGCCTCGGCGAGCACCGCGCGCCGGACCGACATGGTGTCCTTCACCTTGGCCAGCGCGTTCACCGCCAGTCGCAGCCTGGCCAGTTCCGGATCGGTGATCTCGGCAGCGGACTGATCACCGACGGTGAGCGTGCTGGTGATCAGGTCGCTGTAGGAGCGCAGCACCGAATCCGACGGGAAATTGGAGAACTCCCCGGCATATCGCAGCCCGGTCAGCCCGCCCAGCTGATCACGCAGTTGCCGGAAATCTGCGGCCACTTCGGGCGCCAGCCGGGATTCGTCATCAGTCAGCGCACGTTCGAACGCACCGAGCGATTCGTTGACCTTGTCGCGCTGGCCGCGCAACTCCTCGATGCCGGTTTTCCGCCCAGTGGCGACAAAGCGGACGGTGAGATCACGTTCACGCTGCAACCGGTGGGTCAGCTCGGCGAGCGTGGTGTCCACGCGCACCCGGGTGGCCGCTTCGGCGAGCCTGCCCGCCTCGCCGAGATCGAGCCGGACGCGCAGGCCGACCAGCGCGATGATCGCGACGGTGGGGATCAGCAGCACGGCGAAGAGCTTGGTGCGCAGGCGCCAGTTGCGCAGGCGCCAGCGGCCTCCAGGGTCCCCGGTCAAACTCTGCGCAGATGAGGAATCCGTCGCATAACCCTTTCGGGGTTCGTTTCCGCGACGGTTCACCTGGCTTCCTTTTCCACCCAGCTCGTTCGATCGCGGACCAGCCGCCGGCAACCTACCGGAGGGTAGCGTGCGACTCGAGTAGTCCGATGGTAGCTGTCCGCCAGCACCGCCCTTGCCGCGATGGTATGGGCAGAAGCCTTTAAGCTCCAAACAGATGCGACATTTCCCCGGCCACGAGAGGCGAACATGGGCACCGGAGCGCGGCGAGCTTTCCCGGCGCTGCTGATCGTCCTGCTCACGGTCGCGCTCGGTGGCTGCTCGGCCTTCGAGCAGAACCCGCAGGCCACCCCGGCGGCACCCGAGCGGAACACTCTCCGTGTCGGTGTGGGTAACCCGATCGAGAGCGCTCCATTGCGAATGGCGGTAGCCGACGGTTCGTTCGCCGCGGGCGGGCTCAAGATCGAACTGGTCGAGCAGGCCGATTCGGACGACGGACTCGGCAAGCTGGCCGCCGGTGACCTCGACGTCGCGTTCGGCAGCGACGTCGCCCTGTTCAAGGCAGCCGGAAACGGTGTGGCGCTTCAACTCCAGGGCGAGGCGTACACCGCGGGCACGGACACCATGGCACTGGTGACGCTGCCCGACTCGGCCTACAACACACCCACGGCGAAGCGCTCACCGACGATCGCGGTGGACACCCTGGACGGGCTCGGCACGCTCACCAGCCGTTCGGTGCTGGCCACCGCGGGGGTGGACGTGAACCGGATCCGGTTCACCCAGCGTGCGCCCGACGAGATGCTGTCCGCGTTGCGGGAGGGCGAAGCCGACGCGGCGTGGCTCGTCGAGCCGCAGATCACCCTGGCACAACAGGAGTTCGGCGCGAAGGTGCTCGCCGACACCGCCCGCGGCGCGACGCTGGAGTTCCCGGTATCCGGGTACGCGGCCAACGCGGTGTTCGCGCAGGCCAATCCACGCACCATGGCGTTGTTCCGCACGCTGCTCGGCCAGGCGCAGCAGAAGGCGGCGGACCCGGCCATCGTGCGGCAGGCACTGCCCTCGTTCGCCGGGATCAACGCCAACACCGCCGCGCTGGTCTCGCTGGGCAGCTACCCCAGCTCACTCAGCGGCGTGCGCCTGCAACGGGTCGCGGACCTGATGCACAGCGCGGGCGTGCTGAAGCAGCGCCTGGACGTGCAGTCCCTGCTACCGGCGCCCGGCTAGCGCTCGGCCGCGGTCTCAGCCGAGGCCGAATTCGGCCAGGCCGCTTCGCAGGAGCTTGAACGCCTTGCGCGCGTCGGCGACCGCGTCCGGGTAAGCGTCCGCGGCGCGGGCGCCGTTGGTGAGCCGCCGGATGTTGTCCATCAGCAGGGTCCGCTGCGTGGCCACGATCTGCGCGGCGGCCAGCCGGGCGATCAGCTCGTCCGCGCCGTCCCCGCTGACCAGCTCCTTCACCAGCTCCCGCTCACTGCCCTCGTAGAACTGCAGCAGCCGTGCGGCCAGGCTCGGTGTCGCGGTCACCATCGCGTACAGCGCGATCTGGTTCGGATCGTCGTTGAGGCCGGTGACCGGGTCGCGCCGCAGGAGGCCGTCGAGAAAGTGCGCCCGCAACGCGATCAGCGGCGTCTGCCGCGCCGTGCGACGGCGCACCACCTCCGCGTTCTCGCCCTCGTGGTGGGCGTAGCGGTGCACCACCAGGTCCTCTTTGGTCGGGAAGTAGGCGAACAGGGTGCGCTTGGAAACCTCTGCCGCGTCGGCCACCTCGGCCACCGAGACCGAGTCGAACCCCGAAGCGAGGAACAGATCGATCGCGGTGTCGGAGATGAGCCTGCGCGTCAGCTGCTTCTTGCGCTCCCGGAGGCCCAACTGTTCAACCACGTCTCCATGGTAGCCAGCCGAGCGCCCGGTGAAGTGCGGATCAGTACCCGTACCTCGGCTCTTCGACTCAGCGGAATCCCGGGGAACGTATAAAGGAGGGCGTGACCGATGGCCCGCTGATCGTGCAATCCGACAAGACCGTGCTGCTCGAAGTCGACCATCCGCGTGCCGAGGACGCCCGGATCGCGATCGCGCCGTTCGCCGAGCTCGAACGCGCCCCCGAACACGTCCACACCTACCGCGTCACCCCGCTGGCCCTGTGGAACGCGCGCGCCGCCGGGCACGACGCCGAGCAGGTGGTCGACGCGCTGACCAGCTACTCGCGGTTCCCGGTGCCGCAGCCGCTGCTGATCGACGTGGTGGACACGATGGCCCGCTTCGGCAGGCTCCAGATCACCAACCACCCGGCACACGGGCTGGTGATGACCACCACCGACCGCGCGGTGCTGGAGGAGGTCTCCCGCAGCAAGAAGATCAGCCCGATGCTGGGCACGCGGCTCGACCCGGACACCGTGGTGGTGCACCCGTCCGAGCGCGGGCGGCTCAAGCAGCTCCTGCTCAAGGTCGGCTGGCCGGCCGAGGACCTGGCCGGGTACGTCGACGGCGAGGCGCACCCGATCGAACTCGACGAGAACGGCTGGCAGCTGCGCGAGTACCAGCGCCAGGCCGCGCAGGCCTTCTTCAAGGGCGGCTCCGGCGTGGTCGTGCTGCCGTGCGGGGCGGGCAAGACCCTGGTCGGCGCGGCGGCGATGGCGCACGCCAAGGCGACCACGCTGATCCTGGTCACCAACACCGTGGCCGGGCGGCAGTGGAAGCGCGAGCTGGTCGCGCGGACCTCGCTCACCGAGGACGAGATCGGCGAGTACTCCGGGGAGAAGAAGGAGGTCCGCCCGGTCACCATCGCCACGTACCAGGTGATCACGCGCAAGTCGAAGGGCGAGTACAAGCACCTGGAGCTGTTCGACACCCGCGACTGGGGCCTGGTCGTCTACGACGAGGTGCACCTGCTGCCGGCACCGGTCTTCCGGATGACCGCCGACCTGCAGTCGCGGCGGCGGCTCGGGCTGACCGCCACCCTGGTGCGCGAGGACGGCCGCGAGGGCGACGTGTTCTCGCTGATCGGGCCGAAGCGCTACGACGTGCCGTGGCGCGACATCGAGGCACAGGGCTGGATCGCGCCCGCCGAATGCGTCGAGGTGCGGGTCACCCTGACCGACAACGAGCGCCTGCTCTACGCCACCGCCGAGCCGGAGGAGCGGTACAAGATCGCGGCCACCGCGAACACCAAGACCCCGGTGATCAAGTCCATTGTGGACAAGCACCGCGGCGAGCCGACGCTGATCATCGGCGCCTACCTCGACCAGCTGGAGATGCTCGGCGCCGAACTCGATGCCCCGGTGATCCAGGGCGCGACCAGGAACAAGGAGCGCGAGGAGCTGTTCGACAGGTTCCGCCGCGGCGAGATCGACACGCTGGTGGTGTCGAAGGTGGCGAACTTCTCCATCGACCTGCCCGAGGCCTCGGTGGCGATCCAGATCTCCGGCACCTTCGGCTCGCGGCAGGAGGAGGCCCAGCGGCTCGGGCGGCTTCTGCGGCCGAAAGCCGACGGCCGCCAGGCGCACTTCTACTCGGTGGTCGCGCGGGACACGGTGGACACCGAGTACGCCGCGCACCGGCAGCGCTTCCTCGCCGAGCAGGGTTACGCCTACACCATCCGCGACGCCGACGACCTTCGCGAAGGACGGTGACGTTTGCCGACGGTGGCAAGCGGCAAGCCTGACATGTGGCGGACATCCGGATCGGCACCTCGGGCTGGCGCTACGGGCCGTGGCGCGGGAAGTTCTACCCGAAGGGCCTGCCCCAGCGGCGGGAACTGGAGTACCTCTCGCGCCGATTCAACTCGGCCGAGCTGAACGGCTCGTTCTACTCGCTGCAGAAGCCGGAGCGGTACCGGACCTGGTTCGCCGAGACCCCGGACGACTTCGTGTTCGCGGTCAAGGGCGGCCGGTTCATCACCCACATGAAGCAGCTGCGCGACGTCCGCACCCCGCTGGCCAACTTCTTCGCCAGCGGGGTGCTCGCGCTGGAGCACAAGCTCGGCCCGTTCCTCTGGCAGCTGCCGCCGCGACTGGCCTTCGACGCCGACCGGCTCACCGCCTTCTTCGAGCAGCTCCCCCGCACCACCGGCCAGGCCGCCAAGCTGGCCAAGGAGCACGACGACAAGCTCAAGGGGGAGGCACATGCTTCTGCGGGGAAAAGCAGGTCCCTGCGGCACGCGCTGGAGGTGCGACATCCGAGCTTCGCCACAAAAGAGGCCGTTGACCTGCTGAAACAGCACGAGATCGGGCTGGTCGTCGCGGACAGCGCCGGGCTCTGGCCGCAGCTGGAGGACGTGACCGCCGAGTTCGTCTACGTCCGGCTGCACGGCGACGAGGAGCTCTACGCGAGCGGTTACACCGACAAGGCGCTCAAGGACTGGGCGAAGAAGGTCCGCGCCTGGCACAAGCGCGGCCTGGACGTCTACGTCTACTTCGACAACGACATGAAGGTGAAGGCCCCTGGCGACGCACGGAAGCTGGCCGAATTCCTCGGGTTGTCCACGGCGGAGATCGCCGAATCCCCGTAGGATGTTCGCGATACGCACATCTGGTCAGAAAAGGGCGTACTTATGTCCCACGGCCGACATTTCGTCCGGTCCGTCGCCAGAGCCATGGCGGTGCTGCACGCGTTCAGCGCGGACAGACCCGAACTGACGCTGAGCCAGGCCGCCAAAGCCACCGGGCTCGACCGGGCCACCGTGCGCCGGCTGTTGCTCACGCTGACCGAACTCGGCTACGTGACCAGGCACGACCGCGTGTTCCGGCTGGCTCCGCGCACGATGGACCTCGGCCGCGCCTACCTGGCCGGACAGTCCGCGCTGGCCGCGCCGGATCACCAGTCGTAGGACAACCACGGCTTGGCCACGTTGATCGCGGCCTCTTCGAAGGCGCGGTTCGCCTGCTGCAGCGAGTACCGCCGTCGCGCCAGCTTTCCCGGCGCGAACTCGCCGCTGGCCAGCGCGTCCACCGTGGCCGGGAAGTCGGTGGGGTGGTCGTAACCGCGTGAGCCGCGCACGATCAGCTGCCGCCGGAGCAGGTCGGCGTTGTCCAGTGGGGCGGCGGCACCGGTCAGCAGCACGACCGTGCCGCCGGGCAGCAGGCCGTCGAGGCCGTCGGCCAGCGCGGCCCGCTTGCCCGAGTTGTCGAACACCACGTCGAACTCGTCGTCGCCGTCGGACCACGGCAGCGCGCCCAGCGAGCACGCCAAGTCCAGCCGCTCGGTGACCGGCTCGCGCACGATCACCTCCAGCCCGCGCGCCCGCAGCACCAGGCACAGGAACAGGCCGCGGGTGTCCGCGCCGAGCAGCAGCGCGCGCTGCCTCGGCTGCACGGCCGCGCGCCGCGCCGCGGCCACCGACTCGGCCAGCGGTTCGGCGCAGACCAGGTCCTCCAGCGGCACCGCGCGCGGCGCCGGCCAGGTGAAGTGCGCCGGGACCGCGACGAACTCGGCGAGCAGGCCGGGCCGGTCCAGCCCGATCGACACCCGTTCGGGGCAGGCTGAGGAGAACCAGGCGGCGCACGCGCGGCAGCCGCGGCAGCAGTAGTCGGGCTCGACCACGACCTGCTGCCCCAGCCGGTACGGCCGCTTCACCCGCTCACCGATCGCGGCGATCTCGCCGACGCCCTGCCTGCCCAGCAACCACGGTGCCGGGCCGACCGGACGGCGGCCGCGGAAGGCGGCCACGTCCTGGTCACCGAGGCCGAGCGCGCTCATGCTCAGCAGCACCTCGTGCGGCCCGCACTCCGGCGGGTCCAGCTCGACCGCTTCGAGCCGGCTGGGACCGGTCAGCACGACGGCCCTCATCCCACCTCCTGTGCACAGTGCGCACGCGCGATGTTAGCGCAGGTGACGACCATGATCAGCAGATGACAGCGAGGAGTCAGCGCACAGTGAGCGGAGTGGTGTTCAGTACACATATCGGGCGAAAGTGCTCACGCGCTGCACTACTGGGGGTCAGCGCGTGGGCATGTCCGTGCCGACCAGCCCGGCGAGCTTGGCCCGTACCTCTTCGGCGAACGGATGCCCGCTCTCGGTCAGCACGTGCACCGCGCGCAGCCAGTACGCGCGCGCCTCCTCGCGGTCCCCGAGGTGCAGGTAGATGGTGCCCAGCTGGGCCAGCACATCACCGGCTTCGTACAGCTCGCCGCGCGCGGTGAACATCTCGATCGACTGGAGCACGCAGGCCACGCCCTCCTCCCGGCGGCCGAGTCCGAGCAGCGCGCGGCCCCGGCTGTGCACCAGGAACGGCTGGCTGTCGGCGAGCCCGACCCGCTGCCAGATGTCCAGCGCCGCGTCGACCAGGCCGAGCGCGGTGGCGTGGCGGCCGAGATAGGTGTTCGTGTCGGCCATCGCCTGCAGGCTGTCAGCCTCCAAAGTGGACACCCCGAGTTCGCGCGCCAGGCGGATGGCCTCCCGCCCGTGCTCCAGCGCGCGGTGCACCTCGTCGGTGTTGTGGTAGGCCATCGACAGGTTGTACTGCACCCTGGCCTCGCCCTCGCGGTCCCCGATCTCGCGCTGGATGGCGAGCACGCGCTCCAGATACCGGATCGCCTCCGGCTCCTCGCGCGCCACGCCGTGCAGCACGCCGAGCCCGCTGAGAATGCCCGCCTGCCCACGCCGGTCCCCGCACGCTTCGGCCGACGCCAGCGCGACGTCGAACACCGCTTTCCAGGCGTGCAACCGGGTCCGGACCAGGAAGTACGACTGGAGCACCCAGGCCAGCTGCCAGGCCTGCTCGTGCGCGCCGATCCGGTTGGCCAGCCTGACCAGCGCGGCGAGATTGCCCGCCTCGTCGTCGTGCCAGGTCAGCGCGGCCGTGCGGTCGGGAAAGGTTTCGTGCGGGACCAGGCCCCGATGCGGGATCAGCTCGTAGCGGCGGCCGGGTCGCAGGCGGCGCGCGGCTTCGACGGTGCTGTCGAGCGCCCACGAGAGCAACCTGGCCAGCGCCGCTCCCCGCGCCTCGTCGCTTTCCGTGCGGCGGCACAGGTCCGCGGCGAACTCGCGGATCAGGTCGTGGAACTGGTACCGGCCGGGGCGTGGCTCGGCGATCAGGTACGCCGAGGACAGCCGGTCCAGCGCCATCCGCGCCTCCCGCAGGCCGACCCCGGCCAGCGCCGCGGCCGACGCGGCGGTGAAGTCCTGTTCCTCCTCCGGCAATCCGAGCAACCGCAGCAGGCGCGCCGAAACTCCGTCCAGCGCGTGGTACGAGCGAGCGAACACCGCGCGCAGATCGGTTTCGTCACCGTCGTTGAGGTCGAACGAGTCCAGTTTGTCCTGTTCGCCGTCGAAGTCGGCGACAAAGTCGGCCACCGGCACCTCGGGGAACTGCGCGGCGCGCACCGCCAGGATCCGGATGGCCAGCGGCAACCGGCCACAGCGCGCGACGAACTCGCGGGCGGCGATCGGATCGGCCCGCACCGCGGCCCGGCCGACGATGCCCGCGAGCAGGTCGACCGCGTCCGCCACCGGCAGTTCCTCCAGCGGGATGCGGCGGGCGCCGTGCACCGCGGCCATCGACCGCAGCCGCGACCGGCTGGTCACCAGCACCAGGCAGCCGGTGCCGGGCAGCAGCGGGCGCACCTGCTCGGTGCTGCCCGCGTTGTCCAGCACCACCAGCACCCGGCGGCTCGCCGTGTGCGTGCGCCACAGCGCCGAGCGCTCGGCCAGCCCGGACGGCATTTCGTCGGCGGGCACGCCCATCGCGGTCAGCATCATCTCGAGCGCGGCCAGCGGTTCGAGCGCGGTTCCGGGGCCGTAACCACGCAGATCGGTGTAGAGCTGCCCGCCCGGATAGTGCTCGGCGACCTCGTGGGCGAAGTGCACGGCCAGCGTGGTCTTGCCGACGCCGCCCATGCCCTCGATCGAGGCGATCGGCGCCGATTCGGCACGGACCAGCTCGCGGAGCTTGGCCAGCGCGTCGCGGCGGCCGGTGAACCCGGCGAAGTCACCGGGCAGCTGGCGCGGCACCAGGGTTTCGCCACGCTGACGTAGGTGCGTGCCGTGCTCACCGGCGAGCACCGCCTGGTGCGCCCGTCGCAGCGACGGCCCCGGGTCGAGGCCGAGTTCCTCGGTCAGCGCGGTGCTGATCGAGCGGAACACGGCCAGCGCGTCGGCCTGCCGCCCGGATCGGTGCAGGGCCAGCATGAGCTGCTCGTGCAGGCGTTCCCGCAGCGGGTTCTCCCTGGCCAGCGCGATCAGCCTCGGCACGACCGCGTGGTGCTCACCGAGGCCGAGCATCACCTCCGCCCACTGCTCGCGCACGCTGAGCCGTTCGTCGTCGAGCTGGCCGACCTCGTCGCGGAGCAGCGCGTCGGAATCCACATTGGACAACGCGGGCCCGCGCCACTGGGCCAGCGCCTTGGCGAAGGCGGCCGCGGCTTCGCGCAGCTCACCGCGCTCGGCGGCCTGCCTGCCCCGCTCGGCCCCGGCGCGGAACCGCCCGAGGTCCAGCGCCTCCGGCGCCACCTCCAGCAGGTAACCACCGCGTTCGGTGCGGATCCTGGCGTGCTCGCCGAGTGCCCGCCGCACCCGCAGCACGTAGGTCTGCAGCGCGCCCTTCGACCAGCGCGACTCGTCGCTGTCCCACAACCACCACGACAGCTCGTCGACGCCGACCACCCGGTTCGCCCGCAGCAGCAACCCGGCCAGCACGATCAGCGGCTTGCTGCCGCCGACCGAGATCGGCACGCCGCCGTCCCGCACCTCGACCGGCCCGAGCACACCGAACTCGAGCGCCGGTCCCGGGTTTGCCACCATGTGGTCCATGTCCTCCTCGCCATCGGTACTGGTCTACGCGGCGCCGATGCGCCACCGCTTCCGCGGCATCACCACCCGGGAAGGTGTGCTTCTGCGGGGAGAAGCGGGTTGGGGCGAGTTCTGCCCGTTCGCCGAGTACTCCGACGCGGAGAGCGTGCCATGGCTGGCGTCGGCGGTGGAAGCCGGTGAGCGGGGCTGGCCGGAACCGGTGCGCGAGCGGATCCCGGTCAACGCCACGGTGCCGGTGCTCACCCCGGAGCGCGCGCACGACCTCGTCGCCGCTTCCGGCTGCGGCACGGCGAAGGTGAAGGTGGCCGGCCAGGGCACCACGCTCGCCGAGGACTGCGACCGGGTGGCCGCGGTGCGCTCGGCGCTCGGCCCCGGCGGCAAGATCCGGGTCGACGCCAACATGGCGTGGGAGGTCGACGAGGCGGTGCACGCCATCCGCGAGCTGGACCGCGCGGCGGGCGGGCTGGAGTACGCCGAGCAGCCGTGCGCCTCCATCGAGGAACTGGCCGCCGTCCGGCGGCGGGTGGACGTGCGGATCGCCGCGGACGAGTCGATCCGGCGCGCCGAGGACCCGCTGAAGGTGGCCGTCGCCGGGGCCGCCGACGTGGCGGTGATCAAGGTCGCGCCGCTGGGCGGGGTGCGGCGGGCGCTGCGCGTCGCCGAAGCCTGCGGCCTGCCGTGCGTGGTGTCCTCGGCGGTGGAGAGCAGCGTCGGCCTGGCCGCCGGGCTGGCGCTGGCCGGTGCGCTGCCGTCACTGGAGTTCGCCTGCGGACTCGGCACGGCCGCCCTGCTGTCCAACGATGTCACCTCGACTCCACTGTCCCCTGTGGACGGTTACCTGCCGGTGCCGCGCCGGGCCCCGGAACCGGACCTGGCCCACGCGGTACCGGCCCCACCGGACCGGGCCGCGTGGTGGCTCGACCGGCTGGCGCGCGTTCAGCCGATCCAGGCCTCGGCGAACCGGTCGTAGGTGCCGTCGTTGCGGGCCAGGTTCAGCCACTGGTCCACCCACTCCTGGAGCACCACGTCCCCGCGCGGCAGCAGGTAGGCCTTCTCGGCGAAGGTGAACGGCTCGTCGGGGTGCACCGAGCACAGCTCCGGGTGCTGCTTGGCCTGCCAGCGGGTCTCCACCGCGTCGGTGATCATCAGGTCGGCGCGGCCCTCGATGATCTCGGTGAAGATGGTGTTGTTGTCCGGGTGGCGGACGATGGTGGCCTGCTTGAGGTTGGCGTCGGCGAACTGCTCGTTCGTGCCGCCGGGATTGACGATCGCCCGCACGCCCGGCTGGTCGATCTGCTCCAGGGTCTGGAACCGCTCGGCGTTCTCACAGCGGGTGATCGGGGTTTTGCCGTCCTTGACGTAGGCCTCGGTGTAGAAGGCGCGCTTGGCGCGGTCGAGGGTGATCGAGATGCCGCCCATGGACAGGTCGCAGGTGCGGCCGAGGTCGTCGACCAGCGTTTTCCAGGTGGTCGGCACGATGGTCAGCCGCACGCCGAGGCGCTTCGCGAAGTCACCGGCCATGTCCACGTCGATCCCGCTCCACTGCCCGGTGGCCGGGTCGCGGTAGGTGAAGGGGCGGTAGTCGCCGGTGGAGCAGACCTTCACCTCACCGCGGGCGAGAATGCGGTCGAGTTCGCTGCGGGAGTGGCTCACCGGGGCCGCCGCGCTCGCCGTTCCCATGCCGAGCAGAGCGAGTGCGACCAGCCAGAGCGCCGTTTTCCGAACCGTCATACCCGAAGCCAACCACACTCTCAGGGTTCCGATTCCGGGTCCGGCCAGGGCAGTTCCCTGATGTCCGCAGGTCAGCGCGCCCGCACCATGGAGTCATGACGAACAACGTGTACCAGCCCGAGACCAAGAAGCTCCGCCGCAGCTCGACCGACAAGATGCTGGCCGGGGTGTGCGGCGGCTGGGCGCGCATGCTCGGCGTGGACGCCGCGATCCTGCGCATCCTGCTCGTCGCCGCCACCATCTTCGGCGTCGGCACCCCGGTGCTCGTCTACGCCGCCTGCTGGATCCTGATGCCCGAAGACACCACGGACACCGCGAGCTGACCCGCGTGCCCACCGCGGCCCGCACCCCGGACAGCACAAGGCCCGGCCCACGCGAGCGTGGACCGGGCCGTTGCGACTAGCGCCTGGCTGGACTCAGAAGTCCATGCCACCCATGCCGCCGGACGGGTCGGCCGGAGCGGCGGAAGCCTTCTCCGGCTTGTCCGCGACGACAGCCTCGGTGGTCAGGAACAGCGCCGCGATGGAGGCGGCGTTCTGCAGCGCGGAGCGGGTGACCTTGGTCGGGTCCGGCACGCCGGCGGCGAGCAGGTCCTCGTAGACACCCGTGGCGGCGTTCAGGCCGTGGCCCTGCGGCAGGCCCTTGACCTTCTCCACCACAACGCCGCCTTCGAGGCCGGCGTTGATCGCGATCTGCTTGAGCGGAGCCTCGACGGCGACCTTGACGATGTTCGCGCCGGTCGCCTCGTCACCCTCGAGCTTCAGGCCCGCGAAGGCGGCCTCGGCGGCCTGCAGCAGCGCGACGCCACCACCGGCGACGATGCCCTCTTCGACGGCGGCCTTGGCGTTGCGCACCGCGTCCTCGATGCGGTGCTTGCGCTCCTTCAGCTCGACCTCGGTGGCGGCACCGGCCTTGATCACGGCCACGCCGCCGGCCAGCTTGGCCAGCCGCTCCTGCAGCTTCTCGCGGTCGTAGTCCGAGTCCGAGTTCTCGATCTCGGCGCGGATCTGGTTCACGCGACCCTGGATCTGGTCGGCGTCACCGGCACCCTCGACGATGGTCGTCTCGTCCTTGGTGATGACCGCCTTGCGGGCGCGGCCCAGCAGCGACAGGTCCGCGTTCTCCAGCTTGAGGCCGACGTCCTCCGAGATCACCTGGCCACCGGTCAGGATCGCGATGTCCTGCAGGATGGCCTTGCGGCGGTCACCGAAGCCGGGCGCCTTGACGGCGACGGACTTGAAGGTGCCGCGGATCTTGTTGACGACCAGGGTGGCCAGGGCCTCGCCCTCGACGTCCTCGGAGATGATCAGCAGCGGCTTGCCGGACTGGATGACCTTCTCCAGCAGCGGCAGCACGTCCTTGACGTTGGAGATCTTGGAGCCGTACAGCAGGACGTAGGGGTCCTCCAGCTCGGCTTCCTGACGCTCGGCGTCGGTCACGAAGTAACCGGAGATGTAGCCCTTGTCGAAGCGCATACCCTCGGTCAGCTCGAGCTCGAGCCCGAAGGTGTTCGACTCCTCGACGGTGACGACACCTTCCTTGCCGACCTTGTCCAGCGCCTCGGCGATCAGCTCACCGATGGTGCGGTCGGCAGCCGAGATGGAAGCAGTCGCGGCGATCTGCTCCTTGGTCTCGACGTCCTTGGCGGCCTTGTGCAGCTGCTCGATGACGGCCTCGACGGCCTGCTCGATGCCGCGCTTGAGGCTGATCGGGTCGGCGCCGGCGGCCACGTTGCGCAGCCCCTCGCGGACGAGGGCCTGGGCGAGCACGGTGGCGGTGGTGGTGCCGTCACCCGCGACGTCGTCGGTCTTCTTGGCAACTTCCTTGACGAGCTCGGCCCCGATCTTCTCCCAGGGGTCCTCGAGCTCGATCTCCTTGGCGATGGAGACACCGTCGTTGGTGATCGTCGGCGCGCCCCACTTCTTTTCGAGCACGACATTGCGGCCACGCGGGCCGAGCGTCACCTTGACGGCTTCGGCGAGGGTGTTGAGGCCGCGCTCAAGACCGCGGCGGGCGTCCTCGTCGAACGCGATCAGTTTGGCCATTACGGTGTGGTCCTCCGATATTGGGCGCCGCCACCTCGTACGGGGGCGGCAGGAACACTTCCTCGGCCAGGTGCGGTGCCCGCGACGGACGACCGGCTCGGTTTCCCGGCCCGGCCTCACCGTCCCGACCTTTCAGGCGGGCGGCCGTGTGACCACCCGACTGGCACTCAGGCATACCGAGTGCTAAAACCTGTTTAGCACTCTCCGGGGGCGAGTGCAAGAAAGCCTGGTCAGCCGCCAGGCTTGATCGGGATGGAAGTGGGCGGTGGCTTGTTGCCGCCGGTCTCACCCGGCTGCCCGGTCGCCGGGCCCTCACCGACCGGGATGGACGGCGCGGGCTGGTTGGTCCCGCGATCGGTCGGGGTGTTGGTCCCGGCGCTGTCGTCGCCGCGGGTGAGCACGAGCACCAGCACGATGCCACCGGCCACCACGACAAGGCCGACGATCAGCCAGATCAGCCAGGCCTTGCCACCGCTCTTCTTCTCCTCCCACGGGGAACCACCCGCGGGGGACGGCGGGCGCAGCCGCATCGGGTCGCCGGGCGGCGGGCCGTATCCGGGCGGTGGTCCCTGCGGCGGCATGCCCTGCGGGGGCATGCCCTGGGGTGGCATGCCCTGGGGCGGCATGTTCGGCTGGCCGTACCCGGGCGGCGGAGCGCCATAGCCCTGGGGAGGCATTCCCTGCGGCGGCATGCCCTGCTGCTGCGGTGGCATGCCCTGGGGCGGCGGCCCGTAGCCGGGCGGCGGTTGCTGCTGCGGTTGCTGAGGACCGCCTTGTCCGTACGGGTGCATCCGGGCCCCCTCGCCCTGTGGTCGTTGAGGTGCACTCTGCTGCGCCGGCGAGCTGACGGCAACCGGTTGCGGTTGTGACGGCGGTCCGGCGGGCACCGGCTGCGACGGCGGACCGGCGGCGGCCGGTTGCGCGGTTTCCATCGCACGGCGGGCCGCGGCGATCAGCTCCACGCAGCTGCCGTACCGGTCACCCGCGCTCTTCGCCATGCCCTTGCGGATCACCGCGTCGACCGCGGTCGGCAGCGAGACCACCCTGGACACCGACGGCGGCTCCCCCTGCAAGTGCCCCTTGATCACCGCGGGCACGTCGCCCTTGAACGGCGGGCTGCCGGTCAG